>DASPXE010000200.1:0-6199 GCA_035637455.1 Gemmatimonadales bacterium
CCTGGATCGCCGTGAAGTGGACGAACACGTCCGGACCCGACTCCTGCGCGATAAAGCCAAAGCCCTTCGCGTCGTTGAACCACTTCACCTTACCCTTTGCCATACCGTTCAAACCTCAGCACTAAGGGGCACTGCCCCGGAAATGGTCGGCCCTGGTCACCGCGACCAGAGACGGGCTCAAACAAAAACCGCGAGACAAGTGGTCCTCGCGGAGCGCAGACAAACCGGTGACGGTGCCACGTATTGCTTGAACCGGGGCCAAACGTATGGGCTGCGCCGGGTCCTGTCAATAGAGTAAGCGGTACTCCCTTCAGGGCTTGCCTCTTGGCACCACAATAACGACAGTATGCCGCCACTCGAAAATGCCCAGATTTCGAGGCCTCTTCCGCGCACCTCGCGGGGTGGATAACGTGCTAGGCCGCCGTCAGCCCAGTTCCCGAGTTTTGACGTCCCAGCCCTCGGCTCATGAGGTTCCGCATGGCTCTGCATCTCGTCTACGCGCTACTGGCATGGCAACAGTCCGCGCAACAGCCCGCCCCACCCGCACTCACCTTGCCGCAGCCCATCGCGCGGGTCGACGTGAAGCCGGCGGAGTACGCCCTCCAAGTAGGCGATACGGTCCGGCTCCATGCCACGGCCTACGACTCGAGTGGCCAGGCGATGCCGCAGGCGGTGATCCGCTGGTTCGCGAGCGGGGGCCGCTTCGAAGGCGTCGTCGACTCGACCGGCCTCGTCAGCGCGGGCGCCACCGGTACGCTGAACGTCGCCGCCGTGGCGGCGCTCCCGGGACGGGCGGTGAAGTCCACAGTGGCATTCGCGCGCATCACCGTGCTCCCGCAGCCGGCTGCGAAGATCGCCGTGACGCCCCGACCGGAGCGGATGTTGGCAGGCACCTCGCTGGTGCTCGAAGCGGTCCCCTACGCCGCGAACAATGACCGGCGCTACGACCGGGTCACGTGGAAGTCGAGTCGGCCCGGCGTCGTCGATGTCACTCCCATCGGGCGGGTTACGGCGCGCGCCCCCGGCCGGGCCGCGCTTACGGCGGCCGGGGGCAAGGCCAGCGAGAGCTGGACCGTCGTGGTGACCCCGAACCCCGTGGCCCGCGTGACCCTCACCCCGGCCGACACGGCGATTCGCTCCGGGGACGTCGTCCGGTTCGCGTTCGCCGCGACCGATGCAACGCACCGGTCGGTCGCCGAGGTGCGTCCGGAGTGGGCCGTGTCGCCGGTCGGGCAGGGATACGCCACGGTCGATGGCGGGGGCGTGTTCGTGGCGGACCAGCCCGGCACCTACCGCGTGATCGCCACGCTCGGCGCGCGCACGGCGGAGGCGTTCGTCCAGGTCGCGGCCCGCAACGTCACGCGTCAGGTCACGATCGTCGGCCGGCTGGCGCTCAAGGGGCTCCCGGGCGCCGAACTCTGGCTCCATCCGGACGGCAAGCACGCCTACATGTCGACGATCGGAGACCGCATTTACGCCATCGACATCACGGATCCGGCGAAGCCGTTCTTCACGGACTCGGTGCTCGTGGACGCGCGCGTCGTGAACGACGTGATGACGACCGAGGACGGCAAGTTCGGCGTGATGACCCGCGAAGGCGCGTCCACGCGCAAGAACGGCATCGTGATTCTCTCGTTCGAGGAGCCGGCGCATCCGAAGCCCATCGCCGAATTCACCGAGACCGTCACCGGCGGGGTCCACAGCACCTACGTGTACAAGGGCTACGTCTATCTGACCGACGATGCCACCGGCTCTATGCGGGTGATCGACATCCGCGACCCCTACCACCCGAAGCAAGTGGCGCGCTGGCAAGTGGAACGCCCCGAAGCCGGGCGGACGCTGCACGACATCGACGTGCGTGATGGCCTGGCGACGCTGTCGTATTGGAACGATGGGCTCGTGATCCTCGACGTCGGCAACGGGATGAAGGGCGGGACGCCTGAGAATCCGCAGCTTGTGATGCAGTACAAGTACGACTTGAACGAGCTGTACAAGAAGGTCGAGCTGGCCGGGGGTCCCGGCTTCATCCGCGGCACCCACACGAGCTGGCGGCACGGCCGCTACGTCTTCGTCGGCGACGAGGTCTTCCCGGCGCGCCAGCAGGGCGGCGGCCCGGGCGTCATCGGGCTGGGTCGCGCCTACGGCCGGTTACACGTGATCGACATCGCCGATCTCACGGCGCCCCACGAGGTGGCGTGGTTCGAGCCGGAGGACGGCGGCAGCCACAACGTCTGGATCGCCGGGGACACGTTGTATCTGGGGGACTATCAGGGAGGCCTCCGGGTGCTCGACATCTCGGGCGAGCTGAAGGGCGATCTGCTCGCGCAGGGGCGGGAGTATGCGCACGTACATACCGGAGACGCGAGCGGCTTCGTCCCCAACGGAGCGAACGCGTGGGGCGCGATCTATCGGGGCGGCCTGGTGTACGTCCCCGACATCAACTCAGGGCTGTGGGTCGTGAAGGTCGAGCCACCTCAACCCGTTATTCCGTGAGGAGTTAGCATGCACGTCGCAGTCGTTTTCGCACTGCTGCAACAGCCAGCCGCGCCGGCGTCGTTCCCCGTCACCAAAGTGGAGATCACCCCGCCAGCCGCGGAGATCGAGATCGGCCAGACCGTGCGGCTCGCCGCTCGGGCGTTGGACGCCCGCGGTCAAGCGGTGGCCGATGCGAAGATCGCCTGGTTATCGGGCGGCACCGAGGGTGACGTCGATTCGACCGGCCTGGTGAAGGGCGGCTACCACGGCTACGTCCGTGTCACGGCGGTCGCGTACATCCCGGGCCAGCAGGGCCAAGTGTTCGGGGATGCCTTGATCCACGTACTGCCCGAGCCGGCCGCGCGCATCGACGTCGCGCCCGCGCCGGCCACGGTCGTCGCCGGGACCCGGCTGACACTGACCGGTGTGGCGTTCTCGAAGCACGGCGACCGCCGCGCCGATCTGGTTTCTTTCACCTCGAGCAACGCGCGGGTCGCGAGCGTCACCGGGGACGGGCGCCTCCACGCGCTCGCGCCGGGGCGCGCCACCATTACGGCGAAGGCGGGCGGTGCGACGACCCCGCTCCCCCTCCAGGTGATCGCCAACACCATCACCCGGCTCGCCGTCGAGCCCGCCTCGAGCGCGGTCCGCACTGGTGACGTGGTCCGCTTCGCCGTGAGTGCGAAGGACGCGAGGGGTCGCCTCGTCCCGGGCGTTCCGGTCGAGTGGGCCGTGGCGGCGACCGGCGGGGCCGGCGTCGCCCAGATCGACCCTGCGGGTGCGTTCGTGGCGGAGACCCCGGGGATCTACACGGTCACCGGAAGCGTTGGCGGGCGCAGCGCCGATGCCGTGGTCCGCGTGGAGCAGCGACGGGTGACGCGCAGCATCGACGTGCTGGCGCACCTGCCGATCAAGTACCGCGCCGCCGAGGTGTGGGTGCACCCCGGAGGCAAGTGCCTCTACATGACGACCATCGCCGATCGCGTGTACGCCATGGACATCACCGACCCCGCGAGTCCCAAGATCGCGGACTCGATGATGACTGACGCGCGCCTCGTGAACGACGTGATGACGACCGAGGACGGCAAGTACGGCGTGTTCTCGCGCGAGGGGGCCTCGAACCGCAAGAACGGGATCGTGGTGTTCGACGCCAGCGATGCGTGCCACCCCAAGCCGGTCGCCGAGTACACCGAGACGGTCTCGGGCGGCGTCCACAGCTCCTACGTGTACCAGGGAAGGGCGTACATCACCGACGACGCCACCGGCTCCATGCGGGTGATCGACTTCCGCGATCCGACTCACCCGAAGGAGGTCGCCCGCTGGGAGGCGCAGCAGACCGAGGCAGGGCGCTATCTCCACGACATCATGGTGGTGGACGGCCTCGCCTACCTCGCCTACTGGAACGATGGGCTCATCATCCTCGATGTCGGCAACGGTATGAAGGGCGGGAGTCCGGAGAGCCCGCAGCTCGTTTCCCAGCTCAAGTACGATCTCAACGCCACCTACGCGCGGGTCGAGCAGCTCTGGGGGACGGGATTTGTGCGCGGCACGCACACGGCGTGGCGCGCGGGCAGATATGTGTTCGTGGGCGATGAGGTGTACGCGGCGCGGCCGTACAAGGGCCTGAACGGCGGCAACAACCTCACGTTCGGCAGGCTCCACGTTGTG
This sequence comes from Gemmatimonadales bacterium, assembly GCA_035637455.1. GTDB lineage: Bacteria > Gemmatimonadota > Gemmatimonadetes > Gemmatimonadales > GWC2-71-9 > 20CM-4-69-16. The sequence goes on from DASPXE010000200.1 coordinate 4,144, forward strand.
GACGTCTCCGACATCGAGCATCCCCGAGAAGTCGCCTGGTACGAGCCGACCGACGGGGGCGTGCACAACGTCTGGGTCGTGGGCGATACCCTCTACCTCGGCAACTACCAGGGCGGCGCGCGCGTCCTCGACATCTCGGGCGAGCTGAAGGGTGATCTGCTGCGGCAGGGCAGGGAGATGAGCTGGATCCTGACGGCCGACTCGACCGGCACGCAGCCGCACACGCCGTTCGCGTGGGGGGCGGTCGTGCGGGACGGCAACATTTTTGTGCCCGACATCAATAGCGGGTTGTGGGTGCTCAAATTGGAGCCAAAACCGCAGCCCGTGCCGTAGGGTGCGACCCTACTGGCGCCTCGCCGTCTGAGCACTGTCCGCCTTCACCGGCAGCCCGACGGCGAGGCGGAAATCCCGCAGCACTGCATCGTACGACTTCATGCGCTTGTTGAGCTCGCTCGCCACCGGAGCCGGGGTCGCTGACGCGGTCTGCTCGCAGACCGTCATGTAGGCGATCAGCGAGTCCATCTGCGTGGTGAGTCGGCGCGCTTTCAGACGGGTCGAGTCTTCGTAGACCGCCGGCTTCATGTAGGGACGGCCGCGCGCCATGAATGCCCGCGCGCTGCCGCACAGGCCGACCAGCAAGCGCCCGGCGCGCCGCCGGCTCACGCTGTCGCCCGTCGACTGCGTACGCGTCACGCGGTTGAGGCCGTCCTTCAGCTGGGCGATCCCGCGGGTCGCGGTGCGCAGTCCGTCGACGAAGCGCTTCTGCTCGGGAGTGGGCGGCGACGGCGGTGCGAGCGCCGACTCCGCCCGGGCCGAGTCGGGAGCGGGCGGGCTGGGAGGGGGCGTCGGCTGCTGCGCCCCTGCGACGGTCGCGGCGACGCAGCACAGCACAGCCAAGCAGCGCATCAGTGCTCCTCTATACCTTGGGTCGAAGCCAGGGTTATAATGTCACAATGACGCTTCCCGCAACCTCGCGCCAGACCCGCACCTTCGACGACCGGGCGGACGCGCTCGCGCACTTCTTCCTCCGCGCCGGCGAGGCGCCGCGGCTGCTCGCGTATGAGGACGCCGCGGGCTGCCCGCTGGACCAGGCGCTCGCCGCGCTCGAATGGACCGCCGCTGTCGGCATCCTCGCCGAGGACGACCTGATCCACGCTGCACGGCTGGGCGCCGACGCCGCGGCCGCCGTGGTCGAGCGCCGCGACGGTGACCAACACGTGTTCATCTACTTCGGGCCCCGTATGGACGCCTCGCCCGCCGACCCGTACGAGGGCACCCTGCTCTATGACGAGCCGGGCGTGCGCGCCTACATCTTTGCACAACGCGTCCACGCGATCGCGCACTTCCTGCGCGCCACCCACGGCATCGGCGCAGTGATTGCCATGCTCGGCCGCCGGGCGCCCGAGCTGCGCCACATCCGCCGCTGGCTCGAGGTGCTGTTCAGTCAGCCGGTCGGCGCCGGCCGCTCCACCCAGCTCCTCACCGGCTGGTTCGCGACGGGGGGAGCGGGGGTGCTCTTCGTCCCCGCTCAGCCCGGCGCGCCCTACAGCTACCACGAAGTCGGCATCGATATCTAACTTCAGTTGCAAGACACAAGTCGCAAGCCGCAAGCGACATCACCCCCCGCCACTGTCGTCTACCAACCGCTTGCGGCTTACGGCTTGCGACTGTGACGATTGTGGATTCACAACTCCACATCGTGTGGACGCTCGGGGCAAGGGCCGACAGCGGTAGGGGTTACCCTCCACAACTGATGCACACGCAAGTGAGCTAACCCGAAGAAACATCGGCACTTGCGCGATTTTCCGCCGCCCCTATATTGATGCCACGCGGCTTGGAGGGAAGGGTCGGGACCTGGTGTCCCAACCACGCCTCTAAGACGGGTCCGAGCGGAAATTCCGGGGAGGCCGCCGACGCAAACAAGGGCTCAGGCGGCCGGCGATCCGGGAGGAACCTCTCCGGCTCGGATAGCTGGGGCCAGTCGCGTGCCCCAGCCACGTCGACGCGGTGCCTCGACGTGCAGTGCGGAAGGTCGGTCCGCGACCCGATCTGACCC
>DASPXE010000201.1:0-2030 GCA_035637455.1 Gemmatimonadales bacterium
CCCCGGATCTCGGCCTCGATGAGGTGAAAGTTGTCGAGGAGCCATTCCGCCGCCGGGGGGACGAACTCGCCGCCGTGGACATCGTCGGCCAGGACGCGATAGGCCTTGCGCAGCACCCGGGTGTTGTCCTCCAGGCGCGAGAAGAATGGGCGGGCCTTGCGGCGCGGATCCCGGGCCAGCGTGAAGCTGGCGGCGAGGGCCCTGGCCCGTTCCTCCAGGCGCTCGATGCTGAGGAGCTCAGCGCGGAGAGGCTTCTCGGCTTCCGGGCGGCGGCCGCCCCCGAAGGGGCGGAGCAGCAGCCTCAGGGCGTCAGCCAAGGCGACTTGCCCAGGGCGCCACGGCAAGCTTCACGGCGCGGCGTTCTCATCGCGTGGTTTCGTCCCAACTCATCCGAGCACGCTGTTCTCTGCCTGCCAGTCGGTGTCGGCGTCGTCCGGGTGGAGTCCGGAATCTACTCGATGCCGAAGACGACTGCTGTCGCTATTCCTCCTCCTGCTGCCGCTGCATGGCCGGGTCCTGGCACTGCCACCACGCTCTGACGATCCCGCACTCCAGCGCTGGATGAGGTGGAGCGATGAAACAGTCGATCCGCTGCCGCAAGGACGATCGACGATACCGCCCTGTGGGCGCGTTCCTACGGAGGCTCCGTTTAACGCACCCCGTATCCCCCCTCGGGCGATGTCCAGGCGGGCTGCGATTGGTGGAAGAAGTCGAGCAGCTGCCGGTCAGTGAGCTCGGCGAGAGCTGCGTCGGTACTCTTGGATCCCAGAGGCGAGTACCGGGTGAAGCGCCGCTTGCGCTCGGGGCCGGTCCCGAGCTCGAACAGCAACCCAAATTCATCCTTCCCATAAACCGTGATGCGGCCCGTGGGATAAACCTTCCAGATGCCGCTGTCTACCACGACGGTGGGTCGTGCCAAGGTCAGGGCCTCGTCATCTCGCCAGCCCAGGCCGCTTGTGAGGGTGCGCCTCCATCGGAGCCGTGATGGCGCCCCGCTTGAGCGCCTCCGCGAGCGCCACAGTGGCAGCGGCCCGATCAGCATCTAACCTTCGCTCCCGCAGTCGTCGGATCATGCGGGCGAGCCAGCGGGCGTAGTCGGGCGTTTTGAGCCTCGCTGCGTCTGCTTCTGGCTTCAGCTTGTCCAGCTGCTGTACGAGGCGCTGGAGTGTGATCGGTGCCATAGGGCTCCCTCGGTAACCTGTCCCTGCTCATCCCGGTGGACTCTCTCCTCATCCGGTTGCGAGCGAGAAAGAAGGGCGGACTCTTCGGCCGCCCCCCCTTCCTGAACACCTCGGTCGGCGTTGAAAACGGACCGGAGCTACGAGCGGCCACGCCGACTGGTCGGCGCTAGTTGCTTGCGATCTTGTGGAAGGTCGAGTTCGACACCTCGTAGGCCTCAACCTTCGGTGTTCCGTCCACCACCTTCGCCAGACTTGTCAGCACCTGGGGATAGATGTCGCGGCTATACTTGTCCGCGTTCTCTTTCCGATCCCACAGGCTGATCGCCACCGCTTCGGAGCGGTCCGGGGCAACGAACGAAATCTCGTCCTTGAAGCCATTCTGTTTCCGAAGCAGGGGCAGGACGTCCTTCTCAAACGTCCGGGTAAACTCCCCGGCCGTGTTGGCCTTCAGATGCAGGGACACATTGCGTGCGTACATATCGACTCCTTTGCGTGACCTACATAACTCCTACAGCGTGTCTGTGCGTGTGACCACGTCTCTTACTTAGTACATCCCGCCCATGCCGCCGCCGCCCGGCATCGCGGGCATCTTGCCGTTCTCTTTCTTCTGCACCACCACGCACTCGGTGGTGAGGAGCAGTCCCGCGATGGACGCGGCGTTCTGCAGCGCCGTGCGCGTGACCTTGGTCGGGTCGATGACGCCGGCCGCGACCAGATCCTCGTACTCCTCGGTCTGGGCGTTGTAGCCGAAGTTGAGCTTGGCCGACTCCTGCACCTTCCCCACGACGATCGCGCCCTCGGCACCCGCGTTCTGCACGATGATCCGGATCGGCTCCTCGAGCGCGCGGC
>DASPXE010000202.1:0-3876 GCA_035637455.1 Gemmatimonadales bacterium
CGTCCTGCCCGAGTGCCTCGCCCAGCTGTCCCGCCGTGACATATGGCGGCTCGGCCGCTGCGTCCGGCGCGCTGGGCGCCCGGGTCCATAGATGCTCGGTCGCGAATCCCAGGAGGTCTTGCAGGTAGGTCTGGCGGCTCAGATCTCGTAGGTCGGCGGGGGAGGTCACCACGACGCGATGGCTGACAGGAGCAGACGGGTGGTCGGAGGCATCCCGCGCCCTAACCGTGATCGTGTGGTCGTCGGCGCCGGGCACAAAGACGCGGTCGCGCCAGATCCAGGGGTCTGCGGTCGGCTTGGCCAGGCTCGACCTGCCGTCGACCTGGGTTTCGACGGCCGCGATGCCGCTGGTGAGCCGGCCCTGCCCGGGGTCCTGGGCGCGAACCACCACGTCGACGGTGGTCCCGACCGCCGTGCCGGGGAGCTTGGCGCCGGCATGTGGAGTGAAGTCCAGCACCTCCGGTGGGATTTCGTCGACGGCCGTGATCTGGACGCTGCGTTCGTGGAGCAGGCCGTCGCCGCTGGTTGCCTGCAGGTCCACCGGAACCTGCCGCCCGCCCGCCGGCACCCGGTCCGAATTCAGCCGCAGCCGGCCCTGCCAGCGGCCGCCGGACTGGCCCAGCGTCACCCAGTCCTGCGCGTCGGCGCGAACGCGGACGCTATCACCGATGATGCCGTTTGGGTGGCTCGCCGTGACCACGACCGGGAAGTCGACGATACTGACGGCGCCCCCGGGCTCGGGCTCGATGAGGTTGAGCGGGGTCGCGACCGCGTTTACCGTGACGGTGTCCTCGGCCGTGTGGCCCGCGGGCGGGCTCCACTGCGCAACCGCGACGATCGTGTGCGGACCCGGTGTGGTCAGCCGCAGCTTGGCCTCCCAGGCCGACCACTTGGCATCAAGCGCCGTGGCTAGTTGCGAGGCGCCGCCGTCGAGGCGGTACGTGACGCGGGATGGCGGGATCTCGTTCTCGACGCTGCCGTCGGGTTTGGTGAAGGTGCGCGGCGATGTCGTGCCTGCCACACGGAACGTTGCCCCGACGACCACCGCGGTGCCCTCAGAAGGCGTCTTGATCGCCACGCCGCCGCTAACCTCGATTCTCGGGAGGCGGGCTGTGCCCGCCTCCTGTGCTGTCTGGGTCCCGGCCCTTGCGTGAAGACCCTGGTCGCGAGGGGTGCCGATGCATTCGGCACGGAGAACATCAACTGATCTACGAGAACCAGATGGGTCGAGATCGCGAAGCGAAATCCGGTCGGCCAACACAGCCATCCGATCACAAGCCTCTACGTTCCGCCTGATCAGGCACGAACCATCGGCGTATCGCCGCGGCAGCCGCACACCTGGAGACGAGTATAGTATCAACACGAGGAAGACTTGTTCACAGAGACGAGCTCAGTCATGAGGTCAGGCGCGGAGTACTTCACCGATCCATCGGGATCGGCGCAGCGTCGCTACGAGGCGTTGCGCGCCTACTTCGTGGAGGACCTGCCAGCCGCCGAGGTCGCCGACCGGTTCGCCTACTCCACCGCCAGCGTGCACCAGATGGCCACCCAGCTGCGCAAGGGCAGGCTCGAGCTGTTCACCCGGTCAAAGCCCGGCCCCAAAGGCCCCCGCAAGGCCGGGAAAGTGCGCGACCGGGTCCTTGCCCTGCGCGCCCGCGACCACAGCGTCACCGAGATCGCCGCGGCGTTGACGGCCCAGGGCACCCCGGTGTCAGCCCAGACGGTGTGGAAGCTCCTGGAAGCCGAAGGGATCCCGCGGCTGGCCCGCCGCGACAACACCCGCCGCGGCATCCCGCACCGGCTCGACCCCGTCAAAGCCGCCGCGCTGGACTCCTGGCCTGCCGGGGCCGTGCTGGCGTGTGACCACGCCGGGCTGCTGCTGCTGTTCCCCGCCATCGCCCAGCTGCGGCTGCCGGAACTGATCACCAGCTGCGACTACCCCGCAACCAGCCAGCTGTCAGCCTGGCAGTCGATCGGCACCCTGCTGCTGGCCAAGTGCGGCCGGATCTCCCGCATCCACCACATCGACGCGTTCACCGACGACACCGGGCTGGGCTTTGCCCTCGGGCTCACCGCGCTCCCCAAGGCCACCCACCTGACCAGCTACTCCTACCGCATCCGCCGCGACGCCAACCAAAAGCTGCTGCAACTGCTGGTCGGCGAGCTCCAAGGCCACGGCCTGGCCAGCGGGACGGCCGGGTTCAACCTGGACTTCCACGCCATCCGCCACCACGGCACCGACGCGGTCTTGGAACAGCACTACGTGCCCGCCCGCTCGCAGCGCACCCGCGCCGTGCTCACCTTCTTCGCGCAAGACCACGCCTCCACCGAGATGGTCTACGCCAACGCCGACATCACCAAAGCCGAACAACCCCAAGAGATCATCGCCTTCGCCGACTACTGGCGTGACGCCACCGGCGCCGAGGCCGACCTGCTGGTGTTCGACTCCCAACTCACCACCTACACCGTCCTGGACGAGCTCACCAGCCGCGGCATCCGCTGGCTCACCCTGCGCAAACGCGGCCGCAAAGCCCTCCAAGCCCTCGACGCACTACCCGCAGCAGCCTGGAAAGCCGTCGAGATCAAACGCGCCGGCCGCTACCGCCGCCCCCACCTGCACGAAGACCTGATCCAACTCCACGACATCAACGCCATCGTCCGCCAGATCGCCGTGAAGAACATCGGCCGCGACCAGCCCACACTCCTCATCACCAACGACCTCACCACCCCGGCCAAGGACCTGTTCGCCCGCTACGCCGAGCGGATGCTCATCGAAAACGAACTCGACGCCTACATCGCCGGGTTCCACCTGGACGCCCTGTCCAGTGGCGTCCCGCTTAACGTCGACCTGGACACCACCCTCACCGTCGTCGCCGGCAACCTCTACCGCCTGCTGGCCCGCGGCCTGCCCCGCTACGCCGACGCCACCCCCGACAAGCTCTGGCGGCACTTCCTGGACGCCACCGGCACCCTGCACATCACCGACGACCACGTCACCTGCGCACTCAACCTCCGCAGCAACCACCCCGTCCTCATCCGAGGTGGCTTCGCCGACCTCGACCTGCCCATCCCCTGGTGGCAAGACCGCAAGCTCCGCTTCACCTTCCCGCCACGCTGACCCGACCCAGATACCCCACCCCGTCATCAACCTACGGACCCACCGAACACCACAACCCGCTACACCACCACAACCAGCCAAGCCGGCCAACTCCAGCCTCAACTCAATTACCGCACCGAGAATCGAGGCTAAAGGGCATGGCCCCTCCCTCTCATCGCTCAGCTTGACGGCAGGGCAGGCGGATCGGCCTCGACCAAATGGAGGAAGTTCTGCCAGCTCGAGACGTTGGCCACGTCGCCCCCCTTGCCAACATCGAAGACTTGCGCCCACCACAATGAGTCGTGGTGCGTGGAGCATGCGCTTCCTCGGTAGTGCATACAAGGTATTTGGCCGATGGATCGAAGTTGTGACTGTCAGCGTCCGATGCGCTCTATGAGATCCTCTGGGGTTCCCCCTGAGGCCTGGACACCCCGAGACTGGACGAGGTCCAGAGGAAGGGGTGAGGGGTGGGACGCCCATCCAAGTACAGCCCGGAGTTCAAGCACGATGCGGTCGCGCTGGTCCGATCGACCGGCAAGCCGATCAGCCAGGTCGCGCGGGAACTCGGGCTCAGCCATGAGACGCTGCGCACCTGGGTCCGCGAGATCGGATCGACCGCGGTGACGGCCAACCCGGGGAGTTATCACTCCGGCAGGCAAATAGAGTGGGATGTCGTAGGCTCGGGGCATGTCGAACGAAGACGCTCGATCCCTGCCGGGCGCAGCCCAGGCGGCGCTGCGCAAACGGGCCGTCCAGGCCGTGCTGGACGGGATGACCCA
>DASPXE010000203.1:0-8959 GCA_035637455.1 Gemmatimonadales bacterium
GCGGATGCCGTTCTCGCTACCCCGCCACACGGGTCGGGTTCGCGTCAGGGCGTAATGGCCGGGATCGCCGACTGATAGTATGCGTTGATCGCCTGCACGATCTTCTTGGCGATCAACCGATGCGAGGCGGTGCTCGGGTGGAAGCCGTCGCACGAGAACGCCAGGCCGAATGGCGACCCACTGCACGCGGCGTTGGTGTTCGGAAACGGTGCGATCTGGGAGCCTGCGGGTGCCGCCGTGCGCAGCGAATCGAAGGTCGCGTTCAAGCTCACATATGCCCAGCCGCGGGCCGTGGCCTCGCTCTGGATGAATGCGTCGTACGCCGTCTCGATGCGGGCATATTTGGCGGCGGACGCTGGCTGAATGGTCTGGGGCACGGTGCAGTCCAGCGTCGTCGCAGTGCCCGTCTTCGCAGTGCCGATCAGACCAAGCCCGTACGGGAAAGGCACGAACACGGAGTCGCCGCGCGGAGGGGCGCAGTTCGCCAGGACGGTGAAGGGTGCGGGCGCGAACGCCCCGCTTACGAAGAGACCGTAATAGGTCGAGCCCCGGGACCAGAACGGCGGGATCGTGGCGGGCAACGTCCCAGTGCCCACTCCGATCAGCAGGGCCTTGGCGCCGAGCGCCTGGATCGAGTCCAGCACCTGACGGTATTGCGTCTTGAACGCCGTGGTGTCGGTGATCAGCAGTGTGTCGTTCGCGAAGGCCGCCTGGATGAGGTCGTTGTTCCCGATCCACACGCTCACGAACGTCGGCTGCGCCGCCATCATGGCCTGTAGCTGGGTCCGGCCGCCCAGCGCCAGCTGCGTCAGGGGGTTGGAGTGGGTGCCGGGTGCGGGGCCATTGGCCAATAGGTCGATCGCCCAGGCTCCGCTGATCGCCACGTTGCTGATGTACGGCGGGATGCCGGCGCTGCGGAAGGCGCAAGTCGGGACGGTTCCGCCACCGACTCGGGCACCGGTGAAGATGTTCGCATAGCGGGGCGGGCACCCCGGCTCGGCGAGGCTCGGGTAGTAGAAGTGGTCTCCGCCCATGACGGCGGCCACCAGCACGGGATACGCTGCTCGCTGCGAAGAGTCGTCGATACCGCCCGACTGAATGCCCATCGTGATGCTGTTCCCCATCGACACGTAGCGCTGGAACAGCGCGCCCCCAGCGTAGGCGGGCACGAGGGGCGTGAACAGCTCATCCTGATGACAGGCCGCGAGCGCGAAGCTCAGACCGGCGGCAAGCAAGACACGGCGATGCATCATCGTCGGCTCCCTTAGAACGCGTAGCTGAGCGACAGCCCGAAGAGCTCTGCGTGAAAGTTGTACACGCCGTTGTTCAGCCCCGTGGTCGGCACCTGATTGAAGATCGGCTCGCGCGTGCGGCCGCGGCGGTCGTTCTGCTTGATGTACTGGAACGCGAAATCGCCCGTGAGGTTCGACGACAGCTTCACTGTGAACCCGCCTGTGAACTCGTTGCGGTTCCCTTCGGGGAGCAGCGGCGTCACAGTCTCGGGCGGCGCGGCGCCCTGATGGTAGAGATAGCCGCCCCGGAACGTCCACTTCGCGCTCTTCGCCCACTCGGCGGCGAAGCGGAAGCCGTTCGTGTTCTGGTAGCGCTCGTACAGCACCCGGTTGAGGACCGGCTTCTGGAAGTTGATGTTGACCACCCAGAACCGCTTGCCCCAGCGCGTGAACTGGTAGTCGCCGAATAGCGTCCAGCCGCTCCGGGGCTTGTAGGCCAACCCGAACACCACTTGCTCGGGGTTGGTAATCGAGGTGCTCACCGTCTGGGTCGTGAGCGTGTCGAACACGCCCAGCCCTTGTAGCAGCGCGTCTACCGGTGTCCCTGCGTGAATCGTGTCGGGGGGAGAGCTTGGGATGATAATGTCCGCAGGCACCACCAGGTTCGTCGGCACCTTCGTGAATGTGGCGGTGCCTGCGTAATCGAACTTGGCGTGCATCAGATAGCGCCCGCCGATCGACAGCTTGTCGTTCACTTTGATGATCCCGCCCCAGTGCGCCGTCACGGTGGTCTTCGTTGCTTCGAGGTGTGCGTCGGCGAAATCGGTGCCGGGAGCGATGCCGAACTGCCCGAAGACGTACGGGGGCGACCCGGGAGGCGGCGGGAGGAGCGTCGGCGGAATGGGCGCCTCCGCCAAGTCGAGATGCTGGTTCAACTCCACCTTCCCCATCACGATGTCGAGCCCGCCGCCGACCGCGAGCCACGGAGTCACCTGGTAGGCGACCGTAGGCTGGATGTACACCGAGCCCACGATGTTCTTGTAGCCCGCGAAGCGCCCATCGAAGCTCAGCGGCCACTCGGTCTCGAGCCCATAGGGCGCGAACAGCCCCACGCCGACGCCGAGCTTCGGCGTCGCCGCGTAGGAGAGGTACACCTGGGGAAGGACGAGGAGCGGGTCGTCCAAGTCTGTGGTGCGCTGAAAGATATCGTCCGTGAAGCCGCCGTCGACGTTGATCAGCGTCATACCGATCGTGGCATGGCCGCCTTTCAGTCCCGCGAGCCCGGCGGGGTTGAAGAAAATCGCCGAGCCATCGGCACACGGCGCCGCGACGCCCGTGCCGGCGCGCCCCATCGAGCAGGTCCCCTGCTCGTAGATGCCGAACCCCTGTGCGGCCAGGAGGGCGGGGACCGCGGCAAACGACAGCCAAAGTGCTGACAAGGCATAGCGCCGCATACAGTTGTCTCCGGAAGCCGAATGAGGGACGTGGTGCAACGGGCTGGCAAACGGTAGCATTGGCCCTAACCCTTGTCAAACCCATGCGCGTAGAGGCGTCCGCGCTGTTTCGCAGCACGTTCGGCGTCGCTCCCGCGGCGGGCGCGTCGGCGCCGGGGCGAGTGAACCTGATCGGCGAGCACACCGACTACAACGGCGGTCCCGTGTTACCGGTGGCGCTCGGAACACGCACTACCGTCGTCGCGGGACCGGCTGACTCGGGTTTGCTGGAGATCGTTTCGACGCGGGACGGCCAGCTCGCGCGGCTCGACTATAGGGAGAACCGAGCTGCGGGCTGGGGCGCCTACGTCGCGGGAGTGATGCGTGAGCTGGTCGCCGCGGGCGCGGCGCCAGCGGGTGGGGCGCGCATCGCCGTCGCCAGCGACGTCCCCATCGGGGCGGGGCTCTCGTCATCCGCGGCCCTCACCGTCGCGACCGCGAAAGCGCTGGCCACGCTCGCGCGGGTTCCGTTGAGTGCACGCCAGATCGCCGGAATCGCGTTCCGCGCCGAGCACGATCACGTCGGGGTCCGCTGCGGCATCATGGATCAGACGATCGCCGCGCTGGCGACGCCGGGCCACGCGCTGCTCATCGAGTGCGCCTCGGCCGAAACGCGGCAGATCCCGTTCCGCGGGCGCCTGTTGCTGGTCGACACAGGAGTGCGGCACGAGCTCGCGAGGGGCGCCTTGAACGAGCGGCGCGCCGAGTGCGAAGCGGCCGTCGCGCGCTTGAAGCTCGAGCTGCCCGAGCTCATGTGGCTCGCGGCGTGGCCGGCAGCCTGGCTGGCGCGGCTCAAGCGCGCGCTCCCCGAGCCGCTGCGCTCGCGCGCCGTGCACGTCGTGGGCGAGACCGCGCGCACCCGCTTCGGCGCGCAACTGCTGGCACGCCGACGCCTGAAACAGTTCGGCCAGCTGCTGTACGAGTCGCACGAGTCCTGCCGTCGCCTGTATGAGTGCAGCGCGCCGGAGCTCGACCTCGTCGTGGCCGCGGCCAAACGCGCCGGCGCGCTCGGCGCGCGCTTGAGCGGCGCCGGCTGGGGCGGGACAGCGCTCGTGCTGGTCGATCGCAAACGTGAGGCGCGCATCACCGCAGCGATCCGTCGGGCGTTCCACCGGGCGTACGGACGCGAGCCACCGATTACCGTCGCTCAAGCGTCGGGGGGCGTGCGACGCGAGTCCGTGCGGTGAGCCGGCGGCGCGCTATCTTGGTTCGGCCGGGGTGGCGAAATCGGTAGACGCAAGGGACTTAAAATCCCTTGGGGGGCAACCCCCGTGCAGGTTCGAGTCCTGCCCTCGGCATTCCTCCCGCCAACGAGCCCAGCTGTTGCTTGCGCGCCCCGCCGCAGCCGGGCGGCCCCCGTTACCCGAGCAGGGGCTCAACAGTCTTCACGATTGACCAGTTCGTGCAGTCCCAGAGACGTGCACCGCAACGCCTATCGTGCGGATCGCTCTTTCGGAGACTGACTATGATGCATCCCCTCATGTCGGATGGCCGACTCGTGGAACGAATGGCTACAGGCGACCGCGGGGCTCATCAGGAGTTCGCCGATCGCCACCGCCTCTCGGTGTACGCCCAAGTGTACGCCATGCTGATCGATCCCACCGCGGCGGAGCAGGTCGTGGTGGAGACGTTCGACCGCGCCTGGCGCTCGGCCAGGGAGTTCAATCCCCGCGCCGGCAGTCCGCTGGCGTGGTTAATGGAGATCGCTCGGGAGCTGGCGGAGCGTCGGAAGCACGCGATGACCCCATGATGCGTGTCGTCCGCGCGCCCCGTAGCTGGCGCGGCCGCAACACCCTTGACGGGTTCCCCGATCTGCCCCCTATTGGCCCCATCTTCGGACAGCGGGGAAGGGCGGGGGTTCGAATCCCCGGGGCTTCTCGGGCCATCCTGATGTTCTCTCCCGTCGCGGAAGGACGGCAGGACCGCTGTCTGAGGAGCGGTCCGCGGTCGTTTCCTGCAGCGACCTCCCAGAATCACGGCAACCGGGCCCGCGCGCCGAGTCGTGCAGGAGGGAGCGCGACGTTCGTGAGCGATAGCGCCGTGACGGTGCGGTGTGACCGAGCACACGGCGGGCAGCGTGCGGCCATGTATGATAGTCACACCGAGCGATCCAGGATTCATGCTTCGGGTGCGGCCCCCGCAGCCTGCGATCACCTGTACATGTCGTTCGACTGACCGAGGTAATCGCCATGCCGGGGATGCAATGGGCTCGCTTGCAGGCGAATTTGAACATCCGCTTGCGTCGGGGCGCCTGGTACCGCATCAGGCAGCTCGGTCCGTTGCAAGTCGTCCTCGAAGTGCGCGGGCAAGGGCTACAAGTGCCTGCGGCATTCCTCCAAATCATCGAGACCCCACCGCGCCGCTGGACGGTCGTGGCGCGCCCAGACGATGCCAAGCGGCTGCCTCCGAGCTGGGGCGACCGCTACGCCGTGTGTCCCAGTTGCCGCGAACGCCAGCCGCTCGAGGGACACCCCGCCGCGATGCGGTGCAACCGGTGCCGGAACAGCTTCGAGATCGACTGGCGCGAGTCCTACGAGCCGGGCCTGTAGCGCCTCCTGATTGCGTCCGGCGGCACCGCCGGTCATCGGTCACACATCTCCGGGTTGCATGGTTGCACGCTTTAGCGTCGCGGCGTGCCGCGCCCATCCTTATTGGGGATGGAAAACGCGCACGTCTGTGAAACCTGACATCGCCTGGACACGGCACCGACATCCCCGGTGCAACCATTCGGGGGGTTGCCACGTCTTACAGGGTCAGAAGTGGCAAGGGGAACCCGGGCACGAGGCCGGGGTTCCGCGAGACACGTGACAAGCGGCCGTCGGGAGGTTCGACATGAAGGCATACGCGCTGTTGCTGGGAATGCTGCTCACCGTCGGCTCCGGATACACCGCACAGGTCGCGGTTTCCTCCGTCGGGTCCAGCGGCAGGGGCGATGCTGGTGCGGCACCGGCGAGCCGGGAGCATGGCGGGCTCGACACAGTCTGGTACGGTGGTGTCCTGGAACCGGTTACCGCGCAGGCACGGGGTGATGCTCCGGCCAAGACGGCCGCCGCCCGGCGGCTGCTGCTCGATCGCCCCATCGCGCGCTGTTACCGGACCAGCCGGGCGTAACCGCGTGGTCGTATAGCCCCGGGGGAGCGAGACACCCCCCGGGGTCGTTTACGCCCTCATCCCCGGTCGGAGCCCGAAACCCCTCCTCGCAAATTCCCGTACGACCTGCCAGTATGATGACGGCTCTGCAGGGGGTGTCTCGCATGAACGCGTTCTGGCAGACGTGGCGGAAGGAGATTATCCGCGGCGCCGTCCTGTTCTTCGGCGTCATCGCGATCGGCCTGTGTGTGCGGTACGTGATCGCGCGGGCTCGCCAGGGCGTGGTCGATAACCTTCCCGTTGCTCTGCGAAGCCTGAGAGGCTTGAGGGATCTGAAGAATCTGCCGAACAACTTCGACTTCAACCCGGACGCCTACGGGGGGCCCCGCGACACCGCGGACACGTGGCAGTATCAAGCGAAGGTCGCTCCCCAGCACTGGGTGTGGATCCGGAACACCGTCGGCTCGGTAAGAGTCGAAGCGGCAAAGGGCGATTCGCTCGAAGTCGTGGCTGTGAAGACGCACCACCGGTCCGACCCCGGCAGCGTGCACATCGAGACCATAAAGGTTGCTGACGGCATCGCGATTTGCGCCGTGTGGGGACGCGGCCGCTGCGGCCCGGGAGAAGACTTCAAGCCTTCCTCGCTGCGACACAACGATGTCGCGGTCGATTTCACTGTGCGCCTGCCCAAGCGCGTGCGCCTGGGCGCGAGCACGGTCAACGGAGCGGTGCACGTCGCGAACGCGACCGCGCCACTCGTGGTCGCGACGGTTAACGGCGACGTCGACGCGGAAACGTCCGCCGGGCCCGTGCGCGCCACATCGGTGAATGGTAGCGTACGCGCGCGGATGCGTGCCTTCGGCGACACGGGTGAGGTGGCGCTGTTCACGGTGAACGGGGCAGCCACCGCCGAGCTTCCCGTTCAGCTCGACGCGGACGTCGAGGCGAGCACGGTGAAGGGCGCGATCGAGACCGACTATCCGCTCGTCGTGACCGGGAAGATCGGGAAGCATCTCCAGGGTACGCTCGGCGCGGGCGGGCGGAAGGTGCGCATCACGACCGTGAACGGCGCGATCAACCTGCGGAAGACGAGCCGCCCGAGCTGAGGTAGCGTCCGACTTCATCCGCGAAAGTGCGGACGTCGATCGGCTTCGAGATATAGCCGTCGAACCCCGCCGCCAGCGCCTTTTCCCGGTCCCCGGGCATCGCATGCGCCGTGAGGGCGACCACCTTCCAGGGACGGTCGCCCTCGATCTTTCGCACGTCGGCGAGCACGCTGAACCCGTCGCGTCCAGGCAGCTGGATGTCGAGCAGCACCAGTGCGGGGGCAGGGTGCTCGGCGAGCAGTGTGGCCACGAGCGGCTCGCCCGAGGGCAATCCGACCACGCGATGCCCCTTCAGCGTCAGCAGCGCCGTGATCAGCTTCAGGTTGTCGGGCTGGTCCTCCACGACGAGGATGGTCGCCATCAGGCTCCGGCGGGCTCGGCCCGGGGCAGCGTGAACCAGAACGTACTGCCTTTGCCCAGCTCGCTCTCGACGCCGATGGTCCCGCCGTGCAGCTCGACGAGCCGTTTGGAGAGCGCGAGCCCGAGCCCGGTTCCCTCATAGCGGCGGCTCGGCGTCGCGTCCAGCTGCACGAACTCCTGGAACAGCTTCGCTTGGTCGTGCGGCGCGATGCCGATCCCTGTGTCGCTCACCGCCACGCGCACGTGGCGGCCTCCGTCCCCGAGACGGGCGCTCAGCGTGACGCGGCCGCCGTCCGTGGTGAACTTGATCGCGTTCGAAAGCAGGTTGAGCAGCACCTGGAGCAGGCGGCCGCGATCCGCCGTGACCGTGAAGGGCTCGGGCGCGGGCTCGATCGCGAGCTTGTGCCGCCGCGCCTCGAGCTGTGCGCGTACGCTGTCGGCCGCCTCGCGGAACAGGGTGTCGAGCGGGACCGGCTCGAGCCGGAGATCCATGTGGCCGGCCGCGATCTTGGACAGGTCGAGTAGCTCGTTGATGAGTTGGAGCAGGTGGCGGCCGTTGCGCGAGATGGTCTCGAGGTAGTCGCGCTGCGTGCCGCTGAGCGGGGCGCCCTCGACTTGGCCGGTCAACAGCAGGTCGCTGAACCCGATGACGCTGTTGAGCGGGGTTCGCAGCTCATGCGAGACGTTAGCGAGGAACTGGTCCTTGAGCTTGCTCGCCTGATCGAGCTCGACGTTCAGCCGGGAGAGCTCGCGGTGCTGCTCCTCGAGCTTGTCGTTCAGCGACGTGAGCGCGGCGTTCTGCGACTCGAGCCGTTGCGCCGCATGCCGCACCTCGACCGCGAGCCGGCGGGTATGCTGGTGGGCCGATTCGCGCTCGCAGGCGATGGCGAGATTGGGCGCGGCTTGCTCGAGGACGGTCTGGGCGTCGGCGGGCAGCTCGCCCGCGAGCAGCACCACGAGCAGCCCCACCAGGCGGTCGCGCGAGCGGAGCGGCACGAGGGCGAGGCCGGCCCGGTCGTGCGGAGCGGCGCTCTCTGGCAGGTGGAGCTGCGCCCGCACCGGGGCGGCGGCGGCGCCGGCATAATGCATAACGGTCGCCGCGTCGCCCACGAGCCGCCGCACGACGTCGCGCGACAACGTGTGGGCCGTCGCGCGCCGGACCGCCGTCGCCGCCCACTCGTTCGTGTCGTAGCTCGGCTGGTATAGGGCCAGCCCCGCCGCGCCCGTGGTCGCGGCCAGCACCTCCAGTGTCGGCCCAAAGCTCCCCGCGCTCCCCCCGCTCCCCGCAGCTGTGCTGCCCGGCGGGGCATTGAGCGCGGTCAGGAGCCGCGCGATGTACTCCTGCATCCGCTCGCGCCACGCCAGGGCGCTCGCCATCTGGTTCACGCTGTGGGCGATCAGCCCCAGCTCTTCGGGCTGGCGCTCGTCGACGCGCTCCTCGTACTGCCCGGCGGCGACGCGCTCGAGCGCCCTCACGATGTGGCCGAACGGCGCGGCGAGCCGGCGGCGGTTGTACCACAGGCCGATGGCGAGCGCTACCAGCACGATCGCGAGGATCACCGTGGTCTGGAGCGCCGATTGGATGGCGTTGTCGCCCACGTCGGCTGCGAGCTCGCGCAGCTCAACCAGCTGCGTCTCGAGACCGAGCGAGGGGTGCAACCGCTCCAGCTGCTCCAGG
>DASPXE010000204.1:0-5142 GCA_035637455.1 Gemmatimonadales bacterium
CTAGAACGGTGGGCTCGCTTGGTGGTCGATGTCCCGGGCCCGCTCAGCCGTGGCATCTGGTACCGCGTTCTTAGCGCCGGTCCAGAGGAAACGGTCGTCGTGGTGCGGAACCACGCAGTGATCCTCCCGCGCCTATCTCTCGAAATCGTGAACACCCGCCCAAGCCGCTAGGCAATCGACCCCACGGTCCTGTCGTCGTGTGCGGCATCGCTGCCTCACTCGTTGACCCCGCCACAACAGTGCTTGGGCACGTCGTCTGACCGATGAGTTGGGTCGGACGGAATCTCCAATTCCAGCAAGGCAATAACCTGCCCGTTCGGCACGCCGACATGGCCCCGGGGATGCAGGCGGGCGAGACTTGAGCCCGACTGAACGTGCATGCCCAACGAGACTACGTCATGAGCACCGAGCCAATGCAGCGGGGCCAGCCTCGGCGACACGTTTTGGATCGGCGGCGAGACCTCGGCCGCCGCATGACCCGCGACCGACGACGTGTCGTGATCGCCGTTCACGTCGAGCGCCGTTGCGGCACAGATCGCCGATCAGGCGGCCAGCGGCGCGCGAGATCGGAACGTCGCACGCCGCCTCAGGGCTTTAGGCTCCTCTAGACCTCGCGCCATTGCGGTGCCTGAGCAGCGCCGGATCCCACCGCCATAACAAGAGCGGCCCTTACACCTCCCGGTCAGGGTGAGGGTGCCGGGTCCCGCGCTCTGGGGCCGCTCGTGCGGAGCCGGAGGGTTGCCCCAACCTGCAAGGATGAGACCTCTTCGAGGCGCTTGGTTGCGGCACTCCCCGAGAAGTCGTAACGCTCCAACGTGTAGACCGCCCGGACACTCATCCGGGTCCCGCGCCACTCGACACCCGCCCCGGCGGCCAGGGCGATGTCGGGGTGTCCGAGCCCGCTGACCGACACCACCGGCATCCACTGGGCGCGCACCAGGCCACGGACGCCGTCGAGCGCCAGCGGGACGTGTGCCTCCGCTCCCAGCCGCACCGTCGTCCAGCGCTGGCGCGCCAACTGGGTCGAATAGGAGCGGACGTTCAACCCTGCCTGCGCGGTGAGCCAGGGACGAAGTTGCGCCTCCCCCACCAGCTGGACCTCGGCGACGTTGCGGTCTTCGCCCCGCGCCGAGTCGGCGGCCAGCCGGCCGCCGAGCGCCTCGCCCCACACTGCGAATCGGTCTCCCACGAGCACCCCCAGCGCGCCGCCCAACACGACTCCGGCCGACGGCTGCACCATGCCGGAGTCGCGGACCCGGTGCTCGAGGCGCCCGACCTCCGCCCGGCCGTGCAGTGACATCTGACCGGCTGCCGCACCGGGGGCCAGCGCCAGCCCGCTGACTGCGAGGATCGCGGCCCCGATGTCGCGCGCGGCGGTCACGGACCGACTCCTGCGGCGGGGCCGATCACGAGCCGCGTCTTGGCCAGCCGCTCTTGGTTGCGCTGCAGAATCGCCGCGTTTGCCGTGGCGCGATCCGCTCGGCGACGCCCGTTCGCCGCGACGTTGGCCGGGATCTCGCGGTGGCGCTGCCGGTACACGAAACCGGCCACGCCCGCCGCGGAGGCGGCGCCTGCCATCCCGGCGGCGAGCGTCCGCCCCCCGCCCTCCAGGTCACCGTTGGCGAGCAGTCTGGGAATCAGCAGCGCCGCGGCGGCGAGACCGAAGCCTTTCAACAATGCGCCTCTCGCCAGGCCGGGGGGCTGCTGCTCGGGGAGGAGCTCGTCCGGGCGGAGCGCCGGCAGCGTGTCCTCCAGCGGAAGGTGGTCGTGCTCGAGACTGAAATACAGCCGGGTTGAGTCCCCGCGCTGGTTCAGCCGGCTTTGCCCGGTGACCAGCAATTCGTACCGCCCCGGCGGCGCCAGGCGGCCGTCGCCGAGCAGGCCGTCCCACTGCAACTCCCGGGGCCCGTCGTTGTCTGCCGCGTACAGCGGCAGCGCGGCGGATGCCCCGGTGGCCCGGAGCTCGACCCGCAGGGCCGCCGCGTGGGTCGAGAGCACCGTGAAGGTCAGGCGCTCGGTCCGCGGATCGAGGGTGTCGGGCGTCACCGGCCGCACGCCCACCGCGAACGTGAGGCGTTTCGCCTCGCCGAAGGCGGCGAGCTCTTTGGGGGTGAACTTTTGCGGTTCGAGATCGGTGAAGGGGTCGCGCTCAATCGCCGCTCGGAAATACAGGATCCCGGAGTCGGCCTGGCCCCGCACGACCAGCGCTGCCCCGAGATACTTGTAGGCGAGGCCGCGTTGCGCTTGTGTCACGATGAACGGGGAGTTGGGTGAGACGATCTGGCGCAGGATGACGAGCTCACGCTCGACGTCCAGTTCCGCATGATAGCGTACGGCGCGGTCGAGCATCTCTGCCGTGGTGCTCTGGGCCGCGCCAGCGGCAGGCGCGGCAAGGAGCAACGCCACCAGTGCGACGCGGCTCACGGTACGCTCCGGAGCGCGATGAGGCCAAGCCGCGTGGTGCCGCCCGGCGGTACCATGAACGTGGTGTCGAGCGTGACGGAGCCGGGGGCTCTGATCCGCAGGCGCCGTCTCCCGGCCGGCACCTCGACGTCGAACAGGGTCCCTACGCCCGCCTGCCGGTCGTCGATGTAGATCACCGCGTCGGCCGGCTCGGTGCGCAGCCGCACCAGACCACGGCGGCTCGGCTGCGCTCCGGGGTTGGTCGGGGCACCGGCGGGCGTGGCCCTCACCCTAGCGGTCGGTTGCGCCGGGACGCCCGCCGACTCCCCGGGCGCTCGCGCCGCCGCCGCGCTATCCGCCGGCGCCGCGGCCTCGAGCGTTGCCGGCGCGGTCGGCGCTCGCGACCTCGCCGCCCGCACGCCCCACCACGCGCCCGAGGCCGTCAAAACGGCTGCCGCCCCGAGCCCCAGCGTCAGGAGCGGCGAGCGCGCGCCCCGCCTGACAGGCGCCTGGCTCGGTGGTCGCGTGCGCGCATCGGCTCCCGACTGGCGAGCGTCCGGGAGGGGTGGGAGGACGCCCGTACGCACAATGGGCACGCGGTAACCTCGCGCCAGGCGGCGCAGCGTCTCCTTGGCACTGCGCTGCTCGGCGTCGAAAAAGGGCAGCGCCTCGAGCGCGGCGACCAGGTCGAATGTGGAAGTGAAGCGGTGGGCGGGATCCTTCGCCACCAGCCGCTCGAGGACGTCGACGAGCGGCTCGGGGATCCCGTCCCGCACGCTCCGGATGTCGGGCGGCGGAGTGAAGTAATGGTGTTGCACGACTGCCAACACCGAGCTCGCGTCGAAGGGGGCGGCACCTGCGAGCATCTGGAAGGCGACGATGCCGAGCGAGTATTGGTCGCCCTGGGGTCCCACGGGGTGTCCGGCGCATTGCTCCGGACTCATGAACTGGGGCGTCCCGAGGACGGCGCCGCTCGGTGTCACCTTGGCGTCTTCCGCCGCCCGGGCAAGGCCGAAGTCGGAGACGTACACCCGGCCTTCCTGGTCGATCAGGATGTTGGAGCTCTTGATGTCGCGGTGCACGGTGCCGAGCTCGTGGGCGTAGGCCAGCGCACTCGCGGCGGCCCGCAGCACCGCCACCACCACGGGCAGCGGGAGCGCTCCCTGGGCCTCGACGATCGCGTCGAGCGGACGGCCCTCGACGAACTTCATCACGATGTAGTGGATGCCGCCGGCCTGGGCCACGCGGTAGATCGGGACGATGTTCGGATGATCGAGCCCGGCAGCCATGCGGGCCTCGCGCCGCAGCCGCTCGGCCACGGCACCGCCGATGGCGGCGGCGGGGAACATCACCTTGAGGGCGACCGGGCGGCGCAGCGAGACGTCCAGTGCCTTGAACACGGCCGCCATGCCGCCCCGACCGCACTCCCGCTCGATCTCGTATTCACCGGCCAGCACACGGCGCAGCTGCGACAGCAGCGGATCTTGCTCTTCCGCCTGGAGGATCACCGTCGCAGAACCGGGGTCGCTTGCCTCCGTTCCACAGCGACCGCAGAACCGCAGGCCGGACGGGACGTCGCTGCCGCAGCTAGCGCACCGCATCAGGTCCCTGTCGCCGTGAACGTGACGGCGGCCAGGCCGGACGGCGTGGCCGTGACGGTGTTTTGCCCCGGCGTCGCACCGAGCGTCAGCGTGCCCTCGGCGAGCCCACTGGCGTTGGTAGTCACCGTCACCTTGTTGCTGCCCCCGAAGCTCCCGCCGCCCGTCGTGACCCGGAAGGTGACGCCGACGCCTGCGACCGGCTTCCCCGCGGCGTCGACGACCCGCACGGTGAATGCCTTCGGGAGCAGAGTGCCCCGCACGCCGGTCTGGCCGTCACCCCGGACGCTGCGTGTCGCGCTGGCCGTGGCGCCGGCGGTGTGTGGCGTCGCGTTCCAGCTGCTCGAGTTCACGGCCCCGACCACGCTGTCTCCGGTGGCCGTGATGTCTGCGAGGCGCCGGGGCCCACGGGGGTCACCCCACCAGGTCTGCGGGAGGCTGACGCTGGCCGCGACCTCGTTCACGACGCCCGCCGGACCGTTGTCGAAGATGTCGTTGTCCCGGGCGGTGAGACTCGAGAGCGCGCCGAGCAGGGCGCCCTGAACGTTCGCGGAGACGAAGTTGCTGTCGATCCGCACGCTCGCGCCCGCGCTGGCGACCCGGAGGCCGGCGTTGAAGGGGTGGCCCGTGACGCTGTTCTGGACGACCGTGACGGATTGCGCCGACAGCTCCAGCGCCGCGAGCGCTGTCGTGTCCATGGGTCCCGGGCTGAATCCGGCGCCGGAGATGGCGTTGCCCCGAGCTGTGAAGCTCGACCCGGTGAAGCTCACGGCTGCCCGGCTGTTAGTGAAAGCGGACTGCTGAACTAGCAGCCAGCCGCTGTTGACCGAGATGGCGTGGGCGGCGCCGGCCGTGCAGCCGTTCAGCCACGTGCTCGACACCGAGATGTAGACCGCTCCGAGCGCCGTGAGACAGCGGCCCTGGAGGGTAGTATTTAAGGTGTCGCTCTGGAGCAACAAGACATCGCTCTGGGCCCCGAGGATCGCGGTGAGCGCGCTGTCGACGCGGGTGCCCTGAATGTAGAGATAGGAACGGTCCGACCGGATGCCCGCACGGTTGCCCAGCAAGAGGTTGGTAAAGACCTGCGCGCCGGGCTGTTGGGGAAACGCCGGGTTGGTCACGTCGACGAAGCGGATGCCGT
>DASPXE010000205.1:0-2875 GCA_035637455.1 Gemmatimonadales bacterium
ACATACATCCATACCTACATACAAGCAGAGATACAGATATACAGACATACAGGCACACAGATATACAGACATACACACAGACATTTAGACATGCAGGCACACAGATATACAGACATAGGGACGTACAGATATACAAATATACAGACATAAATAAAGACATACAAATATACAGGCATACTGGCATACAGACATACAAACATAAAGACAGACAAACATACAGACACACACATATACAGACATACAGACACACAGATAAACAGACATAAACACAGACATACATACATACATACATACAGAAGTAGAGATACACAGACACACAGACATACAGACGGACATACAGACATATAGACAGACATACAGACACGAAGACAGATAAAAAGACATACATATATATAGACATGCAGACAAGGAGACAGATAAAAAATACATACATACATACAGACATGCAGACAAGAAGACAGATAAAAATACATACATACATACAGACATGCAGACATGTAGACATGCAGATATATCGGCAGACATATATACAGAGAGACATGCAGACATGCAGGCAGGCAGACATACTGACAGACATACAGACATGAAGACAGATAAAAAGACATACATATATACATACATGCAGACATGCAGACATACAAACATACAGGCATGCAGACATACAGACAGACATACAGACATGTAGACATGCAGATATATCGGCAGACATATACACAGAGAGACATGCAGACATGCAGGCAGACAGACATACTGACAGACATACAGACATGAAGACAGATAAAAAGACATACATACATACAGACATGCAGACATACAGGCAGACATAGGGACATGCAGACATATATACGTATTACATACAGACATCCAGACACACGAACAGACAGACATATAGACATACGGACATGCAGACATACTGACATACCGGCAGACATACATACATACAGACAGACATGCAGACATACAGGCAGACAGACATGCAGACATGCAGACATACACAGAGATATGCTGACATGCTGACAGACATACAGACATAAAGATATGCAGACATATACACATACCGATATCCAAACAGAAAGACAGACATATAGACATACAGACAAACAGATATAAAAACAGACATAAATACAGACACACAGACATACAGAAACACAGATATAGACTCTACAGACATACTGACACACAGACATGTAGACATACAGACACACATACATACAGACATACAGACACAGACATACAGACAGACAGACATACAGAGAGACATACATACAGACATACAGACAGATATACAGACACACAGGATGATATATAGACATATGGAGAGACATACAGACAGACTGATATACACACAGACAGACATATTTGCAGACGTACAGACATAGAGACATACAGGCATACAGAGAAAGACATACAGAAAGATATATAGACAGACATATGGACATACATAGAGACATACAGACATACATATAGACATACAAGAATACAAACATATAGACACACAGACAGACATACAAACAGACATACATACAGACATATATACAGACATGTAGACAAAGAGACATACAGATATGCAGACATACAGACACACATACATACATACATAGGCATACAGACATAAAGGCATACAGACATACAGATAGACAGACATACAGATATACAGATAGACATGCAGACATACAGACGGACATACATACATACAGACATATATACAGACATATAGACAGACACCAGACAGATATACATACCCAGGGACATAGTTACATACAGACATACAGACATAGAAAAAACAGACAGAGACATACATGCATGCAGACATACAGACATACAAAAACACATATATACAGACAAACAGATATACATACACACATACATACATACATACAGACACACAGATATACAGACAAACATACAGACAGACATACGTACAGACATACTGACAGATATACAGACATACAGGATGATACACAGACATATAGAGAGACATATAGACACACAGACTGACATACATACATACAGACAGACAAACTTGCAGACATAAAGACATACATACATTCAGACATACAGAGATACAGACAGACATATAGACAGACATACTGATAGACATAGAGGCATAGAGACATACAAACATACATACAAGAATACGGACATATAGACATATTGAAACACAGACATGCAGACAAACAGACATGCAGACATACAGACACACACATATACAGACATAGATATACAGACATAAAGACATTCAGACACACAGATAGACAGACATACAGACATACAGATAAACATACAGACATACACACAGACATACACACAGATATATACACATACAGACACATATACAGACATATAGATAGACATCAGACAGATATACCGACATACAGACACAGGGACATAGATACATACAGAGGTACAGACGTAGAAAAAAACAGACATAGAGACATACATGCATGCAGACATACGGAAATACATATATACAGACAAACAGATATACCGACACACATAGATACAGACGTACAGACACAGATGGACAGACATACAGACATACAGACAGACATACATACAGACATACAGACAGATGTGCAGACATACCTGCTGACATACAGACATACAGACAGACATATAGACAGATATCAGACAGACAACCATATAGACAGACATACACATAGACAGACAAACATATAGACAGACATATAGACAGACATAGAGGCATACAGACAGACATACAGACATACACACATATATACAGACATACATTGGCAACCAATGCCAACGCATGAAAGTCCTTGACTCTTCCCTCTCCTTTCGTGACATATCTCTCACCCCAAAATCCTCAGTGCGCAACCTTGGAGTTGAGTTCGACTCTAACTTATCTTTCAAT
>DASPXE010000206.1:0-14779 GCA_035637455.1 Gemmatimonadales bacterium
GACGCGAGCGGGGTCGATTTCACCGGGGCCGACTTCTCGGGTGCCAACTTGCGGAAGGTCCTGCTGGTGCGTGCGGACTTGACGGGCGCCGACCTGACGGACGCCGACGTGACCGGCGCGGATTTGACCGGTGCGATCCTCCGGAGCATCCGCGGGCGCGATCGCATCCGCGGGCTCGACAAGGCGATCCACGCCGATCAAGCCATCTTCAACGATTGACGGGGAAGTGCCGATGCGATCTGCAATGACGCGGGCGCGCTACGGCGCTCTGCTGGCGCCGCTCTGTCTCGCCGGCGCCGGGCCGACGCGCTCGGCGGACCCCCAGCTCTGGGTCAGTAACGAACTGGGGAACACCGTCACCGTCATCTCCCCCCGGACCAACGCCGTCCGGGCGACCATCCCGGTGGGCAAGCGCCCGCGCGGGATGGCGCTGAGCCCCGACAAGCGCACCGTCTACGTCGCCCTCGGACAGGACGACGCGGTCGGCGTCATCGACGTCGCCAAGGCCGCCATGACCAAGACGATCCCCGCCGGCCGGGACCCCGAGCTGGTCGTGGTCAACCCCGACGGCCGCACGCTGTACGTCTCCAACGAGGAGATCGCGCATGCGTCGGCCATCGACGCGGGCAGCGGGCGGATGCAGTTCTCGACCCCGGTGGGCGTAGAGCCCGAAGGCATCGCCGTGTCGCCCGACGGGGCGAAGCTGTACGTCACCGCGGAAACGAGCAACACCGTGAGCGTGCTCGATGCGAAGAGCGGTCGCGTGCTGCGCACGATCCCCGTGGGCGAAAACCCCCGCACGGTGGCCGTCGCACCGGACGGCCGCCGGGCGTACGTCACGGCCGAGGCCGGCGGGAACATCACGATTCTCGACGTCGCCACCGATTCGGTGCTGGGGCAGTTCCCGATCCGTGACGGCAAGACCAAGCCGGTGCGGATCGCCTTCACCCCGGACGGACGGCTGGCCTACGTCACCGAAGGCGCGGCGGGCAGCGTGAGCGTCGTCGATCTGACGGCCACCAAAGTGATCGACACGATTCCCGTCGGGAAGCGCCCCTGGGGCATCGCCCTCTCGCCCGACGCGCGGCGGCTCTACACCGCCGACGGCCGCTCCAACCAGGTCTCGGTGATCGACACGCAAACGCGGAAGGTCATCGCCACCATCCCGGTGGGCGACCGGCCCAACGACCTGCTCTACATCCCCTAGGGAAGACTCCCTGATCGCTAGGGAAAGACCCCTATCGTCTACGGCCCGATGATTCCCACGCTGAAGCGAGGGCTCGGCACAGCACTGTCCTGAAGGACAAGAACCCGCAGGGAAAGACCCCTATCGTCTGCGGCTCGATGATTCCCACGCTGAAGCGTGGGCTCGGCACAGCACTGTCCTGAAGGACAAGAACCCGCTCTCGGCAGCTCAACCGAGCGGCAGGCGCGCTAGCCAGGAGCCGGGGCGGCGCGCCCGCACCCAGCCGTCCACCCCCCACGTCCGTCCCGCGCGCGCCGCGAGGATGACGATCAGGCTCGTGATCAGCATGTAGTGGAATCCCTGTTGCGCCGAGCCTTGCCATTGCACCGCCAGGCCGTAGTTGACGACCAGGAAGAGCCCGATACCGGAGGCGAGTGCCGTGAGGCAGCCGAACACCAGCCCGAGGCCGACCGCCGTTTCCCCGAACGCCGTCAGCTGGGCGAACAGGCCGCTGTGCGCGATGACGCTGTGCTGCATGAAATCCCGGAAGAACCCGACCGGGTTCCCATCGGCGTACTTCCCGACGAGCAGCGGCATCACGTGCATCCAGCGGTCCGACGCGCTGGGAACAGGGAGGAAGCCCCACAGCAGCGTGACCGACAGCTTCGTGAACAGCGCCTTTGCGAACCAGACGCCGACGGCGATCCGGAGGACCGCCAGCAAACGCTCGGGGGAGCGCATCGCAGGAGCAGTGCCCGACTGAACGTCCATCAACAAGACCCCCGGCGGAGCAGCTGCCCCACCATCTCGACCGATGACAACAAAGAGGGCGGCGGTCCCGCGTCTGCGCCCGCCGCCCTCGCTCCCCAATCTAAGCTACCGGGTCACGGTGCGTGCTACGGAATGGCCCCAACCGCGCGGCCGATGTTGAGACGTCCCTTGCCGTAGAACGGACTCGTCCCATTGCCAGCGACGTTGTCGGCGGACTGCTGGAGTCGGGCTTTGATCCTGGCGGGGCTACGTCCCAAGATCGGCACCAGCAGCGCCGCGGCCCCCGAGACGTGCGGGGCGGCCATGCTCGTGCCCTCCAGGCCAATGATTACGGTCGGAAAGGTGAGGCAATCCTCGAGGTGGAGCTCGGCGGCCAAAGGCGGATAAATCGTCTCGCTACAAGCGGCCCAGACGAAGGTGACACGATTGTTTCCGCCCGGCGCGGCCACGTTGATCGCGGAGCGTCCGAAGTTCGTGTAGAACGCGGGCGCGTCCACGTTGGTCCAGGGGCCGAAGTCCGACGCCTGGGCGGTCGGGCCCGTGGCCGCGACGCAGATGACCGCCGGCGTGCTGCAGTACGCGGCGTCGCTGTTGCCATCGTGATCCAGGTCCGCGCCCTCGTTGCCGGCAGCGACCACGATGGTGACGCCCCTGCTGCGCGCGTAGTTGAAGACCTTGTTGATCAGCCCCACGAAGCGCCCGTTACCCGCCTTGGGGAACGCGCCGCCCACGCTCAGGTTGATGACGTCGGCGCCGCGGTCCGCGGCGTAGATTACGCCGCCGAGAATGGAGCTGAAGGGACAAGCGTTGATGTAGGCGCAAACCTTCACGGCGACGAGCGTGGTCTGCGACGTCACTCCGGCAGTGACAAGGGCGCGGCTGCTCACGGTCGCGGCGACGTGGGTGCCGTGGAAGAAGAGGTCGGTGAACGACGCCCGGCCGGGGAAGTACTTCGCCACCGTATCCGCCTCTGTGAAGCGCACGATGACCGTGTCACCGTTAACGACCGCCGGTGTGAGGAACGTGCCGAGCAGGTCCACCGAACGGGTCGGGTCCACCAGAGTTCGGAGGTCGAGGTGCCGGTAGTCGATGCCGCTGTCCAGGATAAACACCGACACGTTCGGCTGGCCCCGGAAGCCGGCGGCCCAGGCAGCGTCGGCCCGCACCGCCAGCATGTTCCACTGCAAGTCGAAGAAGAACGCGAGCTCGGGGTTCAGCTGGCTCTCGATCGCGCCAGGCGCCGCTCTCGGCGCGGCACGCACCTGCGGGTCGTCGAGTGCAATCGTCACGTCGGCCACCAGGGACTGTATGCCTTGCCTGCGGGCGAGCGCCGCCGCGCCGGACTCCTGCAAGCCGCTCACTGAGGCGAGGCCTGCATCCGAAGAAACCCACAGCACCGTTCCGCCCGCGGCTCGGACCTGCGCGGCGAAGTCGGCCGGCGCACCGGCGGTGAACGATACGAGGTGGCGGCCGGTGGGGGCGCCGGCAGCGGCCGAGGCGGCGGACAGCACCGCGAACTGCGGGCTGCGGGTGGACGCCGGCCCTGACAAAATCCGCGCGTCCTTCGCGCAGGCGGCCGCTGCAACGAGGCCGATCACGGTGGCGGTGCGCATCGACTCGAGCGCTTTCATGGGCTGTCTCCGGCGGGATGGGGGAGGCAGCAAAACATGGCCCCGGTTCGGTCGGTCGGCAAGCGACGGTGCGCCGGTCGACGGCGCTCACTTCCCCACGCAGAAGCTCGCGAATACCCGATCCAACACGTCGTCCGGCGTGACTGCGCCGATCAGGTCGTCGAGCGCACCAACGGCGGCGCGCAAATGGGTCGCCGCCGCCGCCGCGTCCACTTGTTGCTCCCGTGCTACATAAAACGCGTCTACTTCCCCAAGCGCCCGCTCGAGCGCCGCGCGGTGGCGCGCCCGCGTGACCACCGGCTCGATGTCGCCGAGCGCGAGCAGCCGGCCGAAGGCGGCCTCGGCGAGTCGCGCCCGCAACGCTTCGAGTCCGGCTCCCGTGACGACCGACACGCCGAGGCCGTCAGGCGATCGGGCGGCGAGATCGACCTTCGTCACCACCTCGACGACCGGCGCGTGGCACGCGGCCACGAACCGCTCCGACTCCGGATCCCTCATCTCGCTCCCCGCGTCGCGGCAAAACAGCACTAGATCCGCCGCGCCGAGATATTGTCGAGCCACTTCGATACCGATCTTTTCGACCCGATCGTCGCTGGCGCGCAGGCCCGCCGTGTCCACCAGCCGGAACGGGAACCCCGCGATCACGGCGTAGGCCTCGATCGCATCGCGCGTCGTGCCCGGCAGCTCCGTGACGATCGCCCGCTCGCGACCGAGCAGGGCGTTGAACAGCGAGGACTTGCCCGCGTTGGGGCGACCCGCGATCACCAGCAGCGCACCTTCACGCAGCCGCTCTCCTTCGGGCGCCGTGGCGAGGAGCCCCGCGACGCGCTCCCGCACCGCGCGCCACGCCGCCGTCACGCGCGCCGGGCTGACGGGACCCTCGTCCTCCTCCGGGAAATCGATGTCGTACGCGATCAGCGCCTCGAGCTCGAGTAGCTCCACACGCAGCGCCGCGAGCCGGCCGGAGAGACCGCGGTCGAGCTGCTGCAGCGCGCGCCGGCGCTGCGCCGGCGACCCGGCGTCGATCAGGTCCGCGGTCGCCTCCGCCTGCAGCAGATCGAGCTTGCCGTTGAGCACCGCCCGGCGCGTGAACTCTCCGGGACGCGCCAGCCGGGCCCCCGCCGCCACCAGCGCCGCCACGGCTTCCGCGGGAACCAGCAGGCCGCCGTGCGTCGAGATCTCGACCAGGTCGTGCCCGGTGTAGGAGCGTGGCGCCGGAAAGCACGCGGCGAGCACGTCGTCGATCAGCTCACCGGACGCGGGGTGCAGCAGCTGGGCGCGCCAGGCAGCGCGGGGGCGATCCGGATGGAACGGCCGGAGACAACGACGCGTCACGGCAAAAGCGCCCACGCCCGACAGCCGGATCACCGCGAGCGCGGATCGGCCGGGAGGAGTCGCGAGGGCCACGATCGGATCGGAGAGCACCCTTCCCCCTTCCCGCTTCCCCCTTCCCCTACGTTCGCTTCCCCTGCTCGCGCAGCCGCCGCCGGGCGATGAGGTACTGCTGCGGGATGCTGAAGATGTTGCTCACGGCGTAGTACAGGTTCAGGCCTGAGGCGAACCGCAACAGCAAGAGGGTCATGAAGACGGGCATGAAGTACAGCATCGTCTTCGTCTGCGGGTTGGGCGGCACGCCGATCTGGCCCACTTTGGACAGCACGAACATCGACAAGCCCATCACGACGGGGATGATGTAGTACGGATCGGCGCGCGACAGGTCGGGGAGCCACAGGAACGCGACGCCGCGGAACTCGATCGTGTTCGCAAACACGAAGAACAGCGCGAACAGCACCGGCATCGGAATCAGCATCGGCAGGCAGCCGCCGAGCGGGTTGACGTGGTGCTCCTTGTACAGGCGCATCATCTCGC
This sequence comes from Gemmatimonadales bacterium, assembly GCA_035637455.1. GTDB lineage: Bacteria > Gemmatimonadota > Gemmatimonadetes > Gemmatimonadales > GWC2-71-9 > 20CM-4-69-16. Next base: position 5,458 of record DASPXE010000206.1, read on the forward strand.
GCTGCAGCCGTTCGGGATCGTTCTTGTAGCGCTCTTGCGTCTCCTTGATGAGCGGCGCCACGGCTTGCATCCGGATGCTCGATTCCATCGCCTTCTGGTTCAGCGGCCACAGCAGCGCCCGGACGAGAATGCCGAAGATGACCAGCACCCACCCGTACGCGAGCGAGAGGCGGTCGTGCATCCAGATCAGGATGTTGACCACGAGGATCGACACCGGCTGGATCATCGGCCGGAGCACGCCGCCGTACGGGTTCGCATCGTCCAGGTCGTGGCCCAGGCGCGCGAGCCGCCGGTACTCGAGCGGTCCCGTGTACACGTCGTAGCGGAAGTCTCCGGAGGGCGGGACGGGGAGGGTGAGGGCCAGCGTCGTGCGTGTCGCAACCGCCGCGCGACCGCTGAAGAACGACGACGTGGTCACCGTCACCGGCCCGCCGACCGCAATGCCGCCACCGAACCGCGGCTGGTTCTCCTCGAGGGCGAGCGCCGCCGCCAGGAAATACTTTGACTTGAAGCCGGCCCACTCGAACGGGCCGTCCAGCAGCTTCACCGTGCCCGGCTTGAGCGATTGGAACGCGATGCTCTGCGTCTTCGCGGCCTTGGTCACGACCGCAAAGTGGCGGAAATCGTCCATCGTGTCCGCCTCGACGGACCGCAGTCCATCTCCCATGCCGACGAGCAGCACGGCACCTGCTGGGCCCAGGCCAATGACCTGGCCCCGGACCTGAAACCGGTATTCGTCGGGGAAGAACACGTAGGCGAGGGTCACCCGCGCACCGCCGCGCTCGGCCGTGAACGTCAACGGCATGCTGTCGCGCCGGACGCTGAGCGCCGTGACACTCGGCGTGAAGCGCCAGTCGGCGAGCGAGATCGTATCGGCGCCGACGAGCAGGCAGTGGGCGAGCGGCGGCCGGCCCACCGGCACGAGCTGGACCGGGGCGCCTGAGTCACCCGGCGCAAATGACTTGTAATCAAGCAGTTCCGCGTGTACGAGCCGCGCCCCGATGGTGCTGAAGCCAAACCGGGCGCGCGGCGAGGAGACCCACACAGTCTCCGCAGGCGTGGCGGCCGAGACCTGGGCGGACGAGCGGACGGGCGGACAGACGGACGGAGCGGCCGCGAGCTCGGGCACCGTCGGGGCCGCGGGTGCTTCCGCGTTCGAGGCACGCGCAGTGTCACCGACCGCCTGACCGCCCGTCCGCCGGTCCGCCGTCTTCTTCGGAGGAAACAAGATGCCCGGCAGCACCAGCACGATGAGCATCAGAATGAAAGCCAGAATGACGCGTCGTTCCACGGGCGGTCCTTGTGGGTTCGCTACGGCACCGGATCGTAGCCGCCGGGATGCAGCGGGTGACAGCGGAGAATGCGCTTCATGCCGAGCCAGCTGCCCCTCAGCACGCCGTAGCGTTCGACCGCTTCGAGCGTGTATTGCGAGCAGGACGGTGTAAACCGACACTGCGTGAGGACCAGATGCGACATGGTCATCTGGTAGCCGCGGATCAGCGTCACGGCGGCGCGTCGTGGCCAACGCCCCAGGCTCACGTGATGCGCCTCACCACGTCGGTCAATTCGGCGCGCAGGACTGCAAATGGGGCGGCGTACGCGACGCGCTTCGCGCGCACGACGAGGTCGACTGGAGGCAGTGAGGCGAGCGCGTGACGCCTCAGAATCTCTCTCACGCGGCGCCGCAACCGGTTGCGCGCCACCGCGGTGAACTGAAAGCGGGGGACGACGATCCCCGTCCGCAGGTAGCCCGCTCGATTGGGACGCCAGGCGAGATCGAGGTGCGGAGTGCGCAAGCGGCGCCCCTGATCCCAGCAGGCTGTGAGGTCCGAGCCACGCGCGAGGCGCACGCGGCGCGGAAACCGCTCGCGCGTTAGCGACTCCGGTGCTTGGACGGCAGGCGGACGACGAGGCGCTTGCGTCCCTTCTTGCGCCGACGGGACAGCACGGCGCGGCCCCACACCGTTTTCATCCGCGCCCGAAAGCCATGCTTGTTGATGCGCCGCCGATTGCGCGGCCGGTACGACGGACCCATAGATTCCTCTCGTGAGGCCGGGAAACGTACACCGGTTTCGCCGGACCGGTCAAGGTTGACTTTTCCACATGCGCGGCGTAGTTTCGGGCCGCCCTTGCTGGACGTCCCACCTCTCGTTATTCGCGGATGGAGCAGTCTACAAGAGAAGCCTGGAGGCGCCTCCTCGACGAGGCGCGGCGCGAACTTCCCGACGCGACCGTCCGCACCTGGCTCGAGCCCGCGGTGCCGATCGCCCTCGACGACGACCGCTTGATCGTCGGAGCGCCGGACCAATTCGCGGTCGAGTGGAACGAGCAGAAGCACGCGACCGTGTTGGCGCGCGCCGCCGAGCGCGTCTTCGGCCGTCCCACGGCCGTCGTGTTCCGCGTGCAAGAGGACCGCCAACAGCGCCCGCAGATGGACTTCTTCGTCGCGCCGCGGGAGCCTGCGGCCGGGGTTGGCGACAAGACCGCCGTGCCGACGACCCCCTTGAACGAGCGCTATACCTTTCAGACGTTCGTCATCGGGAAGTCGAACGAGCTCGCGGCCGCCGCGGCGCACGCTGTGGCGGAAGCGCCCGGCAAGACCTACAACCCGTTGTTCATTTACGGCGCGACCGGCTTGGGGAAAACGCACCTGATGCAGGCGATCGCGCACGCCGTGCTCGGAAAGTACCCCGGGACGCGCGTGCACTACTTCGGCGCCGAGCAGTTCATCAACGAAGTCATCGAGTCGATCCACGCGCGCACGATGTCCGAGTTCCGGCGCCGCTACCGCAACGACGTGGACCTCTTCCTGGTGGACGACGTGCATTTCCTCGAAGGCAAGGAAATGACGCAGGAAGAGTTCTTCCACACCTTCAACGCCTTGTTCGAGGGGCACAAGCAGATCGTGCTGACGTCTGACCGGCCCCCCAAGGAGATCCCCGGGCTCGAAGATCGGCTGATCTCGCGCTTCGAGTGGGGGCTGGTCGCGGACATCGGGCACCCGGACCTCGAGCACCGCATCGCCATCCTGCGCAAGAAGGCGGAGCAGGACCATCTCGAGCTGACCATCCCCGACGACGCGCTGCGCTTCATCGCCGAGCACGTGCGCACGAGCGTGCGAGAGCTCGAGGGCTGCATCATCAAGCTGTTGCTGTTCGCTTCGCTCAAGAACCGCGAGGTGACGATCGAGCTCGCCCGCGAGGCGCTCTCGGACAAGATCCGTCAGGGAGAGGACGCCTCGAGCTACGGCGCGCAGCCGACGCCGAGCATCGATCGCGTGCAGGAAGTGGTGGCCCGTCGGTGGGGGGTGACGCCTGAAGGGCTGCGCTCCAAAGCCCGCACCAAGACGCTGACGATCCCGCGGCAGGTCGCGATGTACCTCGCGCGCGACATGCTCGGCATGCAGCTAGTGGAGATCGGGCAGGCGTTCGGGGGACGGGACCACTCGACCGTGATCCATTCGGTCGACAAAGTGGAGCGGCAGATGGTGCGGGATCGCACCTTCAAGGAGCGCGTCGAAATGGCCCGTCAGGAGTTGTCCGCACTCTAGCCCACATGTGGGAAGCGACGTGTTGGCCGGTGTGGGAAGGCGCGCGCGGCGTGGGGAAGCCCCCGGATACCAACACTCCCAACATTCGGGTCAGATGCACGCAGGACCAGTACCCGGACGCGGCGTGCATGGCTTAGGCGATTCCCCAACATTTCCCCGCCTTCTACTATTACTACTAGTAGTTCTATCTTAGGACAGCAGTAGATTCTTTACCGACAACGCGGCGAGGCGACAGCACGGATGAAGTTCACGATCACTCGGGAGCAGCTGCAGGAAGGCTTGAGCGCAGTGGCGGCGGCCATCCCTGCCAAGACGACGCTGCCGGTCCTCGCCAACGTCCTGGTCGAGGCGACCAAGCAAGGCATCCGCCTCTCGGGCACGGACCTCGACATCGCGGTCAGCACCACGGTGCCGGCAGAGGTGGACACGGACGGAGCCGTGACCCTGCCGGCGAAGAAGCTCGTAGACATCGCCCGCGAGCTGCCCTCCGGGCCGGTGCGCGTCACGGCCGCGGGGGAGGCCCGGGTCGGGATCGAATGCGGCCGGTCGAAGTTCAAGCTGCTGGGCCTGCCGCGTGAGGAGTTTCCGTCATTCCCCGCCGTGAAGTTCGACGGCGCGTGGAAAGCGGCGGCGGGCGTAGTGCACAAGCTGGTCGGGCACGTCGCGTTCGCCGCGTCCACCGAGGAGAGCCGCCCGATCCTGAACGGCGTGTTGTGGGAGCTGCGCCCCGACCGGATGCGCATGGTGGCGACCAACGGCCACCGCTTGGCCAAGATGGACGTGCCGGCGAAGGGGGGCTCGACCGCCGACCTGATCGTCCCGCCCAAGGCATTGGAGCAGGTCCGCCGCCTGTTCGCCGCCGAAGAAGCGATCGAGGTCGCCAAAAGCGACAATCACATCGGATTTCGGGCCGGCGGCACCCTGGTATTCTCGCGGCTGATCGAGGGGCCGTACCCCAACTACGAGCAGGTCATCCCGCGCGAAAACGACAAGGCGGCGACGGTGGACAAGGCCGCGATGGCGGCCGCGCTGCGCCGCATGAGCGTGGTGGCGAGCGACCAGACTCATCGGATCCGGCTCGCGTTCGCCGGCGGCGCGGTGAAGTTCTCGGTCCAAACGCCCGACCTCGGGGAGGCGCAGGACGAGCTCCCGGTCACCTACGAAGGCGAGCCGCTCGAGATCGGCTTCAACGCGATGTACCTGCTCGAGATTCTCAAGTATATGCCGACGGACGAAGTCCGCCTCACGTTCAAGGCGCCGGAGCGTGCCTCGACGGTGGAGCCGGTGGGTTGGGATGATCCGGCGAGCTACATGGCGCTGGTGATGCCGCTGCGCCTAGTCGACTAGAGGCTGTCCTTCCGCGCCGCCGTCGTATCGATCGCAGTGTCGCCCGGCGTCGGCACCTCGACCTTCAGCGATTCGACCGGCGGCAAGGTGATTGCCGGCACCGAGAGCGTGTCTGTCTCCTCTGCGGGCGGGATGTACACCTCGACGCCGTGGTACCGGGCCAGAATGAGATCGCGTCGCGCGAGCATGCGGTCCGGCTGAAAGGTCGGATTCGACGTGCGCGGGTGCGGAAGGGTCGCGGCCAGCGCGGCGGCCTGGCGCTCGTCGAGCTGCGAGGCCGGCACCCCGAAGTAGGCGCGACTCGCCGCGTCCGCGCCCCAGAGACCGGGCCCCCACTCGACGACGTCGAGGTAGAGCTGGAAGATTCGGTCCTTCGGGAGCGCCAGTTCGAGGCGTAGCGCGGTCACTCCCTCCTTCACCTTCCGCAGCAGGGTGCGCGAGGGCGAGAGGTAGAGATTCTTCGCGAGCTGCTGGGTGATCGTGCTCGCGCCGCGCAACCGGTCGCGGTTCCGCCACGCGGTCGCAAACCCGCCCCACAGGCCTCTGCCCCGGTCCATGCCGAGCGCGTCCGCGATCTCCACGGGGTCGATGCCGTGGTGGCTGCGAAACCGCGAGTCCTCGCCGATGATGACCATGCGCTGCAGCAGGGGCGACACGTCTTTCAGGGCGGTAGGATGGAAGGATGGAACCGTGGAATGTTCGCCCTTGCCATCGTTGCCGCGTTCCACGTCTCGCATCATCGCGGTTTCCCGCGGCCAATGATCCCGCCACCACATCGGCGGCGGCCACACGCCCAGCAGCCACGCGAGCGCGACTGCCGCCGTCCCTAGCGCCGCCGCACGTGCCTTCCTAGGTTTCGCGTCCGTCATGTCCCTCGATATCTCCACGTTGCGCCAACGCCTGCAACAAGCCCTGGGAGATGAATTTACCGTCGGCGACCTGCTGGGCGAAGGCGGGTTCGCCGCCGTGTTTCGCGTGCGGGAGCATCGACCGCGCCGCGACGTCGCGGTGAAAGTCGTCGATCTCGGGCTCACCCCATCCCCGTCGCTCGCCGTCCGGTTCGTGCGCGAGGCGCGCACGGTCGCCCGGCTCGAGCATCCCCACATCGTGCCGATCTACAAGGTCGGCGGCTATCAGAACGAGGTGCTGTACATCGTCATGCGGTGCGTCGATGGCCCGTCACTCCGGCAGCTGCTCGAGAAGAAGCGGCGGCTCTCGGTGCGCAAATCCGCCACGATTGCGCGCCAGGTCGCCGACGCGCTCGGCTACGCGCATCACTACGGCGTGGTGCACCGGGATGTGAAGCCCGACAACATTCTGCTCGACGCGGGCGGCCATGTGCTGGTCACCGACTTCGGAATCGCCCAGGCCGCTCAGGAGGCCTCCGGCTCGCAGCTGACCACCGAGGGAATGGTGGTGGGGACACCGCAGTACATGAGCCCCGAGCAGGCCACGGGCGACAAGCTCGACACTCGTTCCGACATCTATTCGCTCGGCATCCTGCTGTACCAGATGCTCGCCGGGGAGCCGCCGTTCGACGGCGACTCCGCACAGTCCATCCTCATGAAGCAGGCAACCGCGGATCCCGCGCCCATCAGGGAGCACCGCAGCGACGTGCCCGTCCCGCTTGCCACGGCGGTCGCTCGCATGCTCGCGAAGGACCCAGCCGAGCGCTATCAGACGGCGGAGGAGGCGAGCGGGGCCCTCGTGGAGGCGGTTCCCGCGGCCACCGGGGAGACGGTGCAGGTGCGCGCCAGCTTCCTGTCGCGCGCGATCAAATCCGTCATGGGACTCGTCTTCATCGCGGGCGCGGGCCTGGTCGCATTCACGGTGTTCGGGACGCCGCCCCGGCTTTCGGTCAGCGCCCCGATCCCCGACAGTGTGACCCAGACGCTCCGGCACCGGGGGGCGCTGGCGACCGGCGACGTGGCCCAATATGTCTTCGCGCCCGCGGGTGCGGAGGACACCACGCTGCTCGTCGTGGCGCGCGGGACCGTGGCGGTCGTGACACCGCACCGCGTGCGCTCCTACCCCCGGGACGCCGTGCGCCTCGGCGTCCGCCCGGCGGTGCGCGGCGGGCTCCGGTTCGGTCTGATACTGGGTTTGCCGCGGGGGCGGCAGGACACGGTATTTCGGAGGCTCTCGTTTCGTGACATGTACGCGGTGGTACCACGGCTGCAGACCCTGCTGGGCAAGGACGCCGGGAGCTCCGCCGGGCCGGTCCGTCGCCCGTAACTAGCGGCGGGTCAGGCGCCGCGTGGACACGCCGTAGAGGCTGACGGCGTCGAGACGCCCGCCATCGCCGGGCGTCGTAGCCACGGCGCCTACCAGGTCTTGCCCGCCCAGTGCGAGACCGAATGCAACCGCGGCGCGCCGGAGCGAGCGGTCCGTATCGACCCGCAGCAGGATGCCGAGTGGGAGCGGCGTCCCCTGCCGCAGCTCGGCCGCCGCCCCGAACGCGTACCCCGTCACCCCGTTCGCAGTCATCTGTGCGTCGGCCGAGAACGCTGCCCGCGCGCCGGACAGACGCAGCGTCGCCCCCGGAGTGTAGGTGACCGGCAGCGTGGAGTCGCGCACCACCGGGCGGCCGAGGTTCGCGACCGTGGCGCCGATCGTGAGCGAGGGGGTCAGATCGTACACCGCTCCGACGTCCCACCCGGTGCCGGACGTCCCACCACGGTACAACGCCGCCGCGACGCCCGCGGCGAGGCGCCGTTCCCCGCCTGCGAACGCGAGGCGATAGGTATGCCCGCGCACGCCGCCGTCGAACAGATCCCGTTGGTAGCCCAGAGAGAAGCCGCGCGAGCTCAAGCCGGTGGTCAGCTGGCGCAGCCGGCCGCCGGACCCCGGATCGCCCACCGTCACGTCGATGTGGACCGAAGCCTGCTCCGCCCGGCCGAGCCCGGCAGGGTTGACCCACACGGCGCGCGCGTCCGTGACGTCCGTGGGGTAGAGGTAGCGGGTGGCGCGGTTGGGAGCGACCTGTGCGGGGGCGCCGGAGGCGAGCAGGAGGAGCAGCGCGAACGATCCGCCCGCCCGCCACACCGCCGGACCGCCCCTCACTACGGCAGCACCGCCACAGTCGTGTGGGTCACCTGGGTCACGGGGACGGCGAGGCCTTGCACGGCCAGATGAACCGTCATGCTCGTCGAGTCGCGCGATTCGCCGCCGAGGTAGCGTCCGTCGGCGGCGATGAAAGACACCACGGTCGCGCTCCCGGACCCCGCAAGGTCGAACGGCTGGCCCAAGTTCTGGCCGGCGCCGGTGACCTGGTAGGTCGAGGTCGCTTCGAGGCGCAGGCTGCGCGCGCCGGCGTGGTCCTCCCACGCAGCCGCGGTCGAGCGGAGGATGGCCCGCCGCGACACCTCGGAGCCGCCCCCCTTTTGCGTCGCCTCCAACGTATCGGTCCAGGCGACACCCGGCGTCAGCCCGTCGCGCGGCAGGCGCGGCATGAAGTCCCGGAAATTCGCGAGGAACTGAACGAGGGATTGTGCCAGCACGCTATCCGACGCCACGCCGTTGACGAACTCGCCGCGCGGCAATAGGCGGCCGCTAAAGACCAACTTGCGGGCCCGGCTCAGGTTGTCGGCCAGCGGCGGCGGCATGCCCGAGTCGGGGACGATCGAGTCTACCGTGAATGTGGCGGGATAGCCGATCGAGTCCGCCGGCCCTGTGATCGTGGCCGCGAGATAGATGCGCGCTCCAAGGTCGGTCGCCTGCGGCCGCTCGGCCTGGCCCTGCTGGCGGTGTAGCTGGCGGTGGACAAGGTAGCGCAGCGCGCTCGGCCCGTAGCGGACGGCGTCGGAGCGGCGCGCTGCCGGCTGATCGCCCGGCGCTGGGGGAGAGGGCGAGGTCGCGGCGGGGGTGACCGGAGCGGAGGCCGGGACGGGGCCGCCGCTGCGCGACGCACACGCGGCGGCGAGCGCCGCCCCCATCACCAGCAGCCGGCGGATCATACCGCTTGGGCGCGCTCGGCCTTCGTCCGGCCAAAGATGGCGACCATCTCCGTTCCCTCGCTCGAAACGCGCAGCAGCTTCCAGCCGCGCTTCCGCATGTCGGCGCGCCACCCGATGAGCTTCTCCCACTCCTGCGTGGTCGTGCGGAACACCCGCAGGTCGGCCACCTGCTCCCATTGGGGGGGATACGGTCTCGACGGCGAGGTCACGGGGAGGTGGAGGGTAGGGCCATAAGCCGAGTTCTGTTTATCCGCTGTTGGCGGACAGATGGTCATCTCTCTGGGATGGCTGTCGCCAGCCACCTCGCGCGGCCTACCCGCAGCTCCAGCGACCCGGGCCGGGTCTCGCTGCTTACTTGGCCTTGCTCCGACTGGGGGTTACCGTGCCGCGCCTGTTGCCAGGCGCGCGGTGGGCTCTTACCCCACCTTTTCACCCTTACCCTTGGATAAAGGGCGGTCTGTTTTCTGTG
>DASPXE010000207.1:0-1543 GCA_035637455.1 Gemmatimonadales bacterium
CGCACATCGATCGACACCTGGTCGTAGAGGTAACCGCCTTCGCTCCGGATCATCGGTGGACCGGGGCTGAACTGAATGTCGGCCACCTGGCCGAGCGGCACCTGCGGGCCGTTACCGCTACCGACCAGCAGCCGGCCGATCGTAGTGGGGTCATCCCGGAAGTCCCGGGCATAGCGGACCTGCACCGGATAGCGCTCCCGGCCCTCCACCGTGGTCGTGATCTCCTCCCCACCGAGCGCCAGGCTGATCACTTCCTGCGCGTCCCCGGTGGTGAGTCCATAGCGGGCGAGGGCATCCGCATCCGGCCGGATGTCCAGATAGCGCCCCCCGAACGACCGCTCCGCGTAGACGCTCGCCGTGCCGCGGAGCGGCGCCAGCGCGCGCTCGATATCCTGACCGATGCGCTGGATGGTCTGGAGGTCGGGGCCGAAGATCTTGACCGCGAGGGTCGTCCGCACGCCGGTCGAGAGCATGTCCGTGCGGTTCTTGATCGGCATTGTCCATGTGTTGACGGCACCCGTGAGACGCAGCCGTTGATCCATCTCCGCGATCAGGCGATCCTGGGTCATCCCCGGCCGCCACTCAGACTCGGGCTTCAGGTTCACCACCGTCTCGACCATCGACATCGGCGCCCAGTCGGTGGCCGTATTCGCCCGACCCGCCTTGCCCCACACCGACGCGACCTCAGGAAACGTCATGAGGATCGAGTCTTCCACATGGAGCAGTCGCCGCTGCGTGGTGAGGGATACCGCTGGCAGGGTGTTGGGCATGTACATCAGCGAGCCCTCGTTCAAGGGCGGCATGAACTCGCTGCCGAGACCCGCCAAGGGAAGGAGCGTCAGCAGCAGGACGCCCGCGGCACCGCCCAGCACCAGCCAGCGGGCGCGCAGCGCCCATTGGAGCACCGGCCGATAGAGCTGGATCGCCCAGCGGTTGAGCGGGTTCTCCGGCTCCGTACGGATCTTTCCCTTCACGAACCAGCCCATGAGCGCGGGCACGAGCGTCACCGAGAGCAGCGCCGCCGCCGCCATGGCGAAGGTCTTGGTGAGCGCGAGCGGCCGGAACAGACGCCCCTCCTGGTCTTCGAGCGTGAAGACGGGTAGGAACGCGAACGTAATGATGAGGAGCGACATGAAGAGCGCAGGGCCCACCTCTCGGGCGGCCGCGAACACGCGCTCCCAGTGCGGCCGCTCCGGCTCGTGCTCGATGTGCTTGTGGAGATTCTCCAGCATCACGATCGCGGCGTCGATCATGGCGCCGATCGCGATAGCGATCCCGCCGAGACTCATGATATTGCCGTTGATGCCGAGCCAGCGGGTGACCGCGAGCGACACCAGAATGCCGAGCGGCAGCGTGGCGATCGCGACGAGGGCGCTGCGCGCGTGCAGCAGGAAGACCGCGCAGACGAGCGCGACAATGACCGACTCCTCGAGCAACGTGCGCCACAGGGTCTTGATGGACCCGTGGATCAAGTCCGAGCGGTCGTACGTCGCCACGATCCGGACGCCGGCCGGCAGCGCGGGCGCGATCTCGGCGATCCGCT
>DASPXE010000208.1:0-31253 GCA_035637455.1 Gemmatimonadales bacterium
TCAAATCTAACGGCGGTAAACGCTCCTGTCGCATCCCGCGTCTCATTGTTGCGCGGCGCCATTCCGGAGACCGGTTGAGCGATCCCAGGCAGCTGGACGATGCTGTGGCCCCTCTGGTGCGCCGCGCCCAGGCGGGCGACGCCACGGCGCGCGACGAGCTGCTCAGGCAGTGCCACCCGATCGTATACCGCTGGGCGCTGGTGCACACGGGCGATCCGGACGACGCGGACGATGTCGCCCAAGAGGTGCTGGTCCGGCTGTCTACGCGGCTCGACCGCTACGCGGGGCGGTCACGCTTCACGACCTGGCTGTACCAGGTCACCCGCAACGCGGCAATCGGATTCGGTCGGCGGCTCGCGAGCGGACTGCGGCTCGCGCACCACATGGCCCGGCGATGGGAGGCGGAGTCGGTTGGGCGGGAGGATCCGGTGGGGCGAGTGCAGGAGTCCCAGGTGCGCCAGATCGTGACGGAGCTGTTTCGCAGATTACCGGCGCGCCAGCGGGAGGTGTTTCACCTGACCGAAGTGGAGGGACTCGCCGCGCGGGAGATCGCCGAGCGGCTGGGGATGAGTCCCGTGACGGTGCGCGCGCATCTGTTCCGCGCCCGTCGCGCCCTGCGGACCAAGATCTTGGCGCGTCATCCGGAACTGGCGGAGGGCCGAGAGTGATGCGGTGCGCCGAAGCACGCGAGCAGATGCTCGAGGCAGACCGGACGGACTTGAGCGGGGCGACCGAGTCCGAGCTGAGCCTGCACCTCCGCGGGTGCGCGCGGTGCCGGGGAGCGGCGGACCGGATACTCGAGGCGGAGCGCGAACTGTGGCGCGCGCTGGCCGCGGCGACGCCCCGGCGCGGGGCGGACGAAGCCGTGCGCCTTGCCCGCCGTCGAGCGCGGCGCCGTCGTTGGATGTGGCGCGCTGCGCCGCTCGCCGCGGCGGCGGTGCTCGCGGTGGCCCTGATCGCGCGTCGCGAGGAAGTCGAACAGACGCTGCCGCCGGCGAGTGCGCCCCCGATCCAATCGGGCCTGGCGGTCGAGGGACCCCCGGGCCGGAGCGTAGCGGTGTTCCAGACCGACAATCCCGACATCGTGGTCATTTGGTTCTTCTGAAGGGAGCTGCCATGAACGCGCGTACCCCGGTTGCGATCGTCCTCGCCGTCGCGCTCACGGCCTGCCACGGCGGCCGCCCGGACCTCGACACTCGGACGTTCGAGCTGAAGTACCTGCGCGAGCACGAGGCCTCCGCCCTCATCTCCCCGTACGTGTACGCCGATCGGCCCGAGGGCAAGGGTGTGTTCAGCGTCGCGGGCACCATGATCACGGTACGCGAAACACGGGATAACCTCGACAAGATCGCCCGCGTCCTGGCGGAGTACGACCGGCCGCGGCCGACCGTGCGGCTCACGTTCCGGCTCATCGAGGCGGACGGCACACCGACGGTCGACCCGGCGATCGCGGACATCGAAGCGGTCTTGCGGAAGCTGTTTCGCTTCCGGGGGTATCGGCTGGCCGCGGAAGGAGTCGTGAGCGGCGTGGAAGGCAGCCAGGTCTCTCAGATGCTCAGCGGACCCGCCGGCCGCTACGATTTGGGCGCTGAGATCGACCGTCTCTCGGGCAAGGGCGACAGCGCGACCGTGCAGTTGGGAGTCCGGTTGAACCTCTACCCCGGCGCGTTCATGACGAGGCTGGGTGTACCGCTCGGCAAGACGGCGGTGCTCGGCAACCTCAGCGGGGACCGGGGGAAGACGACGCTGATCCTCACCGTCCGGCCGGAGGTGATCAGCGCTTCGCCTTGAAAAACTCCGCCAGCAGTTCGCCGCACTCTCCCTCGCGCACGCCCCCCACCACCTCCGGCCGATGGTTCAGCCGGGGGTGGCGCAGCAGGTCCCCCACACTCCCCGCCATTCCCGCTTTCGGGTCGTAGGCCCCGAATACGACGCGGCCCAGCTTGGCGAGCACGATCGCGCCGGCACATTGGGCGCACGGCTCGAGCGTCACGTAGAGCGTGCTGTTGTCGAGGCGATTGGTGCCGAGCGCCGTCAGCGCCTGTTGGATGGCGAGAAGCTCGGCATGAGCGGTGGGGTCGTTACGGGCCATGGTGGCGTTGTGCGCCCTGGCAACCACGGCGCCGTCGCGAATGACGACGGCGCCGACGGGCACTTCGTCGAGGTCGGCTGCCAGCTTGGCCTGGGCGAGCGCCGCCTCGATCCCGGCGAGGTCCGCCGGCTCACGCACGAGCCGGTTCCGGTGCGCCCGCCGCCACGCGCTGGAACGCGAGCGAATTGCCGTCCTTCGCCCGGTCCACGCGGATCCGGTCGCCTTCGGTGAACTTCCCTTCGAGCACGGCGAGCGCGAGTGGGTTCTGCAGCAGCCGCTGGATCGACCGCTTGAGAGGCCGGGCGCCGTACACCGGGTCGTAGCCCTCCGCCACGATCAGCTGCTTCGCCGCGGGCGTCACCTCGAGGCTGAGCTTGCGCTCGGCGACGAGCCGCTCCACCCGCTGGATCTGGAGGTCCACGATGCGAGCGATGTCCTCGCTCGAGAGCGGCCGGAAGATGATCACGTCGTCCACGCGGTTCAGGAACTCGGGCTTGAACGTCTGCCGCAGCAGCTCCAGCACCTTGGTCTCGACCTGTTCCCAGTTCTGCGTACCCATCTCGAGGATGTACTGAGACCCGATGTTCGACGTCATGATGAGCACGGTGTTCCGGAAGTCCACCGTCCGACCTTGCGAGTCCGTGAGCCGACCGTCGTCCAGGATCTGGAGCAGCACGTTGAAGACGTCGGGATGCGCCTTCTCGATCTCGTCGAACAGCACGACGGCATAGGGACGCCGGCGCACCGCCTCGGTGAGCTGACCGCCTTCCTCGTACCCCACGTAGCCGGGCGGCGCGCCGATCATCCGCGCCACGGCGTGCTTCTCCATGTACTCGGACATGTCGAGCCGCACCATCGCCTTCTCATCGTCGAACAGGAACTCGGCCAGGGCGCGCGCCGTCTCGGTCTTCCCGACCCCTGTGGGGCCGAGGAAGATGAACGACCCGGTCGGCCGGTTGGGGTCCTGCAGCCCGGCGCGGGCCCGCCGCACCGCGTTCGACACCGCTGCCAGGGCCTCGGGCTGCCCGACCACACGCCTGGCGAGCTCGGCTTCGAGGCGGGTCAGGCGTTCGCGCTCCGACTCGAGCATCTTCGAGACCGGAATGCCCGTCCACTTGGCCACGATCTCGGCGATGTCTTCGGCGTCCACTTCTTCCTTCAGGTACTTCCCCTTCTTCTGGATCTCGGCGAGGCGCTTCTCGAGGGCGGCGATCTCCTTCTCGAGCGCTGGAATCCGACCGTAGCTGATCTCCGCGGCCTTCTGGAGGTCGCCGCGGCGCGTCGCCTGGTCCGCCTCGGTCCGCAGCTGCTCGAGCTCCGCCTTATTGGCCTGCAGCTTCGTGATCACATCCTTCTCTGCCTGCCACTGGGCCTTCATGGCGTTGGAGCGGTCGCGCAGCTCCTTCAGCTCCTGCTCGACCCGCTCGCGACGCTCCTTCGACGCCTTGTCCTTCTCCTTTGCGAGGGCCGCGAGCTCAATCTCGTGCTGCACGATTTTCCGCTCGACCTCGTCGATTTCCTGGGGGAGCGAGTCGATCTCGATCCGCAGCCGGCTCGCTGCTTCGTCCACCAGGTCGATCGCCTTGTCGGGCAGGAAGCGGTCGCCGATGTAGCGATGCGACAGGGTAGCGGCGGCCACGAGGGCGTTGTCGGTGATCCGCACGCCGTGATGCACTTCATAGCGCTCCTTCAGGCCACGCAGGATGGCGATCGTGTCCTCGAGGGACGGCTCGCCCACGAACACCGGCTGGAAGCGGCGCTCGAGCGCCGCGTCCTTCTCGATGTGCTTGCGGTACTCATCCAGCGTAGTCGCTCCCACCACGTGCAGCTCCCCGCGCGCCAGCGCCGGTTTCAACATGTTGGAGGCGTCCACCGCCCCTTCCGCCGCGCCCGCGCCCACGAGCGTGTGCAGCTCGTCGATGAAGACGATGTACCGCCCCTCGGCGCTGGTGATCTCCTTCAGAACCGCCTTGAGACGCTCCTCGAACTCGCCACGGTACTTCGTCCCCGCGACGAGGGCCCCGAGATCGAGGGCGACGAGGTGCTTGTTCTTGAGCGAGTCCGGAACGTCCCCGTTCACGATCCGCTGCGCGAGCCCTTCGACGATCGCGGTCTTGCCGACGCCCGGCTCGCCGATCAACACGGGATTGTTCTTCGTCCGCCGCGACAACACCTGCATCACGCGGCGGATCTCCTCGTCCCGCCCGATCACCGGGTCGAGCTTGCCCTTGCGGGCCTGCTCGGTGAGGTCGCGGGTGAAACGCTCGAGCGCCTGGTACTTCTGCTCTGGCTCCTGGTCAGTGACCCGCTGCGGACCGCGCACGCTCTCGAGCGCCGCCATCACGTCACTGCGATCGACGCCCGCGGCCGAGAGCAGTTGCTTCGCCGTCGTGCCCTTCTCCTCGATCAGCCCGAGCAGCAGATGCTCGGTGGAGACGTACGCGTCGCCCAGCGCCTTGGCCTCCTCGTCGGCGCGGTCCAGCACCCGGCTGAGTTCGCGCGCCAGCGTCGGCTCGGCCGCGGTCCCCCCCCCCGATTGCTTCGGGAATCGGTCGAGCTCGCGCTCCGTTTCCGCTTTCAACCGCGTAACGTTGAGGCCCGCCTTCTGGAGCAGGGGAACCACGATGCCGTCGTCCTGCGACAGCAGCGCGTGGAAGAGATGGGCGTCGTTGACCACCGGGTTGCCGCGCTCGCGCGCCAGCCCGCTCGCCTGCTGCAACGCCTCGGCCGCCTTGACGGTCAATCGTTCGGGTCTGATCATAGCGCCGGCCCTCCGGGCAACCTTCGTGCCTGCTGAAAGATGCCGAATCGGCAGAGCACAAGTCAAAATGCCCAAAAAAGCATCAATTGACGCTCGGCGATGGCTGTGTGATGTTCCGGCCGAGGCCCCATTCCAGGATGCTTGCTGTGCTGACACGCTCGCTGGCGCTGCTCCTCGCCGTGGCGGCTCCCGCCTTGGCGCAGGCCCCGCGGATCACCCCGGCGGGGGATCCCACGGTCCGAAACGACACGATCTACCGCTTGGCCGTGAACCCCGCCGATCACCCAGACGACGACTACATCTACCTGCTGGACGACGGGGTCGTGCGGCTGGAGGCCGATGGCCGCGGCAGCCGGACCTACCGGCAAGTCGTGCAGATCCTCACCCGCGAGGCCGCCGAGACCTGGGGCGAGCAGTCGTTCTCCTACGTGAGCGGGCGCGAGCGGCTCACCCTGAACTGGGTGCGCGTCGTGAAGCCGACGGGCGAGGTCATCAGTGCGCAGCCCGCGCACCAGCAGGAGTCGATCGCGCCGGTGGCGCAAGAAGCGCCGGTTTTTTCCGATGCGAAGGTGCGGCGCGTCTCGAGCGGCGGCATCGCGCCGGGTACGCTGCTCGATTACAGCTACACCGTCGAAACCCTGAAGCCGGTGATGCCCGGTGACTTTCAGCGCGGATGGCGCGTGACAACTGGACGACTCACCCGTCGCTCCCGCTACGTCGTTGAGGTGCCCACGAACTTGGACGTCCGCATCAAGGAGGTCAACCTCACCTTCCCCCGCAAGACCGCCGAGGCCCGTGGCCGGCGGGTGTACACGTGGGCGACGGCCGACGTGCCGAAGATCGAGCGGGAGCCGTTCGCCGCCGACTCGAACGGCATCGACCAGTACATCGACATCGCGGCGCCGGTCCAGTGGTCGGACGTGGCGCGCTGGTACGGTGGGCTGTCCCGGGATCGCTACGCCATGACCCCGGGGCTCGACTCGGCGCTCGGCACGGTGGTCACCGGCGCCCGCACGCTGGACGACTCGTTGCGGGCGCTGCACCGATGGGTAGCGCAAGACTTCCGCTATGTCTCGCTCTCGCTCGGGATCGGGGGCTTCCAGCCGCGCCTCCCCGCCGCGGTGCTCGCGACCCGCTACGGTGACTGCAAGGACAAGGCGACGCTGTTCATCGCGCTGGCCCGGCGCCTGGGGCTGCGCGCCTATCCAGTGCTGCTGTCGAGCAGCGGCGGGATCGCGCGCGACCGGCCGTCCGCCCTGGCGTTCGACCACATGATCGCCGCCGTCGAGCGTCCCAGCGGCTACCTCTACCTCGACTTGACCTCGGAGTTGACCCCGTTCGGCTCGCTCCCGCCGGCCGAGCAGGGCGAGTTCGGCCTGATGGTCCACCCCGACGGGAGCGGCGAAGAGGTCACCTTCCCCGCAGATTCGGCGGCCACAAACCGCGACGTCGCTGTGCTGACCGGCGATTTGTCGCCGCAGGGGGTCTTCCACGGTCGCTATGTTCACGTTGCGGCGGGCGACCAGCAGTACGGCATGCGGCAGACGTTCGCGACGCCGTTCGGGACGACGGAGCGGGAGCGCATCACGCGCGCCGCGGTGAACATGCTGTTCCCGGGAGCCACGGGTGACAGCCTCGAGCTATTCGACGGCCGCGACCTGCGCGCGGAGCCCCGCATCGCGGTGGTGATCCGCGAGGCTCAGGCGACTTCTCAGTCCGGCAGCAGCGACATTCTGACGCTGCCGATTCACAACTACGGCGACGTGAAGGGGGTCGCGGCAGAGCTCGAAGCCCGCGGCCGCCGGCGCTTCCCCATCGATGTCGCCGCCGTGGCGGGGCCCCACGAAGAAGCGGCCGAGCTCAAGCTGACCCTGCCGGACGGCTGGCGGGCACAGCTGCCGCCCAACATCACGGCGCGCAGCGCGTTCGGGACTTACAGCGCGGAGTACGGCCAGCAAGGCCGCGTGCTGCGCGTCGCACGGAAGCTCATCGGCCGCAAGGGGATCGAGCCGCCCGGCCGAATCGGCGACCTGATTCAGTGGCTGAAGGAGATGGCCAAGGATGACGTGCGATACATCGTGCTCGAGCATCCACGCTGAATCACTTCATGATGATCATCTTTTTCGTGAAGCGCTGCCCGTCCACGACCAGCTGGTAGATGTACACGCCCGATGCCGCCTGCTGGGTGGTGTTCCGGACGTTGCCGTCCCAGTAGGCGCTGTAGGCGCAGCCGTCGACGCTCGAGCAGCTCAACTCCAGGTTGTCGAGCGCCTCCCCCGTCCCCTGCAGGATCGGCACCGCCACGAGCTGCGCGAGCACGTTGTAGACCTTCAGTGAGACCTTCGGCCGGTGACCATTGGCAAACAGATCGCCGTTCAGCGAGAACGGGATCGTGGTCGCCGGGTTGAACGGGTTCGGGTAATTCTGTTTGAGCTCTACCGTGGGTCGGGGCTCCTGCCCCCACGCCGGCCCCACCGCCACCCCCAGCCCCGCCGCCCAAAGCCCGAGCCCCAGCACCGCCCAGGCGTACCGCTTCATCCACCGCTCCTTCTGCGAACGAGAAAAGAACCTTGGGACCGCACTCCTTGTCGAGTGAACCGTTCTAGGGCGCTTGCCGGAAAACTACGGGCCGCCTTTCCCCGCTGTCAACCGGGCCAGCACGCGGGCGTCGCCGGCGCGGCGTGTGATGCCGCGGCGGTCGGCCCATTCGAGCAGCGGGATCAAGTACTTGCGGGTGAGACCGAAGCGGTCGCGCAACTCGGCCGGGGTCGCCTGGCCGAGCTCGGCGAGCGCGGCTTCGAGGCTCGTCCGGAATGCGTCCAGCGCCTGCCGCGCCGCGTAGCGCTCCTGATCGATCTGCTCAGCCGCACCCTCGCGCGCCAGGTGCGCGAGCAGCGCCCGAAGCGGCGCCCCGGGGAACTCGCGCTCCAGCTCCCCCAGCGTCGGAACCTGCCAGCGGGCTTCCACCAGGCGGCGGGTCAGCGTCTCTCGCAAGTCGCTGGTGCGCGCGTCGAAGGCGGGCCGCCACCCCGCGAGCCGGGCCACGCTCCCCACGATCTCCAGCTTCGCCTTCCCCTCCCTCCCCCCGGTGCCAACCTCCAACACCGCATCGACGACGGCCGCCGGCGGTGCGGGCGCTCCCGCCGCTGCTCGCAGGGCCTGGAGCGACATCCCCGGATCGAGCGGATGCTCCTCGTGGTAACGCCGCAGCACGTCGGCGAGGCGCGCCGCCTCGGTCGTCACGACTCCCAGCGCGACGACCGTGTCGCCCGCCGTTAGGAGATCTGTGGTCGCCGCGATGACGGCTGGCACGCGCTCCGGAAGAAACCCGAGCCGCACGGAAAGGCTCGCCACCGGCACCCCGGCGAGCCCCGCCTCCAAGGCGACCAGCCGCAAGCGTTCGACCGTCTGCTGGTCCGCCGCCAGGCGTCGCTGGCGCAGCCGCGGCCGGGGCGTCGGGAAGGGGTCGAGCACCACCCCGCCGCCGATCGTCGTGACGGGCGAAAACGACCGCAGCACAAACCGGTCCCCACCGCGGGCAACCAGGGGGGTCTCGAGGATCAGCCGCGCGAGGCCCCGTTCGCCTGGCCCGATCGACCGCACCTGAACCACCCGTGCCAGTACTTCGGCTGTGCCGAGGTGCACGCGCAGCCGGGTCCGAGAGGCGATCGGCTTGCGAGCTGCGGGGAGCAGCTCGACGGCGGCGTCGAGCATCGTCGTGGCGCGCCAGCCCGCCCCCGTTACCGCCACATGGCCGCGCGCCAGCTCGCTCTTGTCGACTCCGACCAGTGCTAACGCCGTGCGCCGGCCGGGCACCGCCCGGTCCGCCGCCTGGCCGTGCACTTCGATGGAGCGCACCCGCGCCTCGCGCTCGAGGGGCAAGAGCCGCACGGCGTCGCCTACCGCCACCGTGCCGCTCCAGGTGGACCCGGTGACCACCGTACCCGCTCCCGCCACGGCGAACACCCGGTCGATGGGCAGCCTGAACAAGTCCGCCGCCGGCCGCTCGATCAGGTCTTCCGCGACTTGCCGTAACGCCGAGCGGAGCCCATCCAATCCCTCCCCGGTCACCGCCGACGTGGTGACCGGATCCTCCCAGCGAACCCGACTCGTCTTGAGGCGCTCGCTCACCTCCGCCCGCACCATGTCGAGCCACTCGGGCTCGACCAGGTCCCGCTTGGTGATGACAGGGATGCCACGGGGCACGCCGAGCAGCTCGACGATGGCCAGGTGCTCCTCCGTCTGCGGCATGATTCCTTCGTCGGCCGCGACCACGAGGAGGGCGACGTCGATGCCCGTCGCCCCCGCGAGCATATTGCGGACGAACCCCTCGTGCCCTGGGACGTCTACCACGCTGGCCTGAACTTGGTCGTCGAGCGGCAGGGGGGCGAAACCCAGGTCGATCGTGATCCCGCGGCGCTTTTCCTCCTCCCACCGGTCGGTGTCGACCCCGGTGAGGGCCTTTACGAGCGCCGTCTTGCCGTGGTCGATGTGGCCGGCGGTGCCGATTACGAAGCGGCGGATGGGACTGGAGTGGGGGGCGTTGAGGCCCACGCGCGACGCTCCCAGAATTCGAGGGCGGAGAGGGCGCCAGTCTCGCCGAAGTGGTGGCGCACGAAGCGGGCGACGAGGCGGCGATGGGCGGCGGCGTGCTGCGCGTCGAGCCGGGGCAGCTCTTCCCGAGCGTCGGTCAGGGCGAGAAGGTCGCGATAGTCCTGCCGTGGCAGCCGCGTGAACGGCTGGGTCGGCGTGCAGTGGGGGCAAGCGACGCCGCCGTCGGCGACGCTGAACGGCACAGGGTCCTGGCCGTCGGGGGCAATGGCGGTGCCGTCCCGTACGCACGCCACGAGTGACGGCTCGAAGCCCAGTACGCCCAGGAGCAGCCAGATTCCCCGCACTCCGGCGACGTCGATCGCTTCCGGGGACGCGCTTGCGAGCGCGTCGAGCGCGGTGGTGAATGTGTCGTACGCCGCGGGGAGTGGCGCCGGAGGCGCCATCTTGAGCATCACCTCCGCGAGCGCCGTCGCCCCCGCGAACCGCCCGACCTCGGCCGCCAGGTCGCGCCGCAAGTTGGCGAGATCGAACGCGGCGAGCGTGTGCAGCTCGCGCGTCTCGCGGAAGTAGAGCTGCGCCGTTCCCTCGCTCAGCAGCTCGAGCCCCGCGCCGAAGCGGCTCTTCGGCCGCAGCGCGCCCTTGGCGATCGCGCTCTGCACGCCCAGGTCACGGGTCGCGAGCCGCACCACCTTGGAGGTTTCGCTGTAGCGATAGGTCTGGAGGACGACCGCGGGGGTAGTGACGAGCGCCATGAGGTCAAAGGTAACGGCAGCGGCGCGCCTAGGGCACGACCGCCAGCGCGGTGGCGGACGGGCATACGCCCACCGCGACGGCCCGGAGCTCGTCGTAGTCCGGCGGCGCCGACAGCACATGCACGACGCCGGGGCTGGTACAGGCACCGGCATCGAGCGCGTATACCCGGCCCCCCTGATCGATCGCCAGCCCGGTCACGCCGTCGCCGCCGGGCTTCAAGCCCTGCCCCGGTCCCCGCGTTACGGACCGCGTCAAGGTATTCACCTCCAGGATTCCCTCACTGGCAGAGGAGATCAGCACTCGGCCCGACGGATGAAAGGCCGCGGCGCCCGGGGACTCGCCCAGCCCGTTGATGACCACGAGCTCCGTGCGAGACGCCGGGTCGACGATAGAGAGCTTGCCGTCGCCGCGCGTCGGGTGGCCGGCGTTCACCACATACAGCAGGCTGTCGTCGCCGACGGCGAGAAAGCGAGCGTTCGCCCCGGACAGCGGAATCGAGTCGGCCGAGAAGCCGCCGAGCGAGCTGAGCCAGCTCGGACCCGCCGGAGCGCCATTCACGACGTTGCCGTTCGCAACGAAGAGGCGGCCCCGCACGAAGGCGACGGCTTGCGGATACACGCCCACGTGAACGCTGATCGTGTCACCCGAGAGGAAATTGAGGCGCGTAACCGTGTTGAGCTTTGGGTTCGCGACCCAGGCGATCGAGTCGTCCTGGATCACCACACCCGTTGCGCCGGATCCCCGCGCAAGGGGGAAGACGACCACCGGGCGCACGCACAGGCCGGTCGTGCAGAGGCCGGCGTTGTTGATCACGGCCACCGAGTCGGCGGAACCGAGCGGCACGAGCACGGTGCTGCCGCGACCCGCGGCAGTGATCGCGGCGCCGCCCGCCTGCAAATCCACCGTGCGAACCGACAGATCCGCCGCCGCGACAAACGAGACGGTGTGGTTCGAGTTCACGACGGCGATCACCTGCCCAGACGAGCTCGTCTGCTCGAGCGCGTCGCTGCACCCGGCGGCGAGCGCCAGTCCCAGCAGGCAGAGTCGTCTCATGGCGTCGGAATCTCCTCCAGATCACAATACACAAACCGCCCCTCCCGCACCACGATTTCGCCGCGCCGATGCGGCACCGGGGCGCGCAGGATCGGTCCCGCATACACGAACGTGTGAAACTCTCCGTTTTCTCCGCAGGGGTCGATGCCGGGTGGGAGGTCGTTGAGCAGCGCCGCGTCGTACTCCCGCCCCGCGAACGCCCCCGGCAGGGCGCGCGAGTCCACGCAGACGAGCACCGCCTTGTACCCTTGCCGCACGCAGTCGGCCGCGAGCGCCCGAGTGTCGCGGAGCCATAACGGAAACAGTCCCCGCATCCCGATCCGAGCGAGCATCCGCTCTCGGTACGCGCGGATGTCGGCGAGAAACAGGTCGCCGAACACCACGGCCTCGAGCGTCGCAAACCGGGTCCGAGCGGCCGTGAGGGTCGCCTCCATCTGCCGCTCGTAGTCCGCGTTCGAAGCATCGCGCGGGATCAGGACCTCGTGGAGCGGCAGGCCGATGGTGTGCGCTTGCCGGTGCAGCAAGCCGCGACGCACGCCGTGCATGCTGATCCGGTCGTATCCGGCCGTGACCGTGGTCACGAGCGCGACCACGCGATAGCGCTCGTCCCGCAGCACCTCCTGCAGGGCCAGAGCGCTGTCCTTCCCGCCGCTCCAGGCCATGAGCACAGGCTGCGGCATCTCACCCTCCCGCAGCGCGGTGCGCCCAGGCTGCCGCTCCATCACCGTGCCCAAGCGAGACGCCCGCCCAAGAGCACCGTGCGACCGCGGGCGGGGAAGTTCTTCACTTCCTCGTACGCGTGATCGAGCACGTTCTCGACGCGCGCCGAGACGGCGAAACCGGGGGCGCCGCCACGCGGCCGCCGCACGTCGAGCTGGGCGCCCAGATCGATGCGCGTGTAGTTGGAGAGCGTCACACGTGGAAACGGGAACGTGGAGAAGTCCTGATCCTGCCGGTCGCCGACGTACGTGACGGCGAGCGACATGGCACCGTGCTCACTCAGCCGATAGCCGGCGTCGAGCCGCGCCGAGTGCTTGGGCCGGCGCGTGAGCGGCTGCCCGGCCGCTAGCAACGCTCCGGACGACGGATCGAAGCCGGGGTTGGTGACCTCGGTGTGGAGGTAGGTGTAGCTGCCGGCCACCGATGCCCGTCCCGGCGGGGTGAAGCGTATGCCCAGCTCCAGGCCGTTCGCGTCGGCGGCCGCCACGTTGTAGTAATTCGGAGCGCCCGGCGCCGCGCTCGGGTTGTAGTCGATCATATCGACAAAGCGCTGGTCGAAGAACGTCGCCGAGAGGCTCGCCCGAGCCCGGGCGAGCGACTGCTCGAGGCCCAGCTCCCAGCTGCGGGAGTGCTCGGGCTGCAGATCGGGGTTGCCGACGGTGAAACCGGTCGAGTAGTTCTCAAAGAAACTCGGCTCGCGGAAGCTGCTGCCGGCGGTCGCCCGGACACGGGTCCCGTCCCCGAGGCGGTAGACCGCGCCCAGGCGGTAAGTGACGTAGGTGCCGAAGCGTTGGTTGTCTTCCAAGCGCACGCCCGTGGTCAGGCTGATTCGGGCACCGGCGTCGGTCACGGCCTGCGCATAGAAGGCGGCGTTCCAGCGCGCTGAGTCGATCGGCAGCGTGCTGCAATCGCCGAATGACATCTGGCAAACGTTGAAGCTTCGCTCACGCTCCTGCTCGACCGCCGTCCCTACTGTCACGACCGGGCCCGAGGGCAAGTACAGGTTCGCCCGAAGGTCGGCGCTGGATCGCCGCAAGTCGTCGAGATTCTGAAATCGGGAACTGTCCGCGGTACTGTCGGGCCGGTCGTCGAACCCGCTGTTGGTCTCGTTGGTGGCGAGGAGCAAGCGCGCCTCGAACCGCCTGCTGAAGGAGTGCCCGAGGTCGAGCCCCAGGGTCGGCCCGCTCCCGTAGCTGAACTGGTTGTGGTCGAGGGGCACTCCCGCGCCGTTGGTCGGAAAGTGGAATACGTCGTCACCGTAGCGGAGCGTGAGCGTCGCGTCGGTACGGTCATCCGGCGCGACGCGCGCCAGGCCCGATACCACGGTGTTGCGATACCGATTGTTGAATGCGTACAGCCCGTCACTCGCGAAGCGGGAGATCGAGACGGAGTAGTTGGCCGCGTGGCTCCCGCCGGAGGCCTCGGCGTCCCACGTCAACGTCCCGTATGTGCCGCCTCGCACAGTCGCCTCGGTGTGGCTTGCGGCCGTGGCACGCCGTGTGAAGATCTGGACGACTCCCGTCACGGCGTCGGATCCGTACAGCACGCTGGCCGGGCCACGCACCACCTCGATGCGCTCGACGCTTTCGGTCGTCAGGTTCGCGAAATCGAACGAACCGCCGGGCTGGTTCGCCGGGACGCCATCGACCAACACCTTGACGTAGTTGCTCTGCCCCCCCCGCAGGAACAAGGAGGTCTGGCCGCCGAAGGAGCCGGTCTGCACGACCGTCGCCCCAGGCACCTGCCGCAGTGCCTCGTACACCGTCTGGATCCCCTGCTCGCGGAGATCCGCGCCACGTAGTACGGTGACCGCAGCCGGCACGCCGGCAGCCGACCGTGGGAGGCGAGTAGCGGTCACGACCACAGGGTTCAGCTCCACCGTGTCAGAGGGCTGCTGCCCGCCGAGCAGCACGGGCAGCAGGAGCAGCGGTAACCCGCAAAGCGACGCTCTCATGGGCGGTCCTCCTTCTTGCGCAGGGGGGTCATCTGGGGCCGGCCGTCGAACAGGGTGATCGCAACCGGCCAGGCGAAGACGCGCTCGACGACCTCACGGGTGAGGACTTGCGCCGGAGCTCCGCCGGCTGCCGCGCGCCCGCCGGCGAGCAACAGCACCCGATCAGCGAAGCGCGCGGCAAGGTTCACATGGTGTGTGATCATGATCGCGCCGAGCCCGTGCGCGTCCACCAGCCCGCGCACCAGCTCGAACAGCTCCATGTCGTGGCGCAGGTCGAGCGACGTGGTGGGCTCGTCGAGCACGAGCAGCCTTGGTTCCTGGGCGAGGGCGCGCGCGAGCCGAACCCGTTGGTATTCCCCGCCCGAGAGCGTCCAGAGCCAACGGTCTGCCAGGTCCGCCGCGTCGCAGGCGACGAGCGCCCGCTCGACGGCAGCCTGGTCCGCCGCGCGCACGCCGCCGAAGAGCGAGAGATGGGGATATCGACCGAGCAGCACGGTCTCGCGCACGCGCTGCGGGAACAGGTTGTCCTCGCGCTGCGGAAGCACCCCCACGACTCGGGCGAGATCTCGGCGTGCCCAAGCGCTCGCCGGTCGCCCCAAGATGTTCGCTTGCCCCTTGCTGGGCTGGATGAGGCCGAGGGCGACGCGAACGAGGGTCGTCTTGCCACTGCCGTTGGGCCCGAGTACGGCATGGAACTCGCCCGCGCGCACCTCGAGCGAGACGTCCAGGAGAATGTCGCGCTGGGCGCCCGGGTAGCGGCACGTGATGCCGCTGACCGCGAGGATCAGCTCACCGTCCATCGACGCAGCAGGAAGGCGAACACGGGGACACCCAGCAGGGCGGTCACGATGCCCACCGGCAGCTCGCGCGGGGCCACCACGGTGCGGGCCAGCGTGTCCGCCGCTGCGAGCAAGACTCCGCCCGCGAGGAACGCGGTCGGGAAGAGCGTGCGGTGGAGCCGGCCCCACACGAGGCGGCACAGGTGCGGCACGATCAGCCCGACAAAGCCGATCACGCCCGCAACCGCGACCGCGGCGGCGGTCAAGAGCGACGCGGCGAGATAGACGAGTCGCTTCAGCGTTCGCACATCCGCGCCGAGGTACCGCGCCGGCTCCTCGCCGAGGGCGAGCAGGTCGAGCGGCCGCGCCGCCGCGGCGAGGACGACGAGGGGCAGCGGTGCGTATACGACGAAGACCAGCACCGTGGTCCACGAGGCGCCCGAGAACCCGCCCCAGAGCCAGAGGAACGCGTTGCGGAGCTCCGTGGCTTCGGCGAGCGACACGAGGGCGGTCGTGACCGCCGCGGCGAATGCGCCCACGGCCACGCCGGCCAGCAGGAGCACCCGGGGGTCGAGCTCCGCACCGCCGATGAGCCCGAGCCGGTACACCAGCGCCATCGCGCCGACCGCCCCGACGAACGCGGCGAGCGGCAGGGCCCACGGCCCTGGGAGGTTGAGGGCGATCGCCGCCACCGCTCCGAGCCCGGCGCCGCCCGACAAGCCGAGCAGGAACGGGTCGGCGAGCGGGTTCCTGACCAGCGCCTGAAGCCCGACGCCGGAGACCCCGAGCGCGCCGCCCACGAGGAACGCGAGCACCGCGCGCGGGAGCCGGAGCTGCCAGACGATCGGCGAAGTCACGATGTCGCCGAGCGGCACGTCCGCGGGCCCGAGCAGTACCGCGGCGGCGAGCGTCACGAGCGCTGCAACCGCGAGCAGGACGTACTTCACGGCGCGGTGCCGAGGCGTCGCCGCAGCTCGCGCACGGCCTGCGCGACGCGCGGCCCGGGACGTCCGAACAGCTGGCCCGGAAGCAACAGGAAGCGTCTCTGCTGTACCGCGCGCACCGCTTGCCACTCCGGACGGGCCGCATAGCGCGGTGCCCCTGTGCTGTCCGACAGGACGGCGACGAACTCCGGATCGCGCGCGGCGATCGTCTCGATTGAGACCTGCGCCGAGGGCGAGCTGATGTCGTGGAAGACGTTGCGTGCTCCCGCCAGCGTGGCGAGGCGGTCCAGGTAGCTCCCCGCGCCGATGACGATCGGGGGATTGTCCCAGACGATGAACGCCAGGGACCGAGTGCTCGGGGCTGGGGGCTGGGACACCACACTGTCCATCACGCGCGCCAGGGAATCTGCGGCGGGGCGATGGGCCGTAAGCACGCCGAGGCGCCGGGCCGCAGGCCCCAAGTCCTCGAGCAGGTTGAGATCGAGGAGGACCGTCCGGATGCCGAGCCGCTCCAACTGCTCCGCGGCCGGGACGTTCTGGCCGGAGCGGTAGAGCACGACGAGATCCGGCCGGCGTGCGGCTACCGCTTCGACGTTGGGGGGCATGCCGTCGCCGACATTCGGCACGGCGAGCGCCTCGCGTGGGTAGTCGCACCAGGCCGTGCGGCCCACGAGCCGGTCACCCGCGCCGATCGCGAAGAGCAATTCGGTGAACGATGGAAGCAGCGAGACGATCCGTTGCGCAGGCGTAGCGAGCGTCACCCGCCGACCCGCGTCGTCGGTGACGGCGATGCCGCCTTGGGACGCGGGGCGCTCTTTCCCCGCGCAGGCCGCTACAGCCAGCGCGAGCAGGCCCGCGAGGTGGGTGCGATGTGCCCAGCGGCGCATAGCAAGAAACCCACCCCCGACGGAAGCGGAGATGGGCTAGCGTCTGCGCCCGGTGCGCAGCGCCACCATCCCTCCCGCGAGGGATCTACAGGTGGCGCGAACGGAGAGGTCTCCTGGCTTCGGGCGCTCGGCTCGCCTTCCCGGTGGTGTCCCAGTGGCGATGAGCCGCGGGCGCAGCGTGCTGCGCCCCTACATGCCCGTTACAGTGGCGGGGCCGCGCCGGACTCGCACCGGCTTCCGTGATTCCCCGTTCGCTTTGTAACTGGCGCTAGTCTACCGAAACCGCTTCCGGAGCGCAAGACATCAGACATCAGACGTCAGACATCAGTTCACCCTGACGTCTGATGTCTGACCTCTGACGTCTTCTTTCGCAGCGCCACCACGAATCCCGCGGCGAGCGCCGCCGCCGCTACGATCACAACGAACGGTACGAGTGACGCCGCCTGGAAGCCGCGGCTGGCCGCAAAGACGATCGTGACCGCCGCGCCGGCTGGCAGGGCACGGGTGCGGTAGCGCGCGAAGCGACGAGTCTCGATCTCCTGCACGCCGAGCGTGTCGAGCTGTAGGGCCGTCACGATTGCCGTGGTGTCCTCGACGAGCAGATCCAGTTCTGCGGTGGGCTGATCGATGGGGACCGCGAGCTGCGGCGTGGTCGCGGGAAGGACGTAGCCGTAGCTCAGCTGCTTCGCTTCGCCCGGCGGGATCGGCCCGAACACCGCCACGCGGTCGCCGCGCAGCGCGACCGCCTGCGGGGAGAGGTCGCCTTGCGCGACCTGAAACTGGATCGCATCCGCCGGGATGGCGCCCGCCCAGGTCGGCTGGAGCGTGTCCGCCGCGATGCGCGTCTTGCGGCCGGGGTTCACCAGCTCGACGAGCTCGAGCACGCTCCGCGCCCCGTCGCGCTGCTGCCGCGCGACCGTCAGCAAGCGCCGGGCGACCTGCACGCCCGGCCCTGCCGACGCGGTGTCGTACACGAGCAGCGGCCGCAGGTCGGCGCGCGACCGCGAGGCGGTCACCGGCTCGGAGAAGTACGCGATGCCGTCGTACCAGCTGGAGACGACGTAGATCGCCGTCGTGTCGGGGCGGCCCATGGTCAGCGTGAACGCGCCGTGCCCGTCGGTGCGGGTCGAATCGATCGGCCCGCCGCCCCCCCCCATCGTCACCCGGTGCAGCACGACCCAGGCGCGCGCCAGCGGCGCGCCGTCCGGCCCGCCGTGCACCACCCGGCCCGAAACCACCACCCGCTGTGCGAGGAGATCGCCGCCGGCGCCGCCCACCAGGCAGGCCAGGGTGAGCGCGCTACGGAGTGAACTTGCCGAAATCTTCAGGATCGAGGTTCTGGAGGTACGACTTGAGCTTGTCGGGGTCGAGCGTTTCGGTGCCGGTCTCGCCGCCGGGTTCGCCGGTCTCGACCGACGTGAGGGCGAGCAGGTTCTCGGTCGTGAAGATCGGCGCCTTGAGTCGCAGCGCCACCGCGATGGAATCCGACGGCCGCGCGTCGACCTGAATCACCGCGTCCCCGCGGTAGATGTGGAGCTCGGCGTAGTAGGTGTTGTCCTTCACCTGGGTGATGATGACTTTGCGGAGGTCCGCACCCAGGCCGAGGATCACCTGCTTCAGGAGATCGTGCGTCAGCGGCCGGGCGAATTTGACGCCGGCGAGCTCCATCGCGATGGCACTCGCCTCGGCCGGCCCGATCCAGATGGGGAGCACGCGCTCCCCTTCCTGCTCCTGCAGGATCACCACCGGGGTGTTGGTGGTGCGATCGAGCCCGAGATGCGCGACTCGCACCTGGATCACGTTGGCCGTCAGGTGCCCATCTCCCAGGAGGCGAGGTATTTCTCCTGCTCGGGCGTCAGCGTGTCGATGGTAGCGCCCATGGCCTGTAGTTTGAGCCGCGCGATTTCGGCGTCCAGCTCGCGGGGGATGCGGTGCACGTCCTTCGTGAGACGCTGCGCCTGCTGCACCACGAACTCGGCGGCGAGCGCCTGGTTCGCGAACGACATGTCCATCACGCTCGCGGGGTGACCCTCCGCCGCCGCGAGGTTGATCAGCCGCCCGTCGGCGAGCACGAAGATCCGCTTGCCATCGAGCCGCCACTCGTCCACGAACTCGCGCACCCGCGTCGGGCCCTGCCCCGCCTGCTTCAGGCCCTCCAGGTCGATCTCCACGTTGAAATGGCCCGAGTTCGCGAGCACGGCGCCGTCCTTCATCGCCCGCATATGCTCCAGCCGGATCACGTTGACGTTCCCGGTGAGGGTCACGAACACGTCGCCCACGCGAGCCGCCTCAGCCATCGGCGCCACCCGATAGCCGTCCATCTGGGCTTCGAGCGCCTTGAGTGGGTCGATCTCCGTCACCACAACGGTCGCCCCCGCGCCGCGCACCCGCATCGCGAATCCGCGGCCGCACCATCCATACCCCGCCACCACCACCGTGCTCCCCGCGATCAGCAGGTTCGTCGCGCGCAGAATCCCGTCGAGCGTCGACTGGCCGGTGCCGTAACGGTTGTCGAACAGGTGCTTGGTGTCCGAGTCGTTCACGGCGATCACCGGAAACTGGAGCACGCCGTCTCGCGCCATCGCCTTCAGGCGGATCACGCCGGTCGTGGTCTCCTCCGTGGAGCCGATCACCCCCGAGACGAGCGCCTTGCGGTCCGCCGGTGACAGCGTCTCCACCCACTGCCGCACCGGCGGCGCGAGGTCGTCGAGGCGGTTCAGCGCGATCATATGCAGCGCCCCGACCAGGTCGGCGCCGTCGTCCATCGTGATGTCGGGTCGGTGCGCCAGCGCGGCGCGGAGGTGGCCGTAGTAGGTGGCGTGGTCCTCGCCCTTGATCGCGAACACCTTGATACCGTGATCCCGCACCAGGTGGGCCGCGACGTCGTCCTGCGTGGAAAGCGGGTTGGAGGCGCAGAGCGCCACGTCCGCTCCCCCCGCCTGGAGCGTGACGGCGAGGTTCGCGGTCTCGGTCGTCACGTGGAGGCACGCCGACAGCCGGCGCCCGGCGAGCGGGCGCTCCTGCGCGAACCGCTCGCGCAGCTGCCGCAGTACCGGCATCGAGCGCTCGGCCCACTCCGTGCGGCGGCGCCCTTCGGCGGCGAGGTTCAGGTCCTTGATATCGGAGGCCGGGGCCGTCCGCGCCGTCGTCGTCACGCCGTCACCTGCTTCGACGCGTAGTGCTTGGAGCGTTGCACGGCGAGCCGCAGGTCTTCTACGCGGTTAGTCTGCTCCCAGGTGAACACGTCGACATCCTTGTTCACGTCCTTGTCCACGAAGCGCCGCTTCTCCGGCGTGCGGCCGAAGTGGCCGTACGCCGCCGTGGCCCGGTAAATGGGGTTCCGCAGGCTCAGCGCCTTGATGATGCCGAGGGGGGTGAGGTCGAAGACCTCGCGGACGGCTGCTTCGATCGCCTCGTCGGGGACGACGCCGGTGCGGAAGGTGTCGATCATCACAGAGACCGGTTGGGCGACGCCGATCGCGTAGGCGACCTGGGCCTCGCAGCGGGAGGCGAGCTTCGCGGCCACGACGTTCTTCGCCACCCAGCGCATCGCGTAGGACGCCGAGCGATCGACTTTGGAGGGGTCCTTGCCGCTGAACGCGCCGCCGCCGTGCCGCGCCATCCCGCCGTAGGTGTCGACGATGATCTTGCGGCCAGTGAGCCCTGCATCTCCCTGGGGGCCGCCCACCACGAAGCGCCCGGTCGGGTTGATCAGGATGTCCACGTCCTTCACGTCGAAGCCCGTGTCGCCGAGCACCGGGCGCACCACCAGGGCGATGACGCCTTCGCGCAGCTCGGCGTTGTCGATCTTGTCGGAGTGCTGCGTGGAAACGACCAGCTTACTCACCCCGACGGGGCGGCTGCCCTCGTAGATCACGCTCACCTGGGTCTTGCCGTCGGGCCGGAGCCAGGGGAAATCCCCGGCCTTGCGGACCGTGGCGAGCCGCTCGGCGAGCCGGTGCGCCAGCACGATGGGCAGCGGCATCAGCGACGCGGTCTCATCTGAGGCGTAACCGAACATCATCCCCTGGTCGCCGGCGCCCCCCCGGTCCACGCCCAGAGCGATGTCGCCGGACTGGCGGTCGATGGTGGTGAGGATCGCGCAGGTCTGCGCGTCGAACCCGAAGCTCGCGTCGGTGTAGCCGATCGCGCTGATGGTGCCCCGTACGATGTCGGGGATGTGGACGTAGGTGGTCGTGGTGATCTCGCCGGCCACAACCGCCATCCCGGTGGTCACGAGCGTCTCGCACGCGACGCGGGCGGCGGGATCCTTGGCGATGATGGCGTCGAGCACGGCGTCCGAAATCTGGTCGGCGATCTTGTCCGGATGGCCTTCGGTCACCGACTCGGACGTGAACACGTGGCGTTGCGCGGGCATCTTGTGATCCGACGAGGGTTTAGACGTTCAAGCTAGCGGCGCGCCGCCCCGCCGGCAACCGGGCGTCGGGATCGAGCAGCTTCAAGTCCACCGCCTCCGCGAGCGCGGGGCGGAGCAGGTCGAGCACTGTGTCGGCGGTGCGTGCGGCCAGCGCCGACTCGGCCGCCGAGCGCGCGCGCGCCGCGCTCACCCGTCGCACCATCCATTTCACGAGCGGCAACGCGGGCGGCGCCACCGAGAGCGTGTCGTAGCCGAGCCCGATCAGCAGGAACGCCGAGAGCGGTTCCGAGGCCATCTCACCGCACACGCTCGCCGGCTTGCCGGCCGCGTGCGCCGCGTCGACCACCATCTTGAGGAGCCGCAGCACACTCGGGTCGTGCGGATTGAAGCGGTCCGCGAGGCGCGCATTGCCGCGATCCACGACCAGCGTGTACTGCGTGAGGTCGTTGGTGCCGACGCTCAGGAAATCGCTCACCGCCGCGAGTCGATCGGCCATCACCGCCGCCGCTGGCGTCTCTACCATCACGCCCACGGGAACCGACGACGCGGCCTCGACGCCTTCCCGCCTCAGGTTCGCCGCCTCCTCGCCCACGATCACGCGCGTGCGGTCCACCTCGTCAAGCCGCGTGACGAGCGGGATCATCACCTGGATGTCGGCGTGCGCCGCGGCGCGCAGTGCCGCCCGCACCTGCGTCCGGAAGATCTCGGGGCGGTCGAGGCAGACGCGGATCGCCCGCCAGCCGAGCTGCGGATTCGCCTCGGGCTGGACGCGGAACGGGCCCGGCAGCTTGTCGCCGCCCAGATCGTAGGTGCGGATCACGACAGGATGTCCTGAAAACGCCTCGCCCACACGGCGAAAGTACTCGGCCTGCTCGTCCTCGGTCGGGAGCGTCGTGTGGCTGGTGATGAGGAACTCGGTGCGTAGCAAGCCGACGCCTTCCGCCCGGTGCTGCTGGGCGGCGCGGATTTCGTCGGGGAGGTCGACGTTGCCGCGCAGCAGGATGCGCACACCGTCGGTGGTGACGGCCGGTTGTCCGACCACCTCCTCGAGCTGGGACGCGAGCTCGCGCCTCCGGCGCTCGCGCGCCTGCGCCTCGGCGATCTCCTGCGCCGTCGGGTTGAGGAGGACGGTGCCGCGCGTGCCGTCCATCACCAGGGTCGTGCCCTGCTCGATCCGCTGCATCGCGCCCGCCACGCCGAACACCGCCGGAATCCCGATGGAGTGCGCCAGAATGGCGGCGTGCGAGGTGCGCGTGCCCTCTTCGCTCACCAGCCCGACCACGTGCTCGCGATCGAGCTGCACGGTGAGCCCGGGGCCGAGCTCCCGCGCCACCACCACGGACGGTTGAGTGATCCCCTCCCACAACTCGTCCGAGCCGCGATGCATGAGGTGCTCGATCACCCGGATCGCCACGCCCGAAAAGTCGGCGAGGCGGTCCTTCAGGCGTGGGCTGCCGGTCGCGGTCCACATGTCGCGCACCTCGAGCGCCTTGAACTCGAATGCCTTCTCGGCGGTGAGGCGGTTCTCGCGGATCAGGTGCGCGACGCCGGAGAGGAACTCTTTGTCCTCGAGCATGAGGAGCTGGGCGTCGAAGATGCGCGCCTCGTCGGCGCCGGCGCGATCCTCGGCCTTCGCCTTCAGGTCCTGGAGGTAGCGTTTCACGTCTCGCACCGCGGCGCGCAGCCGACGTACCTCTTTCTCCACCTGTGAGCGGGGCACGACGCGGTGCGGGACCTCGGGCATCGTCCAGCGCACCACGACCGCGGGACCCACCGCGATCCCCGCGGACACGCCGATCCCCTTGAGCAGCCGCTCGCTCATACGTCCTCTTCCGCCGCTTTGTCCTCGGCGTCGCGCAGCTCCGCCTCCCGCAGCTCCGCCGTCAGGTGCATCTCGTGAAAGCCGTCGGCTACCAGCGCCAACAGCGCTGCCATGGCGGCTTCCGCGTCCTCGCCGTCGGTCTGGATGAAGACCGACGAGCCGCACTCGGCGGCGAGCATCATCACCCCCATGATGCTCTTGCCATTCACCGCGAGGTCGTCCTTGCGGACTTGGACAGCCGACTTGAACCGGTTCGCCATTTTGACGAACTCCGCCGCGGGCCGCGCATGCATGCCCAGGGGGTTCACGATCTTCGCCTCCCGCTCGATCACCGCCATACCCAGCCCGCCAGCGCGGCGACGGCGAGCAGCGCCAGGCCGTAGCGCAGCCCCGTGAGCCTCCCCCGCTCCCACCACAGGAGCGCGCAGCCGGCCGCCGCGGCCACGAGCAGCGCGCCCCGCGCCCACCCGGTGAACCCGGCGGCCAGGTAGCCGGCCGACAGCGGCAGGGCGGCGCCCACCACGAGCGCCATCGCCGGGCCGCTCCACGCCGCGGCCCGCTGCAGCAACGGCTGGTGCAGAGCGGCCGCGACGCGCACGCCGTGTGTCCAACCCGCCCGCAGCGCCCACCACCGGAGCGCGACGTGGCCGACGTTGTAGACGACCAGGAAGCCCAGAATCGCGCCCATCCCGAGCCCCAGCGCCACGCCGATCAGGGCGAGGCCCGACGTCACCGGCAACCACCCCGCCCACACCAGCCGGTCGCCGAGCGACCCGAGCGGACCGCACAGCGCGCTCCGCAGCCGCTCCACCTGGTCGGGCGTTGCGCCTTCGTGCTCGGCCCGCGCCGCGGCGCCCACGGCGAGCCCGCACAGGTACGGGTGCGCGTTGAAGAAGTGCGCCCCGCGCGCCACCGCCGCTCGGTACGCGGCGCCGTTCCCCGCGGCCTGCAGATCGCGCAGCAACGGCTCTTCGGCCACGCCCACGCCGATCCCCTGCAAGCGCTCGTAATTCCACGAGCCCTGCACGGTGAACAGCCGCAGCAGGCTGCGGCCAAGCGGCGGACGGGGCGCGCGGGTCACCGCAGCCACGCCAGCACCGTGCCGCCGGCGATTCCGGCGACGAACCAACCCAGGTTCGCCCCACGACCCACCACCCGGAGCGTTCCCGCGGTCGCGGCCGCGATCGCGGCCGCGACCGCCGCGACACCCAGCAACGTCACGCCCCGCAGCGGCAGCGTGCCGGCGAAGTACACGCGCACGACTTGCGCGAGCCCGAGCCCGGCCGCGGTGACCGCTGCCGCCCGGAGCGCGTCGCGCACGATTGCCGTGACATGCAGCCGCACCAGCAGGTGCACGTCCCCTGCCTCGAGCCGGCCAGCGACGGCCTGCACGGCACGTGCGGTAGCGCGGCGCACGACGGACATGCTCATCCCGCCGAGCATCCCCGTGACGAGCCCCACCAGCGCGCCGAGCCCGAGCCCCAGCGTCCCGGCCGCCGCGTGCGCCGTGCTCACCGCGGCGACGGTAGCCGGACCGTACTCCGGATAGCGGACCGCGCCCATTGGCATCACATCGTACTGGAACAGCTCGAAGAGGACGCCGAGCTGCAGCCCGGTCGCGAGATCGCCGAGGATCGCCCCGGCGACGGGCCCTGCCACGATCGGGCGCGCGATCATCATCTGCGGCACGCTCACGAGATCGAGCCCGACGAGCGTGCCCCACACGAGCAGGAAGACCTGCAGCTCCAGCGTCACGCGAACTCCTGGAGCGGCACCGGCCGGGCGGTGGGCACGTCCTGGGCCGTGACCTCGACGCCCTGCGCCGCGAGCTCCCTGAGCTTGGCTGCCTCGGCGTCGCTCAGATACACGTAGCGCAGCCGCTCCGAGCGGCCGGGCTGGTGATGGATGCCGCCGACGTTGACCCGCGTCACCCGGTGGCTGTTGCTCGAGAGCGCCGCGAGCGCGTCGATGCTGGCGGCGACCAGAATCCCGGTTCGCGGATCCGCTTCCCACTCCGGCAGCCGCCGCGCCGCTTCGGCCGTGGACGCGAACACTACCTCGATGTGCGGCGGGACGCCCATGCGGTAGAGATCTTGCTCCCATTCGCTGGCGTGCACCGCGTCGTCCACCACTACGATGAACCCGACGTGGAGCGGCTGCCCCCAGCCCACGACCACCTGACCGTGAATCAAACGGTCATCGATGCGGTAGAGCACGATGCTCATGCCGCCGGCGTGCGGATCGCCTTGCTCCCCGCCTCCGCGGCGCGGCGTGCGGCCTCGAGCGGCGGCAGGTCGCGGTGGAACACGAAATCGAGCAGCATCGCGAGGTTGACGCCCGTGACCACGGCCACGTTGGTCTTGCCCTTGGCGAGCCGGATGGAGCTGGTGAGGCAGGAGCCGCCGGGGAGGTCCACGAACAGCACCGCCGGCTGCTCGGCGATCGCCGCGGTGACCCGCGCCGTCAGCGCGCCCGAATCGCAGCCCTCGTTGCTCACCGGCACCAGGGCGTCCTCGACACCGGTGATGGCCGCGACCGCCGCTTTCAGCGCCTGCGCCACGGCCGCGTGCGAGACGATCACGCCGCGCAGCGGCTCACTCATAATCCTCCTCCAGGTATTGCTGCAGCTCGCGCTGCTCTGCCATCCGCTTGAGCAACCGCTCGTTGAAATGCTTCGCCGAGTCCACGCCGCTGTAGCGCAGCAGGTGGTTCATCGCCACCACCTCGCAGATGACGGTGAGGTTCTTGCCCGGGTTGAGGGGGACGGTCACGAGCGGGACCGTGATCTCGAGCAGCTGCGTCGTCTGCCCATCGAGCCCGGTGCGGTCGTATTCGCGCCCGGCGTCCCAGTCCTCGAGCTGCACCACGACCTCGATGCGCTTCTGTTGGCGCACCGCGCGGACGCCGAACAGCGCCCGGATGTCGATCAAGCCCACCCCCCGGATCTCCATGTAGTGCCGTGCCAGCTCGTGCCCCCGGCCGATCAACACGTCGGTCCCGTGGCGGGTGACGTGGACGACGTCGTCCGCGACGAGCCGGTGGCCCCGCTCGACGAGATCGAGCACGCACTCGCTCTTGCCGATCCCGGAGCGACCGAGGAAGAGCAGGCCCACGCCGAACACGTCGGCGAGCGAGGCGTGCACCGTCGTGGTGGGCGCGAAGGCGTCGTCGAGGAACGGCTTCAGGCGGCGGTAGAACTCGGCGGTCTTGAGCCGCGTGCGGATCACGGGGATCCCCTGGGCCCGCGCGAGCTCGAGCAGCTCGGGCGGCGGGTCCTGCCCTTTCGAGATGACCACGCACGGCAGGTCGAACCGGAAGAAGGTCTCGAGCGACGCGCGGCGCTCGGCGGCGCCGAGCGAGGCGAGGTACGTGATCTCCGTCTCGCCCAGCACGTGGATGCGGTGCGCGGCGAATCGCTTGGTGTAGCCCGCGAGCGCGAGGCCCGGGCTCGACGCCTCCGGCGTCGGGATGAGACGGTCTAGGCCCACGTCCCCCGTCAGCGCCTCGAGCTGCATGGGATCACCCTTGCGCTCGAGCAGGTCGCGCACCCGGGGTCCCGTCACCGGGGCTCACGCCCGACGGCGCGGCGGGCGGCCGCGACACGGCGCCGCTTCGGCGCCGCCTTGCCAAGTTGGCGGCGCACCCGGGCCACGGCGAGGTCGAGTGCCGAGCGGTGATCTTCCCCCTCGGCCGTGGCGACGTGCACCACGCCACGCCCGGCGTGGACCCGTACCTCCACGGTGGGCGTGCCGTGGTCCGCGCTGAAGAGCACCTGCCCGTCGTGCGGCCGCGTCGCGACCCGGCTCAACCGCTCCACGAGCGCCCGCGCCCGGGTGCGCAGCTCGTCCGGGATCTCACAGTGGCGTGCGGTGATCGTGATGCGCATGGTCAACCCCCCTGAGCGATAACGCGCTCGAGATGCGCCTCGGTGGCCCGGGCCGCGCGCTCCCACGACAGCTGCTCGGCGAACGCGCGGGCCCCTCGCCCCAAGCGAGATACCAGCGCCGGATCGGCGGCGAGCGCCAGCATGCGATCCGCCAACGCCCGCTCGTCGCCGTGCGGAACGAGGAACCCGGTCTCCCCGTGGCGCACCGATTCCCGCAGCCCGGGGCTGTCCGAAGCGAGCGCCGGCGTGCCGCACGCCGCCGCCTCGACGTTGGAGATGCCCCAACCCTCTTTCAGGCTCGGGAGCACCACCGCCCACGCCCGGCGCAGCAAACGGCGCTTCGCCTCGTCCGGCACGAACCCGAGGAACCGAACCGCTTCCACCTGACCCAACGCTCGCACCAGCCGCTCGAGCCGGGGGCGGTCGTCTCCCTGCCCCGCGATCTCGAGCGTCACGTCGGGGCGCCGCGCCCGAGCCAGGGCGAGGGCCCGGACCGCCGTCTCCACTCCTTTATAACGCTTGAGACGCCCCACGTACAAGAACGTCGGCGCGCCCGCCCGCGGCGTGCCGCCGTCCGGGGAGTACCACGCCGCATCGACGCCCGGGTAAATGACTTCGACCCGCTGCCGCGGGATCCCGCGCCGCACCAGGTCATCGCGCGTGCTGTCGGAGATCGCGTGAAACGCCGCGCGCCGGTACACCCGCGGAATCAGCTGCTCGGCGCCCCACACGACCGCCGCGATCGGCCAGCTCGCTTCCGCGAACGCGGTCGTGCCGAAGAGGTGCGGCACGATCACGTAACACGGCAGATCCGTGAGCTGGGTCAGATAGAGCGGCAGCTTGTTGATGTCCTCGACGACGATGTCGTAAGAGCGCGCGCGGAGCAGCCGCCGCACCGCGCCGCGCGCCCGCAGCGCGAAGCTGTGGCGCCCCCCCGAGCGGTGCACGCCCATCCCATCGAGGACGGCCTGGGTCGCGCCGCCGGGCCAGCCGCTCGCCACAAGGTCGACGGTATGCCCCCACCCGGCCAGGCGACCGAAGATCTCGTGCAGGTGAATTTCGGCACCGCCGGCATGCGGATTCTCGCGGTCGTTCCAGTTGACCACCAGGATCCTCACAGCGCGCCGTACTCCCGCGCGACCGCGTCGAGCACGCCGTTGACGAACGCGGGCGCCTTGGCGCCCGCGAACCAGTGGGCGAGCTTCACCGCCTCGTCGATCACGACCCGCGGGGGCGTCGCCCCCTCGGCGAGCTCGGCGAGCGCCAGGCGCAGGATGCTCTTCTCCACCACGGCCACCCGCTCGAGGCGCCAGTGCTCGGCCGCGTCGGCGACGCGCCGATCGAATTCGGGGAGCCCCGCGATCGCCTTGGCCGCGAGGTCTGCGCCGCGGTCGAACCCGTCGGGTCGATGGCCGAACCCGCCGGCGACGCGCGCGACCACCGTCTCGATCGACGGGCGACCCGACAATTCCCATGCGTAGAGGAGCTGCAGCGCGCGGGCCCGCGCTTTAGTCTCGGGGCGCTGCACGGGTCAACTGGGCCAGGACGTCGGCCGTCGTGAGCGCCGCTTCCGCCGCCTCGTAGCCCTTGTTACCGGCGGCGCCGCCCGCCCGCGCCATCGCCTGCTCGAGCGACTCCGTCGTCAGCACTCCGAACCCGACGGCGAGCCGATGCGCGAGCGCGACGTTGCCAAGCCCACGCGCCGCCTCGCCCGCGACGTACTCGAAGTGCGGCGTCTCGCCCCGGATCACGCAGCCGAGCGCCACGATGGCCCCGTACCGGCCGCTCGCCGCCGCCGTTTCCGCCGCGACCGGCAGCTCGAATGCGCCCGGCACCCACACCACGTCGACCTGCGCCTCGGGCACGCCCTTCTCGCGCAAGCATTGCCGCGCGCCCTCCAGCAAGCGGCCGGTGACGATCTCATTGTAACGGGCAACGACCACGGCCACGCGGACCTGACGCGGCGCGCGGGGCGAACCCTGGAGCTCGGCCACGGTCAGTGCGTGAGCAGGTGGCCGAGCTTGTCCCGCTTGGCGTCGAGGTAGGAGCGGTTCTCGTCCGAGGGGGTCATGACGATCGGGACGCGCTCGACGATCTCCAACCCATACCCCTCGAGCCCGACCAGCTTCATCGGGTTGTTGGTGAGCACCCGGATGGAGGAGAGCCCGAGGTCGAGCAGGATCTGCGCCCCGATGCCGTAGTTCCGGAGGTCGGGCTTGAAGCCGAGCTCGCGGTTGGCGTCCACGGTGTCGTGGCCCGCGTCCTGGAGCTCGTACGCCTTGAGCTTGTTGAGGAGGCCGATCCCCCGGCCTTCCTGATCGAGATATACGACCACGCCGCGGCCCTCGGCCGCGATCATGCGCATCGCGCTGTGCAGCTGCCAACCGCAATCGCACCGCGCCGAGCCGAACACGTCGCCCGTGAGGCACTTCGAGTGCATGCGCACGAGCACGCGCGGCTGCCGGGCCACGTCGCCGTACAGCAGCGCCACGTGCTCCGCCGCATCCACGTCGTTCCTGTAGCCGATGATCGTGAACTCGCCGTACGGCGTGGGCAGGCGCGCGTGGGCGACGCGGTGCACCAGTCGCTCGTTCGCGAGGCGGTACGCGACGAGCTGCGCGACCGTGATGAACGCGAGCCCGTGCCGCTCGGCGAACCGCTCCAGGTCGGGCCGCCGCGCCATCGTCCCGTCGGGGTTCAGGATCTCGCAGATCACCCCTGCGGGGTAGAGCCCCGCGAGCCGGGCGAGATCCACGCTCGCCTCCGTCTGGCCCACGCGCTGCAGCACGCCGCCGGGACGCGCCCGCAGGGGAAAGACGTGGCCCGGCCGCCGCAGGTCGCCCGGCACCGTGGCCGGATCGATCGCGACGCGCACGGTCGTCGCCCGATCGAGCGCCGAGATGCCGGTCGTGACCCCGAAGCGCGCGGCCGCGTCGATCGAAACGGTGAACGCCGTCTCGTGCGCCTCGGTGTTGTGCTCCGCCATCTGCGTGAGTCCCAGCGCCTGGCACCGCTCCGGCATGAGCGTCAGGCAGATGAGCCCGCGTGCGTGCGTCGCCATGAAGTTGATCATCTCGGGCGTGACCCGCTCGGCAGCGCCCACGAGGTCGCCCTCGTTTT
Source organism: Gemmatimonadales bacterium (assembly GCA_035637455.1). Classification (GTDB taxonomy): domain Bacteria; phylum Gemmatimonadota; class Gemmatimonadetes; order Gemmatimonadales; family GWC2-71-9; genus 20CM-4-69-16. The sequence continues at coordinate 29,704 of DASPXE010000208.1, forward strand.
CGCGGTTCTCGTCGTCGGCCACGATGACGAGCTTCCCCGCGCGGATGTCTGCGATCGCCTGCTCTATGGTGCGGTGCGGCATAGTTGCCTCACGTACTTTCCCAGCGTGTCGCCTTCTACGTGAACACGGTCGCCGACGCGCAGCGTTCCCAGCGTCGTGTGCTCGCGCGTGAACGGGATCAACGCGATCTGCACCAGGTCCGGTCCGGGCAGCGCGTTGATTGTCAGGCTCACGCCGTCCAGCGTGATCGATCCGTGCGGGATGGCGATCTCGCGCACGTCGCGCGGCACCCGTAGGTCGTACACCCACGCGTCGCCCCGCCGCTCGGCCCGCTCGACCACCGCCACGCCATCCACGTGCCCCTGCACGATGTGGCCCCCGAGACGATCCGCCGCGCGCACCGCGCGCTCCAGATTCACCTTCCGACCGGTCGCGTATTCGCCCAACAGCGTCCGGCCTGCCGTGGTCTCGATCACGTGGACCGTGAAGCCCCCCTTCACGACCCGCTCGACGGTGAGGCACGCGCCGTTGACGGCGACGCTCTCGCCCTGTTTGAGGCCCCGATACGGAGCGCGGATAGTGAGAGCCAGGCCGTGTTCCCCTTCCCCCTTCCCTCCGCCCCGGCCTTTCCCCCCGTTACGCGAGACGCGCGCGACCCGCCCGATGGCGCTCACAATTCCGGTAAACATAGCCGCCTGTCCAATACCAATAATGTATCCGGGCCCATGGCGCGCCGCTCCACCGGCGTCCAGCGCGGCGCCTCGGGGAGCGGCGCTGCCGCCATGCCCGGAAACGCCGGGACGGCGCCCTCTCCCAGCCACACCGGGGCCTGGATCCAGTACAGCCGATCGACGAGCCCTTCGGCGAGCAGCTTGGCGCCGAGCGCCCCTCCCCCCTCACACAACACCGAGTGGATCCCGGCGCTGCGCAGCATCCGCAGGCCGTCCGCGAGCGACGCCGGTCGGAACACTCGCACGCCGCTCCGCTCCAGCAACATGACGCTCGCGACCGGTGCGTCGGGCGACGCCATCACCCAGGTCGGCACCTCGCGCGCCGTCTTCACCAGGTCCGCGGACTCGTTCAGCATCGCGCGCCGGTCGAAGACGACGCGCACGGGCGGCCGCCGCGGCGTGACCGGACCGCGCACCGTGAGCTGCGGGTCGTCCCGCAGGGCCGTCGTCCCGCCCACGGCGATGGCGTCGAATCCCGCGCGCAGCCAGTGCACGTACTCGCGCGCGGCTTCACCCGACACCCAGCGCGAGCTGCCGTGCGCGTCCGCGATCCGGCCGTCGATCGAGGTCGCGAGCTTGAGGGCGACGAACGGCCGCTCGGCCAGCGTGTGCGCGAACAGGAACGGCGCGTTGAGCGCCGCCGCCGCCTCGGCCAGCACACCGAACGAGACGGCCACACCCTTGCCGCGCAGCACCTCCGCCCCGCCTCGTGCCTGCGGGTCGGGATCGCGGACGGCGGCGACGACTCGCGCCACCCCGGCGGCGACGATGGCATCGGTGCAGGGCGGCGTCTTACCATAGTGGGCGCAGGGCTCGAG
>DASPXE010000209.1:0-7011 GCA_035637455.1 Gemmatimonadales bacterium
ACCGACGCGAACCGGAGCCCGCCCGACACGGCGAGCGGCACGGTGCTGCACGGACTGCCGTCGCACGACTCAGGGGCTGGGGTAGTGCCGAGTCGACCGCCGCTGTCGTCCCCCCAACAGTACGCGCGGCCGTCGGTCGTGACCCCGCAGGTGAAATCCGAGCCAGCGCTGATGGCGCTGAAGGCCAGCCCGCCTGCGACAGGCACGGGAGTCGAGGAGGGACGCGTCGAGCCGTCGCCCAGCGCGCCCGAGCGATTGTCGCCCCAGCAGTACGCAGCGCCCTCGGCTGTCAGGCCGCAGCTGTGGCGGGCGCCCGATTTGAGCTCGCTGAACGGTGGCGCATCCTGCACGAGGAGGGGACGCGCGCTCAGCAAAGGTCCGCCGCTTCCGAGCTGACCGGCCTGGTTGTTGCCCCAACAATAGGTCGTGCCCTGAGCCGCGAGGGCGCAAGTGAAGCCGTCCCCGCCTGTGATGGCGGCGAACGACACGTCACCGGCCACACGGATCGGTGTCAGGCTGAGCTTCACGGTTTCCGTTCCGAGCTGTCCCGTGCCGTTGTCGCCCCAGCAATACGCGGCGCCTTCGTCGCTGAGCGCGCAGGTGTGGCTGAACCCGGCGGACAGCGTCCGGAACGACAATCCGCCCGCGACCGCGACGGGCGTCGGACTCCCTGTGACCGACCCGTTGCCGAGCCGCCCGCGCGATCCGCTGCCCCAGCAATAGGCGGCCCCACCCGCGACCACCCCGCACGTGAACCGGCCGCCGCCGCTGGCCGTAACGAAGCTATGGTCCCCCCTGGTCAGCATGGCGGTGGCGTCGTCGCCGGCCGCGCCGTTGCCGAGCTGTCCGTAAGCGTCGCTCCCCCAGCAGAACGTGGCGCCGCCTGGCGTCACGCCGCAGGTATGAGTGGAGAGTCCTGGGGCGAGCTCGCGGAGCTCCAGGATTGCCACGGCGATCGTGGCCGATCCAGTCTGCCCCTCGCTAGTGGCCGTGAGCACACCACTGCCGGGTGCCTGCCCCGTCACGACGCCCGTGGGCGTAACGCTGACCGTCCCTGGGTCCGAGCTGGACCAGGCGACGACCCGCGCGGCCAACACGACCCCGCGCCAGTCGCGGGGCGTGGCCGACAGCTGCACTGCTCCCCCGACGACGATGGTCTGGTCGCCCTGGTCCACGGTCACGGATGCCACGGGGGCGAAAACGGTGAGTCGTGCGGCACCGCTCCTCTGCTCGGCGGTGGCCGTGATGATCGCGGGGCCGTTGCCCACGCCGGTGACAAGGCCCGTTGACGACACCGTCGCCACGAAGGGGTCGGAGCTGGTCCAATGGACGCCGCGCCCGGTGAGGAGACGACCGGCCGAGTCGAGCAGCGTTGCCTGCAGCTGCAGCGTGGAGCGCGCGAGCACGGTCGCGCTGTCCGGCGTGACGACGACCGAAGCCACCGGTGCCATTGGCGCGGCAGGTTCGCGGCACCCTGCCAGGAGCAGGGCGGCTATCAGCCCGCACCTGGTTATACCACGCGCTGCTACGACACCCGTCGGGTCTTTCTCCGCATGAAATCCATCAGGATGAACTGCCCGAGCGTCATCGTGTTCGTGAAGTAGGCTTTGCCACGGCAGATCGCCGAGACCTTCTTCACGAACTCGACCAGGCTCCGGTCCCGCGCCAGCATGAACGTGTTGATGAGGATGCCGCTGCGCCGGCACAGCGCGACCTCGCGGTAGGTGGCCTGGAGGATCTGGGGGTCAAGCCCCATCGAGTTGACGTAGATCTTGCCGTCGGGGAGTGTGAGCGCCGAGGGCTTACCGTCGGTGATCATGATGATCTGCCGCATGTCCTTGCGCTGGGACATGAGCATGCGGCGCGACAGCTTGAGCCCTTCGGCGGTGTTGGTGTGATAGGGTCCCACCTGCGCCCGCGCCAGCTGCGCGAGCGGAATCTCCTCGGCCGTGTCGTGGAACAGCACCACCCGCAAGGTGTCGCCCGGGAACTGCGTGCGGATCAGGTGCGTGAGCGCAAGCGCCACCTTCTTGGCCGGCGTGAAGCGGTCCTCGCCGTACAGAATCATCGAATGCGAGCAGTCGAGCATCAACACCGTCGCCGACGACGACCGGTACTCCGCCTGGTGCACCATCAGGTCGTCGTACTCGAGGTTGATGGGCACGCCGAGGCCTTCGCGCTGCAGGGCGTTCGTGAGCGTGGCATTGACGTCGAGGTTGAGCGTGTCGCCGTACTCGTACGGCTTGCTGACGGCCTCGGCCTCGATCCCGGTGGCGAGGTGCTCGGTGTCGTGGGCGCCGAAGCTCGACTTCCCGATGCTCCCCAGCAGGTGTTTCAAGGTCCGGTAGCCGAGAAAATCGATGCCCTTCTCGGTGAGGTTGAACTGCACCTGCTGAGCGGCTTCCTTGGCCATCCCACCGGGGCCGAACAGCGGCTGCTGCCCCGACGGCATCTTCGGCGCCTCGCTGACGTTCAGGTAGCCTTCCTCCATCAGTTTCTGGACGATCTTGTCGAGCAGCTCCGACAGCTGGCGCTGCAGGTCGGCGTCGCGCTCGGCGTCCCCGCTGGACTCGCCACGCAGCAGCTTGAGCATTTCGGGGGTGAGCTGTCCCGACTCCATCAATGCTTGGAGGATCGCTTGGCGTAAGGCGTCGAGCGAGCGGTCGGAGTCGTCCTCCCCGAACTCGCCCCAGAACGGGTGGGAGTACGCGCCTCCGGCGAAGCCCGATTGGAGCAGAAAGTCGGCGAGCTGATCGAGCAGGCCCTGGAGGTTGATCGTGTCGGCCAGCTCGGGGAGGTAGCGGCTGTACGTCGTGTATTTCATCGGCTCCCTACCACAAATATCGGGCGATTGCGAGCTTTCCCGCAATGGACGAGCCCGCGCGCGGGTTTCGCTTTGGGGCGCTCTCCCACCGCAACTTCCGGCTGTTCTTTCTCGGACAGGGCGTTTCTCTCATCGGCACCTGGATGCAGAACGTCGCCCAGGGGTGGCTGGTCCTCGAGCTGACGAACTCGCCCTTCTACGTCGGCCTCGTCTCGGCGCTCGGCTCGCTCGGTGTGCTGCTGCTTACGCTCTACGGCGGTGTGATCGTCGACCGCACCAACAAGCACCGGCTGGTGATTCTCACACAGTCGCTGTCCATGCTCCCGGCATTCGCGCTCGCCTGGCTCGTGTGGACCCGGGCGGTGGCCGTGTGGCAGGTGGCCGCTCTCGCCGCGTTCCTGGGCGTCGTCAACGCGTTCGATATCCCGGCCCGGCAGGCGTTCATCGTCGACCTGGTCGGCAAGGAAGACTTGATGAACGCGATCGCGCTCAACTCTTCGGCATTCAACGCGGCGCGCGTGGTCGGCCCGGCGGTGGCGGGAGTGGTCATCGGTGCACTGGGCGTGGGCGTATGCTTCTTCATGAACGGGGTGAGCTACCTGGCGGTGATCGGGGGGCTCCTGGCGATGCGTCTCCCACCGTACGTCGCGGACTCCCGCAGGGGGTCCGCCTGGGCGGGACTCTCCGAGGCGGTCGCGTTCATCCGCAGCGACCGGCGCATCTGGACGGTCGTCGTCCTGATGGCGGTGTTCAGCATCTTCGGGTTCCCCTACCTGGTGATGATGCCGGTGTTCGCCCGCGACGTGCTGCATCGGGGCGCCACGGGTTACGGCGTCATGATGACGGCGGTCGGCATCGGGGCGCTGATCGGCGCGCTCGCCGTCGCGTCGCTCGACCGCCGCATCCGGAAGGGCCCCACGCTCATCGCGGCCGGCGCCTCGTTCGGGCTGCTGCTCGTGGCGTTCGCCCTGTCGAAGGTCTATCTCCTGTCCGTGGCGCTGCTGGCGCTCATCGGCGGCACGATGATCGTGAACAACGCGCTCGCCAACACGACGATCCAGGAAATCGTGCCCGACCAGCTGCGCGGGCGGGTGATGGGGTTCCATTCGTTCGTGTTCGTGGGCCTCGCGCCCCTCGGCTCCTTCCAAATGGGTGCGCTCGCTGAGCGGATCGGCACGCCGGCCGCCGTCGCGTTGGGAGGCGCGGCGACGGCGCTGGCAGTGGTGCTGGCGGCGTGGCGGGTGCCGGAGCTGCGGCGGACCGCGTAGCGGCCATCTAACAGGATGCTCGAAACGGGGTTGAGCGTCGGACGTTCCCATCCTAAAAGGATGGGCTCGGCACGGCAGAACGCTGAAGCGTAGTGTGCTTTAGCACAGTGTCTCGCCGAGCCCACGCTTCAGCGTGGGAATCACCACGGCAGCGAGCTTTGTACGTTGCGGCAGGGAGCCTTGTACGTTTTCAGTATCCCGCTACAGCAAACGCCGCAGCTGGAGCGTCACGCGGATCGTGTCGGCGTCGCGCCTCAGGACGAGGCGGCGCAGCGCGCCGTTGACGCGCAGCGCCCGGCGCACGTCGCTCAGGCCGGCATCGCCCACCGCATGCCCGTCCATGAGCAGCAGCTCGTCGCCGACCCGGATGCCGGCGCGCTCGGCCGGGCTGTGCGGGACGACGTACTCGACCGCAATGTGCCGGAGCTCGGGCCCCTGGGCCGTCAGCCGCAACCCGCTCATGTCGTAGTCGCACCGCGCCGCGGCTCGCGGCTCGATGATGACACGGCGGCGCGCATAGTCCACGATCAGGCGCGAGTCCTCGAACACCGGGTTTCCGATGACACCGTCCAGATCCGAACGGGCCAGGAATCCCGTACGCTCGCCGCCCAGCCCTGTGGTGGGGGAGGCGACGCGCAAGCCGGCGAGCCGCAGCTCCTTCAGGCGCACCAGAGTCCCACGCAACTGCCCGGCCAGCCCGGTACCGATCGGCGCCTCGATGGCCGGCGACACGGCCCCCGCCAGGCCGTAACGTTCCACGAACGGGACGGTCAGGATCAAGCACAGACCGGACGCCCCCGTGTCGAGCAGCAACCGGGCCGGGATCGGAGGGCGGCCCGGGACCGTGATGGACCCGTGCAGCAGCGGCCGGTCGTCGTCAGCGGCGAAGGGCACGATGGTACCGGACCCCGCGTAGCGGTAGCGCGCCGGGTCGTACAGCCGTACGCGCTGCTCGCGGTAGTCGATCTCCACCGTGAAGCGTCGCAGCACGTCGTGCCCCACGAACCCCCGCTCGGGCCGCCCGCTCGCTTCGCTGACGCCGCGCAAGGCGTACAGCGCCACCTGATAGTTCGCCAGCGCGAGACCCGCGAGGTGCATCGTATCGACGACCGCGGCCGACGCCGTTTCGGCGACTTGAGGGGCGGGAGCCCCGGGAGCCGCCACCGGGAGGGCCCCGGTGGTCCACGCCCACTCGCGATCGAGACCGGTGTGGGAGGTGCCGGTGTCGAGAATGAGCCAGGCGGAATCGCGGTTGACCACACCGCGCACGTACAGCAATCCCCCGTACGGCTCGAAGGGCATGACCGCGACGGGTAGAGCGCTCTCGGCCGCGAGGGAGGGGGCGGGTGCCGGCCCGCGCGCGCATCCCGACACCAGCGCGCAGGCCGCCGGCACCGCGCACGCCGTCCCCAGCGCGCTCACGTCCACCGCCGCCGCCGCGCCTCCGCCACGATCACCGCCGCCGCCCCGTCCAGCCCCAGCCGCTCGGTGTTCACCACCAGGTCGTAGTTCACGAAGTCGTGGCGGTGGCGCCCGTAGTACGTCTTCACGTACTGGTCGCGCTGGCGGTCGGTCTCGTCCACGACCTGCGCGGCGCTCGCGGGGTCCACGCCGAGTCGCTCGACGGCGAGCTTCATGCGCCACGGCTTCGGGGCGACCACGTAGACGTGCAGGGCATCCGGCCGCTGGGCCAGTACGGCTTGCGCGCCGCGCCCCACCAGCACGATTCGGCCGTGCGCCGCGGCTTCGGCGATCACCCGCTCGGTCATCTTCACGATCGTCGCCTCGTCCTGTTCGACGCGCGGCGCGGTGGCGGACGAGATGAACATCTCCGGCGACGCCACGGCGAGCGTGCGGGCCAGCCGCTCGAGCAGCCCCGGCGCCCGCTCCTCGCGCTGCGCCACCTCCTCGACTGGCAGGCCGGCGCGCTGCGCCACCTGGTCCACGAACTCGTTGTCGATCACCGTCCAGGCCAGCCCGACGGCCACGAGGCGCGCGACGTCGGACCCGCCCGAGGCGTACTGCCGGGTGATGGTGATGACCGGCGGCGCCATGGCTCAGGGCTTCAGGTTCTTGCGCAAGTCGCCGATGTTGAGCAGCGGCAACCCGCCCTCGGTCGGGACGAAGATGATCAGATTGCTCGAGCTCTTCATGTCGTGCAGCACCTCGATCCACTGCTTGGTGAGCGCCTCGGGGGAGAGGGTCTGGTTCAAGAGCCGCTGCTGCTCGGTCTGGAGCCGGGCCACTTCCACGCGGTGTCGCTCGGTCTCGATCTGCTGCTCCTGCGCGATCTTGTTGTTGATCGCCTGCACCACCTGGGGCGGCGGTTGCAGGTCGCGGAGGAAGAACGCCGTGACGGTGGCGATGCGAAAGTTCCCACCGCCGGCGCGGGGTCGCGTCACCAGAGCGGAGTCCACCAGCCCTTCCATGGTGTTCGCGATCTGGGTGCGCTTGGAGATGTCGTTGATCGAATACTGCACCATGCCGTCACGCACCCCCTTGCGGATGGCGTTGAGCACGGCGCCGCGGATCTGGTCTTCGTCGCCGATCTCGGTGAAGATCTTCGGCGCCTGCATCGGATCGATCTGCCAGCGGATCGACACCTCCACATGCATGCCCATCTGCTCGCTCGAAAGCGCCTCGATCGCCTCGATCTGCTCGCCGCGGGTGGGCCACTGCTCCTCGCGCGTGGAATAGCGCTCGATCGAGGACCAGGGGGGAACGAGCCGGATCCCGGCGAGCAGGGGCCCGGGGTCGGTGTACCCGAAGGCGTGCCGCACGCCGACCTCGCCGGGGTCGATCACGACCATGAGCGACCCGATCCCGACGGCCAGGGCGATCGCGGCCAGGCCATAGCCGGCGAGCCGCAGCAGGTTGACGACGGGCCCGGGACGCTGAGACCGGAGCGTCGCGGCGGCG
>DASPXE010000210.1:0-2253 GCA_035637455.1 Gemmatimonadales bacterium
ACGCCGGCGTCGAGTTTGGCCGTTCGCTCCCAGACGAGGTCGGGGTTGGGGATGGCACCCGGGCGGTAACCGGCGGCGCTGGCGCTGCCGAAGTTGTAGCGGGTGCGGTCCAGGCCGCCCCACGTCTGGTACGGGCTGATGGAGGTGTTGCCGGTGGTGCCGCCGCTGGCGCGCAGCTTCAGGCCGGAGATGAACCCGAAGCGGCGCATGAACGGCTCCTCGCCCAGCTGCCAACCCAGGCCGACCGAGGGGAAGAACGACCACTTGTGCCCTGCCGCCAGGCGGCTCGAGCCGTCATACCGGCCGGTCACCGTGACCAGGTAGCGGTTCGCGAAGGCGTAGTTGATGCGGCCCATGTACGAGGCCAGCTTCCACACGCTGAGCGTGCTCTGGGGTGGCTGAGGATTCTCGCCGGTGCCCAGGTTGTACCAGAGCTGGTCGTCGTAGGGAAGGTTGCGGGCTTCGGCGGTGGTGGTGGTGGAGCGGTCCGTCTGGATGCCGTACAGCAGGGTCACGTCGAAGCGGTGATTCCCCACGGTGCGATTCCACAGGAGCAACTGATCCAGCGTGTAGGCGAACTCTTCGGCGTCGGTGCGCTGCGCCTGGGCGTTGCCGATCGGCGCCTGGTTCAGCACCACGTTTGCGCCCTGGAACTGCCCGTCCATGCGGTTCCCGAGGTCGGGGCCGAAGTTCACGCGATACGAGAAGCCGCGGCCCAGCTGCAGCTCGGCGAACACCGAACCGAACAGCCGGTTCCGGGTCTGCTGGCGCACGAAGCCTTCGGCCTGGCGCAGCGGGTTCACGCGCAGCGCGTCGGGCGTCGGCTTGATCTTCAGGGTGCAGACGCTGCAGAGCGTGGCGGAGGGGACGCCGGCGCTGTCGTACGGCAGCCCGAGCGGGTTGTTCGCCAGGGCCTCGCCCCACAACGAAGCGTCCGCGCCGATGTCCGCGATCGACCGCGTGCCGGTAGCCGTGACGCCGATCCGGAGCCGCCGGTAGGTGTTCTCGAAGCTCACCGTGCCGGAGTACTGGCGATACCCCTGCCCCATCGTGATGCCGTCCTGGTCGAAGTAGCTGCCGGTGAGCGCGAGCCTGGAGTTGCCGGCGACGGAGGTGAGGGCGAGCTGATGGCGTTGCTGGTAGCCGGTGCGCAGCACCAGCCGCTGCCAGTCGGTGCCGGTCGAGCACCCCGGATGCGCGGCCTGGTACGCGGCATCGGTGGCGCACTGCACCTGCGGCAGCTCGTCGGGCGTGAACACACTCGCGTCATCCGTGGGGCGACCGGCCGAGCGGAACGCCTCGCGTCGCTCGGCGATCGTCTGCGGGCCGTCCATCATGTCCACGAGGTGCAGCGCGCTCTGCCCGCCGTACTGCGCGTCGTAGGAGACGTGGATGCTGTTGTCGGGAGCGCCCGCGGCCCCGCGGCGCGTGGTGATGAGGATGACGCCGTTGGAGCCGCGGCTCCCATAGACCGCCGTCGCCGACGCATCCTTCAGCACTTCGATCGACTGGATGATCGCGGGGTTGAAATCCTCGATGCCGCCCGCGAGCGGCACCCCGTCCACCACGTACAGCGGCTGGTTCCCCGCCGCGATGGACCGCACGCCGCGCACCGTGACGTTCATCGGCACGCCGGGGCGGTAGCTGCCGCCGGCCACGACGTCTACGCCCGGCGCCCGGGCCTGGATCGCCTGCATCGGGTTGGACGTCGGGACCTCCGCGATCTGCTCGGCGGAGACCGACGCGATCGCGCCGGTCAGGTCGCGTCGCTCCTGGGTGCCGTACCCGACGACGACGACGCCCTCGAGCTGCACCGCGGCCGCGACCAGCTGGAAGTCGAGGGTGACCGCCTCCCCCGCCGGCACCTGCGCCGTTTGCGTGAGCGGCGCGAACCCCAGGAGCCGCACCCGCACCTGCTGCGCCCCGGACGGCGCGTCGGCGATCTCGTACCGGCCGGACGCATCCGTCGCGACCGTGCGGTTGGTACCGACCACCGTGACGGTCGCGCCCGCGATGGGGCGCCCGTCCTGGGCGGCGGTGACGGTGCCGGTGATCCTGCCTTGGGCTCGGGCCTCGGTGCTAAGGGCGACGCCGACGGCCGCCAGAACGAGTATGCCGCATCGCATCAATACCTCCCGGACAACGGTGCTGGGACAACGACGCTGCGGTGACTCCTAGTAGACGCCGTGCTCGTGATGCGCGGCTGAAGCCGCGGCTCGGCTCCTTCCGCTCAAGCGGGCAGCCACGCCCGTT
>DASPXE010000211.1:0-7639 GCA_035637455.1 Gemmatimonadales bacterium
GCTGCCGCAGCCCTACTGCTTCGGCTTGAGCAGCTCCTGGAACGGCGGGTAGTCGCGCAGCGAAGCGAACGCGAGATCGATGTGCAGCCCGTGGGCGTGCGGGTACCCCCGGGCGAACGCATCGCGGAGCAGGGCCACGGCGGCGTCCCGCTCGCCGAGCAACGCCTGAATCCGCGCCCGCCACACCGTGTGCCGGCCGAATAGATACGGCCGCTTCACGCGCGCGAGCGCCTGGTCGACGCGCAGCGCCTGGTCGCGGTTCCCCTGGCGCGCCGCGATGGCGCCCAGGTACCCGAGGTAGTCCATCTGGTCCCACCCGTCGCCCATCACGGCGACGGCCGCCAGCGAGTCGCTCCGGCCGGGACCCCCGCGCGCCGCCAGGCGCTCGAATTCGCGCTGCGCGTCGGCGAGCCGGCCCGCCGTGTAGGCGACGAGCCCCACGCGAAACTGGTGCGCCTCGGATCCCGCCTCCGCGGGCGGACGGGCCGCCAGCCAGTCGCGAGCCTGGGCCAGCGTCGTGTCCGCCGCCGCGGCGTGGCCGTGCGCCCGCAGCTCGACGGCGGCCAGCAGCAGCACATCGACCGGCGCCCAGCCCTGCACGGGAGGAAGGTTCACGCTCGCGGCGACCCGGCGCCGCATCTCCTCCACCCGGCCCAGCGCCGCGAGGGCTCGGACCTGTGTGCTCAGGATCTGCGGGTTGTCGGGAAACCGGCGCGACCCTTCGAGCGCCTGCTTGAGCTCGGCGCGATGGTCGCCCACTAGGTGCAAGGCAGTGGTCAGGTCATACCAGTACACCCACCAGCCGCGGGTGAATCCGCGGTCGGGGCCGAGCGTGATGAGCGCGTCCGCCGCCTCGCGCGGACGATTGAGCGCCATCGCATCCTCGGCGACCAGATACAGAGCCTCGGAGGCGGGCGCGAGACTCACCATCGCGCGCGCGGCGCGGAGCGCTTCGGCTCCATCACCCCGGCAGGTCGCCAGCACCCACGCCAGGTAGGCCCGGTCGAGCGGAGCGAACCGCGCGGCGTGCCGCTCCAAGGCGTGGCCGATGGAATCAGCCGCCGCGAACTCCCCCACGTTCATGTGCGCGTTCGCGGCGAAAATGAGCGGCAGCCGAAACGTCGTGTCCACCGCCGCCGCCCGCTCGAAGTGCGCGATCGCGCCACGCATGTCGAACTGGACGAACCGGTCCAGGCCCGCGATGAACTCCTGGTAGGCCTGGAAGTTGGGCGGCTGGCTCGCGGTGGTGGCCCACCGGCTGAGCCGCGAGTCGAACAGCGTCGCGAGGGCGGCCATGACACGCTGGCGCAGGGCCTCGACCGCGCTGAGCGGCTGCGCCAGCGGCCCGGCCACGGGATCGAGCGCCCGTAGCACCGTGCCGTCGGCCGCCGCCGAGATCTGGATCTGGAACCGGACGCTGTCGCCCTGGCGGTAGTAGGCGCCCCACACAACCGTGCCGGCACCGGTCTCCCGGCCCAAGGCCCGCAGTCCGGCCGCGTCGAGGTGGGCGGGACCATGCTCTCCCGCCGCCATCATCACGGACATCGAGGGGACGACCTCGACGAGACCGGTCTGCGCCAGCCCCTGCGTCACCCAGTCGGCCGCCATGTGACCGAGATTGTCGAACGCGGGGTCGCCCGTGTGGTTTTCGATCACGGCCACGACCACGCGCCGGTCTGTGAGACCGGACGCCGGGCGCCGCAGCAACACGAACGCCCCGGCGGCGGCGCCGGCCACGGCGAGGGCCGCCCCCACCAGCGCGATGCGGCGCCCCCGCCGGCTCGCGAAGATCCCCCGCGTCGGCACACTGGTGCGATGGGCGGATCCGCCGAGCGCTGCGGCGAATTCCGCTGCCGTGGCAAACCGATCATCCGGCAGCGGTGCCAGCGCCTTAGAGATCGCGTGCTTGACGGCTCGCACGACCCCGCCCTCCACCCGACGCAGCGCATCGCACGATTCCAGGGCCTCCCAGTTGTGGATCAGCCGCTCGGCGAGGCTCGGGACCGGCGGTTCACCCGCCAGCATTTCGAACAGCACGCACCCGAGGCTGTAGATGTCGGTGCGGGCGTCCAGATCACCGCTGCCCAACGCCTGCTCCGGACTCATGTAGCCGGGCGACCCGATCGACTGTCCGGTCTGCGTGATGGTCAGCGCGCCGGCCGCGCTGATCGCGCGCGCGATACCGAAGTCGGCGACGATCGCGTGGTCGCCCGACAGCAGAATGTTCTCGGGCTTGATGTCGCGGTGGATGATCCCCTGCGCATGCGCGAAGGCGAGGGCGTCGGCGACGTCGCGGGTGATGTGGAGCGCGGCCTCGAGCGGGAGCTTGCGCTCGCGCATCAGGCGGTGCCGCAGCGACTCGCCCTCGACGTACGGCATGACGTAGTAGAACAGCCCGTCGACTTCTCCGGCCGAGAAGATCGGCACGATGTGGGGGTGGCTGAGCTTCGAGGACAGATCCACTTCGCGGATGAACCGCTCGCGCAGCAGGCGGTTGCTCAGCTCGGGATCGATGACCTTGATCGCGACCCGGCGATGCGGATGCTGCTCGACCGCCAGATAGACACGGGCCATGCCGCCGGCGCCGATCTGGCGTTCGACGTCGTAATGGGGTGCGAGTCGTTCCCGCAGCGACTCGAGGGTGTCCAGCATGAGCGGCAACTTAGCGCGTGGCCGGTGGGGAGGCGAGCGAGCGGCGGTCTACTCCCCGAAATACACGAGGCGCACGTCCAACACGTCCGGCGCGCGCCCGAGTTGCTCCAGCACTCCGTTCGTGAGCGGCTGGTCCACGGTGATGGCCGCCAACGCATCCGTCCCGGGCGCCGCTCGCCGGGCCTGATGGTAGCTCCCGATGTTGATTCCCGCCCCTCCGAGCAGCGTGCCCACGCGTCCGATGACGCCGGGTACGTCGCGGTTGCGGATGACGAGCATCCACCCCTCGGGCGCGATGTCCACGTGGTAGTCGTCGATGCGGATCACGCGGCCGTGGCTGTTACCCGCGAGCGCGCCGGTGACGCGCACCCGGCCCCGCGCCGTCACGAGCTTCACGCCCACCGTCGTCTCGAACCCCGGCTCGGGCGTGCCGCTCTTGCGAGCATGCTGGATGCCTCGCTCTTCCGCGATGAGCAGCGCGTTCACGAGGCTCACCGGCTCCACGCGCATGGCGCTCAGCAACCCCTCGACCGCCGCCACCTGGACGGGGCGCGGTGCGGTTTCGTCCTTGCCGCCATAGGCGACCTCGACCGATTGCACCGGCCCGTCCACCAGGGCCAGCGCGAGCCGCCCGAGCCGCCGCGCCAGATCGAGCAGCGGGCCCAGCCGGCGCAGCAGGTCGCCCGAGATGCCGGGGACGTTGATCGCGAACGACAGGTCCCCGGCGACCAGCGCCTCACGCACGGCGCCGCACACCTCGAGGCTCACCCGCTCCTGAGCCTCCGCCGTCGAAGCCGCGAGGTGAGGCGTGAGGATCACCCCGGGCAGCTGTCGCAGCACCGAGTCGGCCGGCAGCGGCTCTACCGCGAACACGTCGATCGCCGCGCCGGCGATGCGCTTCGCCTTGATGGCCTCCGCCACCGCCTGCTCGTCCACCAGCTCGCCGCGGGCGGTGTTGATGAGCACGGCGGTCGGCTTCATCAGCCGGAGCCGCTCGGCGTTGATCAGGTGGTGCGTCTCCTCCGTGTACGCGACGTGCAACGTCACGACGTCGGCCTGCCGCAGCAGCTGGTCGAGCGGCAGGAGCTTCACCTGGAGCTCGGGGGCGCGCCCGGGCGCGAGATAGGGGTCGTGCCCCACCACCTGCATCCCGAACGCCCGGGCGACCTGGGCGACGTGACCGCCGATGCGCCCCAGCCCGACGATCCCGATGGTCTTGCCGCGCAGCTCCGTCCCTTCGAACCGCTTCCGGTCCCACTCCCCGCGCCGCATCGCCTCTGCAGCCCACGGAATGTGCCGCACCAGCGCGAGCAGCAGCCCCATGGCATGCTCGGCCGCACTGACCGTATTCGCACCCGGCGCGTTCATCACGGCGATGCCGCGGCGCGTCGCCGCGGGGACATCGATGTTGTCGACACCCGTGCCCGCCCGGGCGATCACCCGGAGATGCGGCGCTCGCGTGAGCAGGTCCGCGGTGACCCGCGTCTCGCTCCGTACGATCAGCGCATGCGCCCCGGCGAGCGCCCGCTCCAGCTCTTCCCGCGGCTTCCCGGCGAAGCTCGCCACCTCGAGGTCGGGCGTCGCGGCGAGCAGCTGGAGCCCTCCCTCCGCTACACGGTCGGCCACCACGACCCGATGGGTCACGACAGCAACCCCGCGAGCAGTGCCAGCAGCTCCTCGAGCGCGCCCAGCGTATGGTCGCCCATGTGACCGATGCGGATCGTCGTCTCCTTAAGGGACCCGTACCCGGCGCCGATCGTCCAGCCCGCGTCCTTCAGCGCGCCGACGATGGCCTTCGCACCCTTGGCCTCCGGCACCTTGAGGCACGACACGGTCCAGCTGCGTCGCTCCGCCCGCGGCAGGAACGGCACGCCGCGCTCCTCGCTCCACGCCTCCACGCGCGAGCGCATCGCGTCGTGTCGTCGCCAGCGCGCCTCGACGCCGCCCTCGCGCTCGATGCGCCCGAGCTGCGTCTCGAGTGCGTAGAGCAGCGAGATCGCGGGCGTGTTGGTGGGCTGGTACTTGGCGGTCGCCTCAGTAAAGCTGACGAGATCGAAGTACAGCCCGCGGTTGGGCACCGTCTTGGCGCGCTCCAGCATGCGCTCCGAAGCGACGCCCAGCGCGAGCCCCGGCGGCAAGGCGAGCGCCTTCTGGGACCCGGTGAGGACGAAGTCGAGTCCCCAGCGATCGGTTTCGACGGGCGAGCCCGCGAGCGAGGTCACCGCGTCCACCAGCACCAGCACGTCGGCGAACTCGCGCGCCACCGCGGCGAGGGTCGCGACATCTTGTAACACGCCGGTCGACGTCTCGGAATGGACGAGGGTCACGGCGTCCACCGGGGTGCGGCGCAGCGCGTCGCGCAGCATGTCGGGCTCCACGGCGCACCCGAGCGGCACGTCGAGCCGGATGCACTCCTTGCCGCAAGCGCGGACCAGCTTGGCGAAGCGCTCGCTGAACGCCCCGTTGACGAGCGACAGCGCGCGCTGGCGCACGCCGTTGCGCACCGCCAGCTCCATGAACCCCGTCGCCGAGGTCGTGCCGACGAGCACGGTGCGCGACGTGCGGAACAAGCGGGCGAGCGGCGGCGCCAGCCGCTCGAGCAGCCGCTCCATCGCGCTCGAGCGGTGACCGATCATCGGCCGCTGCATCGCGGCCAGGACTTCGGGGTGGACGTCGGTGGGGCCCGGCAGAAAAAACCGCCCGAACACGGGCGGCGCGGTTGGTGCGGTCATGCGGTGGCGCGAGCGAGCGCCTCGACCAGCCCCTCCTCCACAACCTCTTTCGTCTTTACCAGGCGCACGCCCTCGTCGCCCCACTCCCGCAGCAGGTGCTCGGACGCATCGCGGTCGATGCCACGGATCGCGTCGGTGACCACGAACAGCCGGGTGTGCGGCCGGCGCTGCAGCAAGCCCTCCACCGCGGCTTTGTCGCACACGTCGGTCGCGACGCCGTACAGCACGATGTCCTCGGGATCGAGCACATCCAGCGCTGGCGTCACGTTTTCGTTGCTGAACACGTCGAAGCGATGTTTGTGGAAGAGGATGTCGCCCCTATGGCCGCGGAGGCGGTCGGCGAGCGGTTTTGAGTCGCTCGGCGCGGGCTCGATCACGAGCAGGTCGCGCAGCGCCGTCTCGGGGATCTTCCTCTGACCGGGCGTGCCGCGCATGCAGTGCGCCGGGAACGTGCTCTTCCAGTCCGGCCGGTCCGAGATCTCGGGATCGCTCATCACGTGATCGTCGGCGCTCGCCACGATCCGGATGCCGTGGTCGTGGGCATAGTCGGTGAGCCGCTTGAGGTTCGGAATGATGTGCTCGGCGTCGGGCACGTACAGCTTGCCGTCGGCCTTCATGAAGTCGTACTGGGTATCAACATCCCAGAAAATGACGCGGGGCATGCGTTGCTCCTTGGTGACCGCGCCATGGGAATCTCGGCGGCCGCGAGCCGGGATGTCAACGGCCGGCCGCCGCTGCCCCGCCCTCACGTAGTCTTGTACCGCCACGCGACGACCAGTCGCCGCAGCAGGTTGTAGCCGAACGCCGCCGTGCCGTGGCGGACGATGCCCTCGAGCTCGGCCGGCAGGCCGGCGCCGGCGAGCTGTGCGAGTGCCTCCTTGCGGCCGTCCGCGGGGCCGCCGCGGGTTTCCGGGTCGCTGTACGCCCAGCCGAATGCGACCGCGAGGATGAGCTCGCGGCGGACGGCGAGCGGCAGGGCGTCGTGCCGGGCCCATCCGACGAGCGCCGCGGCGTTGTCCGCGAGCGCGCCCGCGGCCCTGATCTGGCTCAACCCGTGCCGCAGGGCTGCCAGGTTCGAGTCCACCCGCATCAGATAAGCGTCCGCCCGATCGCGCTGCGCGAACCGGCCGGCGTTGTGGTACACGGCCGTGAGCATGTGCACCGCTTCACGCTCGATTCGGGCGCCGAGCACGACGTGTGGCAGCGCGAGGTCGTCCTGCAAGTGGCGGCCGACGGTGATGGCCGCGCGGACGGCGGTGTCGGCGTCCGCCGGCCGGCCGTGCTCCACGTCCCACCGGGCGCGCGCGAGCAGCGCGCGGGCAGCGCTCAATACCGGGATGGGATCGAGGACGGGCAAGAACGGATCGTCGCTCGAGTCCAGGACGGCCAGCACGGCGCTGACCCGGCCCCAGGGCCGGGTCGCTGCCTCGAGCAGAGAATCCGCCTGCGCCCACTGCGCGGTGGCCATCCACTGTCGCCGCTCCGCCGAGCCGAGGGGAGCGGTATCGCCGTAGGGGACCCGCTCGAGTGCAATCTCCGGATCGCGCCACACGCCCACCGCGGCGACCGCGCCGTCGCGCCGGCCGCGGGGGAGAGGCCGAGCGCGCGGGTGGAGCAAATAGCGGTCGTCGTGCCGCAAGCCGTCGAGCGCGGGCAGGGTCTCGGTCCGCAGCGAATCGAGCGCGGCAGCGGCATGGCCCGCTGAGTACCGGGACGGCTTGGCGAGGTTCTCCGAGTCGAAGTGAGGCACGGAGAGCAGGGCGGCCACGACGAAGATCGCGAGCGCGCCTGCGCAGCCAAAGCCGCCGAGGACGATTCGCTTGTGTGTGGAGGACTTCACCACCTGAAAGCTACAGCGTCAGCACCACCGCAATCTCGTCGCAGCAGTTCTGCCGGGGGCAGCGCGCGCAGTCCGCCCACACCTTCAGCGGAAAGTGCTCCTTGGCGGCGAGGACGAAGCCGAGTTTGTGGAAGAACGCCGGCTTGCGCGTCAGCGCCAGCACCTCGGCGATCCCGTTGGCCCGCGCTTCCGCGACCAGCGCCTCCATCAGGGCCCGGCCCACGCCGCCGCCTTGATGATCCGCGCGCACCGCGAGTCCCGCGACCTCCGCCAGATCGCGCGAGTAGATCTTGAGCGACCCGCATCCTACGATGGCAGCGTCGGGCGTAGCGGCGACCATGTACTCCTTCACGTGCCGGCACAGGTCGTAGTTGCTGCGCGGCAAGAGGTCACCGGTCGCGACGTAGGGAGCCAT
>DASPXE010000212.1:0-1558 GCA_035637455.1 Gemmatimonadales bacterium
ATGAGGACAGAGGTAAGGAGGTCAGTTTAAGATGTGTTTGAGAAAGATCGGATGATATTTTGAAAAGTTGTAGATGTTTGAAAGTGGTATACGTTAGCGTCGTAGTTTTTGAATGTTGAATAAATTTTTTGTAGCTTCCCGAAGGGGTTTGGGATAATTGATTTTGGATGGAAGGGGATGAATAACTAAATATGCTTTGATATGGCGATGAGGACAGAGGTAAGGAAGTCAGCTTAAGATGTTTTTTAGAAAGATCGGATGATATTTTGAAAAGCTGTAGATGTTTGAAAGTGGTATACATTAGCGTCGTTGTTTTTGAATGTCGAATAAGTTTTTGTATATATGTTCCCGAGGGGTGTTTGGGATAACAGATTTTGGATGGAAAGGGGTGAATAACTAAATATATTTTGATATGGGGATGAGAACAGAGGTAAGGACGTCAGTTTAAGGCGTCTGGTAGAAAGATAGGATGATATTTAGAGAAATTGTTGATGTTTGAAAGTGGTATGTTAGCGTAGCAGTTTTTAGATATTTCATTTTTGATTTGAGGGTATCTTCGAAAAAATAGTGATTGTGAATCACCCCATAGACGGCTAGCAAAAATTTCTATACTGTCTTGTTCAGAATTGAATTCTGCACAAGACTGAATAGGAATTAATACAAATTAGAAAAGTCTGTCACACTAATTTCTTCAAAGAAATCCAGAGATATATTTTTTGGGGCTCCCCTTTCAGTTGGGTCTGCTCTTCCTCCCTGAAAATATTTCAAAAGTTGTTACGATTATTTGTTTGAAGGATTGTCTTTTTTGTCATTTTGGCACAAAAATTATGAGTCTAGCCCTCACAGGGGCGGATTAATGACGATTTACTTTTTTTACGGAAATTTTTAAAAACGTAATCGCCCGTTTTTTAGCGAAACTGTTAGTCCTAGGTAAAAAAGTTGTTGACCATTGTTGTGCGCCTCGATCTCCTCTTTAATTTTAGTGCGGAGGTCATATTGATCAGATGCACAAGAAAGTGTGTAGGGGAACTTTTACGGTCAAAATTTCGAAAAAAGAACTTTGGGGTCGCCTTTAAGAGGGGTGGTTTGGAGTTTCGACTCCAAAAGGGGACGTTCTCACTTCGTGTGTTCTGTGAATAGTTCCTGAAAATTTTGTGCCAATCCGTTAATGTTTACTATATGAAAACTTGTCAAGTATTTTGACAGTTGGAACCAAAAAATGTCATTTTTTGCTACTTTGTTGCTATTTTTCTCAAAAAGTAATTTTTTTTTTGAAAAACGAAGAATAGTTTGTGGACTCATTTTTTGCGGCGGTTCAGAGTAATTTTTTTATTCATTTTTAAAATGAATTCCTTAAAAGAACAAAAATTTGCATAAAACGCGTGCAAAACAATAACAACACTAGAAAATTAAAGCCCCTCGGGGCTTTTGAAGGACTGCCCGGGGCCGTAGCCACTGGGGGCCTCAGACAGTCTCCTACAATACATCATTTTTCATT
This sequence comes from Gemmatimonadales bacterium, assembly GCA_035637455.1. Lineage (GTDB taxonomy): Bacteria > Gemmatimonadota > Gemmatimonadetes > Gemmatimonadales > GWC2-71-9 > 20CM-4-69-16. The sequence continues at coordinate 1,499 of DASPXE010000212.1, forward strand.
ACCTAGTGATGAGACTCAGATTCTGCTATTATTTCTAAGTATTATTTGCTATTGAATCAC
>DASPXE010000213.1:0-9230 GCA_035637455.1 Gemmatimonadales bacterium
GAATGCCAGCGCGTCCTGGGCGAGCCAGAGCAACGCCAGCTCGAACGGCAGCAGAAGGCCCACGAGCGCCGGCAGCGAACGGCCGTGTCGCCGCCACTCGAACCACGCTTGCGCCCGGGCGGGCGAAGGAAAATGGTCTCGCCGGCGGGTCAAGACATCCGCGACGTTCCCAACCGTGGCGAACATTCCCCGCCAATCGGGCACGTCGCCGCGGCGAGCCCGTGCAACGGCGAAGCGCGCGACGAGATACGCGAGGGGAACCTGCGGCGCCAGGATGGCCACCATCCTGGGCTCGCCGGCCTTGAAATGAATTGCCAGCAGGACGACGGTATCCAGCGCAGCCAGGCAGAGCACTGCGACGATCAAGCGCATCCCCGGCAAGCCATACGGCATCCACGTCAGCGCCTGCGTCCACGCGAGAAGGGCCGCGGCCAGGAGCGCCGGCCAGACCAATGGGATTTCGATACCCGACGGCCACACGGCGACAAGCCGCGCGGCCAGCCACAGGATCGCCATGGCCGCCGTGCCATAGAGCATCGGCCAGCCGACCAGCGCGGCGTTCGTCACGGGCAGGGTGAACATTCGGGCGGGATACATCGAATGGCGCGCGGCCAAGTCACCGGCAAAACCGAAGCTGAAGACGGCCAGGAGATACACGAACGTCGTCGTCAGCGGCACGGACACCACCGCGGCAAAACGGACGCTATCCACCAGGACGGGCGCACCCGGCTCAAGGATCAGGAACCTGATCGTCGCGACGACGCACAGGTAACCGGCCACGGCGATCAGTCCCCAGCGATGCCGCCGGCGAAACTCCCAGCCGATCGCGCGAGCGGGCGACCGCATGATCTACGTGTCGGCGGCCGGCGTCGCGGCGCTTCCGACATGCGCGATGAACGCCTCATTGAGCGAGCGATGCGATTCCTTGATGGCGTCCAGCGGCGCGCTGAGCACGATCCGGCCGGAGCTGATCATCGTGACGTGATCGGCGACCTGCTCCACCTCCTCCAGCAGGTGCGATGAGAAGAGCACGGTCCGCCCTTCATCGGCGATGGTGCGAATGACGGCGCCGAGTATGTCGCGGCGAACGATGGGATCGAGGCCGGATGACGGTTCATCCAGCACCAGCAGCTCGGGCCGATGGGCCAGCGCGATGAGGAGTCCCGCCCGGGCCTTCTGCCCCTTGGAGAGGTTCGTGATTTTCGCGGCGTGGTCGAGTGCGAACGTCCGCCGCAGCTCCTCCCCATACGCATCGTCCCAGGCGGGATAGAACGCGCGCGTGTAGCGCATGAGCTCGTCAACGCGCATCCAGCCGGGGAGGTCGTTTTCCTCGGAGAGATAGCCGATCCGCGACAGGACGCCGACCGGGTCGGCGACGGGATCGAGGCCGAAGACGCGCACCGAGCCGCGTTCCGCCCGGAGCAGACCCAGAAGGTGCTTGATGAGCGTGGTTTTGCCCGCGCCGTTGGCGCCGACGAGGCCGTAGACCGCTCCGCGTGGCAGGGACAAGCTCACCGAGTCCAGGGCTGTCGTGGCACCGAAGCGGCGCGTCAGATCCGCAACGGTGATGACCAATTCGTTCATTGCACTCGCTGGTGGCGAACGAGCAGAACCTGTCCAAGCGGTAAGCGACGAATCATGGGGCGTAGCTAGCGAGGGCGGATGGTTCCGGTCACCTCTGCCACGACGCGGTAGCCCTCCAGGCGAGAGGGAATTCCCCGTTTGATGTCAGGGTTCGAGTCGGCCAAAAACACCTTGATGCAACGCTCGCCATCGCACAAGGCGATCGCGGTTCCCACCACGCCGCGCAGCGCCATCAGGGAATCGGTGTGCGCGGCGAGAACCTCGTCGATGCTCCTGGCGGCCACGGTGGCTCCCCCGCTGTGCGTGCCGGCACAGGCGGCCAATGCGCCCGCTAGCAGCACCGGCACGATCATGCGTCCGATCATCACTCGCCCGATCGTCACTGACGCTTCACGGTAACCGAAAAGCCATTGCTGCTGCCATCCGGGTCGTGATTCGCAGATGACTTGTAAACGTAACCGGTGAGCGTCATGGCGGTCACCGCGAACGAGACCAGCCGCGTCGCGTTCGGGATGGACGACAGGACGACGCTGCAGGTCCCAGTGCCGCCAGCATCGCTCGTTGAGCACTCGCCCAAGTCGGTGCTCGATCCGTTCCAGCTCCCGCGCACCGTCACGCCGTTCAGCAGATTATGCTTGACGTCGTGCGCGGTGATCCGAACGGTCGCCGACCAGGTGCCGGTGTTCCCGCTGGTGTCGGCCACGCCGTCGAGATTGCCCACGTGCACGCTCGGCGGGTCCACGCTGACTATGACCGCGCGCGCGTTGTTGCTCGAGTTGACGTCGGCCAGTTTCTGCGTCGCGGTCAGAATGTGCCCGTTGGTGGCCACCCCGGCGGTGTTCCAGTTGAAGGTGCGCGTCGCGCTGGCGCCCGCCGCCAGCCCGGGGATCGTCTGGGTGCCGAGCGTCACGCCGCCCGTCCCCCCGTCGGTCAGCACGACATCGAAGTTCGTCGTGACATCCTGCCCGCCCACGTTCTGCACCGTCACCACGACGGGGGCCGTGTCGCCCTGCGTCACCCGGGACGGCGCGGTGATACTCGCCAGGGCGAGATCGGCCGGCGCCGTATTCACCGTGACCACGACCGAGCGCGTATTGTTGGCGGCGTTGTCGTCGGTCAGGCTCTGGGTCGCCACCAAGGTGTGGCCACCCAGCGCGGCGCCCGTGGTGCTCCAGTTGAACGTCCGCGTGGCAGTGGCGCCCACCGCGAGCCCGGTAACCGTCTGGGTGCCGAGCGTCACGCCGGCCGTCGCGTCGGTCAAGACGACATTGAAGGTGGTGCTGACATTCAGCCCGCCCACGTTCTGGACGGTGACCCCGATGGCAGCCGTGCTCCCATAGGTCACCGATGAGGGCGCGGTCATACCGCTCACGGCGACGTCGGTCGTCGGAGCGATCACCGTGACCGTGGCCGAGCGCTGGTTATTCGTGGCGTTGGCATCGGTCAGTGTGTGGGTTGCTACCAGGGTGTGCCCACCCAGCGCGGCGGACGTCGCATTCCAGCTGAGCGTGCGCGTGGCGGTGGCACCCACCGCGAGCCCGGTGACCGTCTGGGTGCCGATCGTCACCCCGGCCGTCGCGTCGGTCAAGACGACATCGAAGCTGGTGCTGACATTGAGGCCGCCCACGTTCTGGACGGTGACCCCGATTGCCGCCGTGGTGCCCTGGGTCACCGTAGCGGGCGCATTCACGCTGGTCACGGCGACATCGGTCGACGGCGGGGGTTGCACGGTGATCGCGATCGCGACGCTGTTGTTCGTCGCGTTGTTGTCGGCCAGCTTCTGCGTTGCGATCAGGATGTGCCCGTTGGTAGCCACCCCGGCGGTGTTCCAGTTGAAGGTGCGCGTCGTGCTGGCGCCCGCCACCAGTCCGGGGATCGTCTGCGTGCCGACCGTAACGCCACCGGCTGTCCCGTCGGTCAGCACGACGTCGAAATTGGTACTCACATTTTGCCCGCCCACGTTCTGCACGGTGACCACGACGGGGACGGTGTCGCCCTGCGTCACCCGGGCGGGCGCGGTGATGCCCGTCAGGGCGACATCGGTCGGCTGCGGATTCACCGTGACCACGGCCGAGCGCGTGTTGTTGGCGGCGTTGTCATCCGTCAGGCTGTGGGTCGCTACCAGGGTGTGCCCTCCCAGCGCGGCGGACGTCGTATTCCAGCTGAAGGAGAGCGTTGAGAGGGCGCCCACCGAAAGTCCGGTGACCGTCTGGGTGCCGAGCGTCACGCCGGCCGTCGCGTCGGTCAGGACGACATTGAAGCTGCTACTGACATTCAGCCCGCCCATGTTCTGGACGGTGACTCCGATAGTGGCGGTACTCCCCTGGGTCACCGCGGCGGGCGCGTTCACGGCGGTCACGGCGACATCGGTCACCGGAGGGTTCACCGTGATCGTCGTTGAGCCCTGGTTGTTAGCGGCGTTGGCGTCCGTCAGGTTGTGGGTCGCCACCAGCGTGTGACCGCCCAGGGCCGCGGTCGTCGTATTCCAGTTGAAGGTGCGCGTCGCGGTGGCGCCCACCGCGAGCCCGGTGACCGTCTGGGTGCCGATCGTCACGCCCGCCGTCGCGTCGGTCAGGACGACATCGAAGCTGGTGCTGACATTGAGCCCGCCCACGTTCTGGACGGTGACCCCGATGGCGGCCGTACTCCCCTGGGTCACCGCGGCGGGCGCGGTCACGCCGGTCACGGCGACATCGGTCGACGGCGGGGGTTGCACGGTGATCGCGACCGCGCGGGCGTTGTTGGTCGAGTCGTTGTCGGCCAGCTTCTGCGTCGCGATCAGGATGTGCCCGTTGGTGGCCACCCCGGCGGTGTTCCAGTTGAAGGTGCGCGTCGCGCTGGCCCCCACGGCGAGCCCGGGGAAGGTCTGCGTGCCTACCGTCACGCCGCCCGCCGTCCCGTCGGTCAGCACGACGTCGAAATTGCTACTCACATTCTGCCCGCCCACGTTCTGCACCGTGACCACGACGGGCGCCGTGTCGCCCTGCGTCACCCGGGCGGGCGCGGTGATGCCGGTCAGGGCGAGATCGGTCACCGGAGGGTGGACCGGGATCGTCACCAAGCGCTGGTCGTTGGCGGCCTTGTCGTCGGCCAGGGTCTGGCGGGCCAACAGATCGTGGTCGCCGGTGTCGGCCGGTGTCCAGGCGAAGGTCAGGGTCGTGGTGCCGCCCGCGGCCAGGCCGGCCAGGCTCTGCGTGCCGACCGTCACGTGCTCGGTCGTGTCCTGCAGGGTGACGTCGAAGGTGGACACATTCTGGTTGCCGAAGTTCTTCACGGTCACGCGGATGCTGGCGGTGCTGCCCTGCACGGCCGAGCTGGGGCCACTGACGCTCGTCACGGCCAGGTCGGTCAGCGGACCGGGCGGCGGCGGCGCAAAGCCGTCGATCGTGACGCCGAACCGGGTGAGGACGAGATCGATCCGGTTGGCGATGGTCACGGTCGAGCTGCCGGCGAAGAGCAGCGCGACCGGATTGAGGTTCCCGTCGTCGGTCACGATGAGCGAGCCCGAGTCGCCGCCACCGCTGAACGTGCCCGGCGAGATGATCAGTTGGTCCACATAGCGGGCGGACTTGGTGCAGCTGAATTGCGAAACGGCATAGCAGACCGTGACGGTCGCGTTGACGCCGGTGATTTGGCCGTGCGTGAGGCGTGTGGTGCGGCCGTACTTCTGCACGTTGAGTCCGAGCAGGGCGTTAGGATCATCAAACAGGCCGTCGCCGTTCGCGTCGCCGTAGATGGTCGTGTTCGGCATGCCGTAGGCGTCGTCCGAGGGCGTAGCATTGTCCAGCAGGGACGTGCTCGACAGGGCGATCGCCGCGTCGATGGTGTTGTCCGCGCCCGTGAAGTCGATCGTCTGAAAGTCGGTCAGCGTCGCGATCTGATCGGTGGACGTGCCGCCGTCGAACGGCCCGGGCTGGTACTCAGGATCGCCGATCGTGGCGCCGTTCGAGTTGGCCAGGACGTGGTTGTTGGAGAGGATATACACCCGCCCCACCGCGTCCCGCACGCGCGCGCCGATGGTGCCGGCGGTGATCGCCGGATGCCCCACTGAGAACCCCGGCGGGGCGGGCCGTTGGCGCTGAGTGGGATCGCTGAAGGCCATGAGCCGGCCGGTGACCCGCTGGGTGACGGGGACGCCGTCGAGCGCCACCGGCAAGCCGGCGATACCTGAACGTTCCAGCAGGATCTGCAGGCCGGGCCGCCCGTCCGGCAGGACCGTGACCGCCGTCCCCACCACACCGGGGATTGCGAGGATGGCGTCCGTGTGGCGCCGCAGGACCGCGATGGCGGCGCCGAGGTCCGGAGCGGCGCGGCGCGCGCTGGGTGGCGGCGGGGCAAGGGGACCGGTGGGGGCGCGATCGGTGCATGCGTACCATACAACGGTGCCGGCACCGATCAGAACGACGATGGCAGCCCGTGTCAACGTGCGGACGACAACCATGACGACTCCCGCGTGAAACCGGACAACGGGCGCGGCAGGATAATGACACCGCCGGACCGACTCGGCAAGGGCCGAGCTCTCTGCAGGGAGTCACAAGTCCCTGGGTCACAAGCATTTGCGCAGGGAAACATGTGTGCAGCTCGTCAATGAGTCCGGCGCGCAGGTATGCCTCCACTCACGGTCTGGGAAGTTCGTGAATGATCGACCATGACACGCCAAACCGGTCCCGCAGCTGGCTGAAGCGAGTCGCGTAGAACGTCTCCTTCATCGGCATATAAACCTCACCGCCGTCAGCAAGCAGGTTGTGGACCCGCTCGGCCTCTTCGGGCGAATCGACAGAAAGGTAGATGTAGACGCTGCGGATCTTCTGGAAGACGGACGGAGGAACATCATTTGCGATCAATACCGTATCGCCAATGTTCATCCGTGCATGAATGATCGCTTTCCCCGCTCCACTGGGCGCGCCTGGTGCCTGGCTCTGATTCATCATCATCGTAATCTTGCCGCCCAGATGCTTTTCATAGAAGCGGAATGCCGCTTCGCAATTCCCGCCGAAGTTCAGCTGCGTGTAGAGCTTCATCGCTGCCCTTCCTTGTGTCTTCGTTGGGTCTGATCACAAGACTCAGGTTGTCGGCGCGCCGGCAGCTTCACGCGCTTGTTAGGCGGCCACGCATAGGCCTGAAGAAGCGTGTATGAGTGGGTTCAGCGAGCCTGATAAACGGTGTGCCACTTCTTGAGTGGCGCGCCGAGCAGTGCACCAAGCAGCGCGCCAGCGGCCGTGGAACCGAGCGTGATGACTGCAGTGCCACCCCCTTCATTGCTGCAGCCGCCATCGCTGCAGAGTGATGCCGACAGCCCTAGTGCAGCGGCCAGCCCTCCTGCGAACCCGACGCCAGCCCCCACGAGCGCGCCGGTCCCGCTCGCGCCGCCCCGTACCTGAATGCGTGTCACGTCGCTGAGGCCTAAGCGCGGCCCCGGCGTGTCGGCGCTGTCGGTTGCCGCCAGGAGGCTGTCGGTCGTCAACGTCGGGGTGCGGATGACGACCTGACCGAAAGTCCCCCGCACGCGCACGCTGTCCTGCGAGCCGACCAAGGCCTGGAGTTCGGTAAAGGTCAGGGAGTCGAGCCCCAGGCCGTTGCGCATCAGGGGCACTTGTGCAACCACGGCTATAGGTGTTAGAAGCGCCGTGGCGAGGAGAAGAACGAGGCGGGTATGCAGGGGATCCGTCCCTATATCTGACACCCCAAGTTTCGCAGCCGCAGTCAAGGGGCCGACAAGGTGGCTGCATGGATGTGCCAAGGGTGGGTGGCCGCCTAACGGATGGCGGTTAAGCTGTGGGCGACTCGTTCCCGGGCGCAAGAGTAGTGGACGAAGTCCGTGCCCCGCCCAGGGGCACAACACTCCGGTTCCCTTAAAGCGATCACCGCCCGCCAGCTGGGTTTTCTCCGAATCAGAGTCCAGAAGTCATCAAACCCGACCACAGTACTATCAGGTGGTTACACCACCCTACGGAACTTGCCCGACAACGGGCACCGGTGTGGGACTGGTTCCCCCAAGGGGCCCCGTGCCGAGCTGACCATTGCCGTTAAAGCCCCAGCAGTACGCGATATGCGCCGTCGATAGACCACAACTGTGATCGCTTCCGCCACTCACGGCGACGAAGGTGAGGGCGCCCGCGACGGCATGGGGTGTCGGGGCAACAGAGCCAGTCGTCCCGTCACCGATTTGGCCGAAGATGTTATCCCCCCAACAGTATCCCAGGCCGCTACCAGTGACACCGCACGTGTGGGACCCAACGGCGCTGCCCAGATTGGCAAAGGAAATTGTTGACTGGACGGCGACAGGCGTCGGATGATCTAGGTTTGTCCCGTCCCCGAGCTCATAGGACCCGTTGGCTCCCCAGCAGTAGGTCGCGGCAGTCGTCGTAAGTGCGCAGGTATGCAGACCGCCCGCTACCAGGCTTGCAAATGTGAAGCCGCCCTTGACCGCGACGGGGCTCCACCGATCCGTGGTGGTGCTGTCTCCGAGCTGGCCTGAGTTGTTGAACCCCCAGCAGTATGCGGAACCCGCCGCCGTCAGGCCGCAGCTGTGAGCTCCACCTGTGCTAATGCTGGCGAAGGTGAGACCACCTGCCACGGGCACCGGCGTTGCCGAGCTTGTCGTCCCTCCGTCGCCGAGCTGCCCCTGGCGATTGTCGCCCCAGCAGTAAGGGGTACCCACCGCTGTTATGCCGCATTTGTGATTTGTGCCGCCGGCGGCAAGCTGTACAAACGGTATCCCTCCCCCGACTACCTTGGGGACCGAGTCACCACCGCCCCAGCAGTAAGCGGTACCGGCGGCCGTCAGCGCGCACGTATGGAAACCTCCGGCACTGAGACCGACAAACCGCAGGCCACCTGCCACGGCGACCGGGGTGCCTCGACTGACAGTATCTCCAGCCCCTAGCTGCCCGACGCCGTTGGCGCCCCAGCAGTACGCACTACTATCGGCCGCTAGCCCGCACGTGTGATAGCCTCCCGCGCTGACGCTGCGGTAGGTACTGGGGAGCACGAAGACCGTCGCCTGCGCGTGGCCGACGACACTGCCGCCGCGCGCGGTCGCCGTGAAGTTGACGCTGCCGGGCGGCGCCTGCGTCGGCACTGCGTAGTTCCGAGTGACCGACTGTGAGTCGGCTCCCTGAACGATCACGGACTCGGCCACGACGAACGCGCCAGTCGCTTGAATGACGATCACCTGGATGCTGACCTCGCCAGAGGGGACAGCCGTCGCAGTCACGGTCAGGACGCCGCCAGCGGCGACGCTAGGTGGTTTAACTGTCAGCGTCACAGTGATCGCGCCTGCGCCCGGGCTGGTGCTGCTGGTGCAGCCTACTAACCCGGCGGTCGCGAGTATCACGATGCCGGCGCGATGGGCGCTCCGAGTTCTCATGCCAGCCCTCTTTGGTGCGCGTGCCGGAAGCGATCACCGCCCGCCAGCTTCAAACGCTTGTTAGGCGCCAGTTGGTAGACTACGTGAGGAACATCCAGCGCCACTGCACTCGCCATTCTTGGATCCCGAAGTCACCCCCGAGCATCCTCAGTCGGGCGCGTGCCAATAGAACGACTCGCGCGCAGAGAACAGAGTCTCACCGCGCGTATTGGTGATCGTGATCAAGGCACTCAGGACCGGCGTGTCGAGGCTGCTCGTGACAAAGCGTGACGTGAAC
>DASPXE010000214.1:0-1886 GCA_035637455.1 Gemmatimonadales bacterium
GTAGCAGCCCGCACGATCAGCCCCGCGGTGCAAGTGGCCGCGCGCGACGCGCAGGGGAACCTGGTGACTGGATTCACGGGCAGCGTGACGGTGGCCCTCGGGACCAATCCCAGCGGCGGCACGCTCGCGGGGACGACGACGGTGACCGCGGTGAGCGGCGTGGCGACCTTCGGCAACCTGAGCGTCGACAAGGTAGGGACGGGCTACACGCTCGCGGCGGCGGCAACGGGGCTCGCTGGGGCGACCAGTGGTCCCTTCAACGTCACCGTCGGGGCGGCGACCCAGTTCGTCTTCACCGTGCAGCCGACGAGCACCGCTGCAGGGGCAGCGATCACCCCCGCCGTGCAAGTGACGGCGCTGGACGCGGGGGGCAATGTGGCGACGGGGTTTGCGGGCTCGGTGGCGGTAGCCCTGGGGACGAATCCGAGCGGCGGCACCCTGTCGGGCACGACGACGGTGACGGCGGTGAGCGGCGTGGCGAGCTTCGCCAGCCTGAGCATCAACAAGGTAGGCACCGGCTACACCCTGACGGGGGCGGCTCCGTTCCAGCCCGCGCTTACGGGGGCCACGAGCGCTCCCTTCGACATCACGCCAGGAGCAGCGACGCGGCTGGTCTTCACGACCCAGCCGAGCAATGCGACGGCAGGGGCGACGCTCACGCCGCCGCTGCAGGTGATTGCGCAGGATGCATCAGGGAACACCGTGCCGAGCTTCACGGGCAACGTGACGGTCGCGATCACCGCCGGGACGGGCGCGAGCGGGGCCACGCTGGCGGGGACGACGACAGTGGCGGCGGTAAGCGGGGTGGCGAGCTTCGCGTCGCTCGGCATCGACAAGAGCGGCACGGGCTACACGCTCGCGGCCACGGCGGCGGGCCTCACGGGGGCTGCGAGCGCCGCGTTCACGATCACTCCGGGGCTGGCGGCGCAGCTCGCGTTCACCGGCCAGCCGGGGACCGCCACGGCGGGTAACCCAATCTCCCCCGCGGTGCAAGTCACGGCGCAAGACGCGCTGGGCAACGCGGTGGCGGGCTTCACGGGGAACGTCACCGTGGCACTGGGCGCGAACCCCGGGGGCGGGACGCTGGTGGGAACGACGACGGTGGCGGCGACGAATGGGGTAGCGAGCTTCGCTACGCTGAGCATCGACAAGGCGGAGACCGGTTACACGCTGACGGCGGCGACGGCCGGGCTCAGCGGAGCCACCAGCACGGCTTTCAACGTCGTCGCAGGAACGATTTCGGCGACTCAATCGACCGTGGTGGCTGCGCCGCCCGTGATCACGGCAGGCAACGGGACTGCGACGACCACGGTGACGGCGCGCGACGCCGCGGGCAATCCGGTGAGCGGGGCGACAGTCGTGCTGACAGCGACCGGCACGGGAAACACCCTCACGCAGCCTGCGGCGACGGATGCGAACGGCGTGGCGACAGGGAGTTTGTCTTCGACGGTGGCCGGGTCGAAGACCGTGACCGCCTCGATTGCAGGGGTCACCGCGACGCAAACAGCCGTAGTGACCGTGACCGCGGGGGCCGCGACCCAGCTTGCCGTCACTGTGCAGCCGACGAATACCGCGGCAGGAGCGACGCTCACGCCGGCGGTGCAAGTGACCGCGCGCGACGCCCAGGGCAACGTGGCGACGGACTTCACCGGCACCGTGACCGTGGCGCTCGGCGTGAACCCCGGCGGCGCCACCCTGTCGGGCACGACGAGCGTCGCGGCAGTGAGCGGGGTCGCCACGTTCTCCACCTTGAGCATCGATAAGGTTGGGACGGGCTACACGTTGACCGCGGCGGCACCCGGGCTGAGCGGCGCGACGAGCACGGCCTTCAACGTCACCCCTGGATCGGCGACGCAGCTGGTCTTCACGGTACAACCGAGCAACGC
>DASPXE010000215.1:0-2429 GCA_035637455.1 Gemmatimonadales bacterium
GCCCGCGCGATCTCGATCAACGGGTGCTTGGCTGCGCGGGCCCTGGACGGTTGCACGCGCGGGGGCTCGCCACGCTGCTTCTTGAAGTGCGGCGGCCACGGCGCGTCACCCAGCCCGGCGCGCTCGTGCCGCGCCGATAGCTCAAGCAAGCCCGCCAGCGATCCGGGGGCCCCGTCTATCCCCACGTGGCGATCGCCCAGCTTGGCGAAGCGCTTGGGCATGGTGGCGAGCGTGAAATCGGCCGGGTCGGCGCTCGCCACTTCGTCCCAGCTGAGCGGCGCCGAGACCCGCGCATCGGGCGTCGGCCGCACCGAGTAGGCGGAGGCCACGGTACGGTCTTTGGCGTTCTGGTTGTAGTCCACGAACACGCCGTGGCGCTCTTCCTTCCACCACTTGCTCGTCGCGAGCGTGGGCGCGCGGCGCTCCACCTCGCGCGCCAGCGCCAACGCCGCGCGACGGACTTCGTCAAAGGTCCAGCGCCGCTCGATGCGCACGAGGACGTGCATACCGCGCGAGCCCGACGTCTTCGGCCAGCCGGTGAGCCCCAAGTCGCCAAGCGCGGCTTGGACCACGCGTGCCACGGCGCGCACCTGGGGCCACTTCAAGCCGGGCACGGGATCCAGATCCACGCGCAGCTCGTCGGGATGGTCCAAGTCCTCGGCGCGCACCGGGTGCGGGTGCAGCTCCAGGCAGGCGAGGTTGGCGAGCCACACGAGCGCGGCGGCGTCGCGCGGCACGACCTCCTCCGCCGTGCGGCCGGAGGGAAAGCGCAGCGTGACGACCTCGATCCACGGTGGGCGTGATTCCGGCGCGCGTTTCTGATAGAAGAACTCACCGGTGATGCCGTTGGGGTAGCGCACCAGCACGTTGGGCCGGCCGCCAGCCCCACGCAGCGCTCCCTCGGCCACGGTGAGGTAGTAGCGCACCAGATCGAGCTTCGTGTACTTGGGCTTCGGGATGAGCACTTTGTTGGGGTTCGAGACGGCGATCTCGTGCCCCGCGACGACGATCGGCTCGGGTTCGACACTCGTGCGCGTCGGTACCTTGCGGCGCAGTCCGGGCATAGCTTGAAAGAATATATGTCGCCAGGTCACCAGATCTTCCTGCTCTCGCCGGCCAACTGCGCGGGCAAGCGCGCCGGGTTTTTACTGCGGAAGGAGGCCCGCTCGGCGCTGGCGCAGCGCCTGCGATCGGAACAAGGTGCAACCATCGGCGAGGTCTTCACCTTCATGAGCGGGCTGTATTTTCGGGGCAAGCTGGCCTACGCGTTGGCGTTCGCCAAGCCGCCGCACGACTGCGGTGGCGTTCAGGTCATCGTGCCGGGCCGCGGTCTCTGTCCTCCCCGAACGATCATCGATCTCGCCGGGTTACGAGCGATCGCCCGGATTCCGGTCGATCCGGGCGATCGGCGCTACACCCACCCGTTACAGCGCGATGCCGCTCGCCTGGCCGAGCGCCTGCACCCGACAGACGCCGTCGTCCTGCTCGGCAGCATCGCGACCGCGAAGTACTTGGAGCCCCTGAAACAGGTCTTGGGACCGCGCCTGCGTTTTCCCCGGGAGTTCATCGGGCGGGGAGACATGAGCCGAGGCGCGCTCATGCTCCGGTGCGCCGCCGAGGGCCGCGAGCTGACATACATCTGACGAGCCCCTTGGACGGCTGCGCGACTCGAAGGCCGGCATAGTGGTTGTAGGGCGGCCTCCTGGAGGACCTGGCGAAGGGGTGAATCCGGCGTGTCGATTCCGGGGCCCCTCGTTCGACGCTTCTATGGAGCCGGGATGGCCCGGCGCCGCACCCGAAACCAGAAGGGACCGAGCACAATGCGATTCATGATGCTGGTGATCCCAAAGGGGTACGAGAAGGCGGCAGCGGACTTCGCGCCGCCGGCCGACCTCGTCGCCAAGATGACGCAGTACAACGAGTCCCTCACCAAGGCCGGCGTCCTGCTCGGGCTCGACGGGCTGCAGCCACCCGCCACGGGCGCCCGCGTACGCTTCTCCGGTGACAAGGCCAAGGTGACCGACGGGCCGTTCACCGAGGCGAAGGAGGTACTCGGCGGCTACTGGATGATCCAGGTGAAGTCCCGGGCCGAAGCGATCGAATGGGCGAAGCGCGCGCCCATGCAGGACGGCGACATCATCGAAGTGCGCCAGGTGCAGGAGATCTCGGACTTCCCGCCCGACGTCCAGAAGGCCGCGGGGAGGTGAGGCGCTCGAAGCTGCGCGAATCTTCATGCGACTGCACCAGCAGCACTGGCCAGGGTGGGACGGCGAGTGCGAGATTCGCGAACTGGTATTCCTCGCCCCGTGACGAGGGACGTGTCGATTGCGAGACGCCTGGTTCGACTACTACACGGGGGACCCAAGGAGAAACATGCGATTGACGACGCTGGTCAGAGCACGAGCGCTCGTTCGGCCCCGGGGGCGCTC
>DASPXE010000216.1:0-7764 GCA_035637455.1 Gemmatimonadales bacterium
GATGCTTGACGTCGTGCGCGAGATAGACGGTCGCCATGCCGCCGCTCCCCAGCTCTCGCTCGATGACATAGCGGCCGGCGAGGGCGGCGTTGAGGCGGTCGCGCTGATCAGTCTGCATGGCTCGAGTTCGAAGATAATCGACTGGCCGCGTAACCCGCCCGCCGGTCCAGCTATCCGACCGCGCTACGCCGTCCAGAAAGGGCCGACGCTAAGAGTCCGCGCCACGTGGACGTCAACGACACGCGTCCCGTGGGGCGCACCGAGGTTCAGAGCCTGAACAAATAGCTCAGCTTGAGGAAGAACGCGTCGTCCGTCCGCGTGAGCCGCCGGAACTGGAAGGCGTCCTCGTCCAACATGTTGCTGCCGTACCCGGCGAACACAACCGTCCCCGGTACCGGTTGATAGCTGAGCAGCACATCGGCGTGAAGGAGATTGGTGCGCGCAGCAGCGGAGCGAGTCACGCCGCCTGGTCCCACAATCAGAATCGGAGCGCCGGTCCGTGAGTCGTCTCGCAGCGAGTCCGTCTTGTCCTGGATGTACTGGCCGACCACCCGGACGAACAGCGGACGCGAGAGCTGGTATTCGAGCTTGGCCCGGAGAATGCGACCGACATTCACCAGGCTGCCGTCGGTGCGGCGATTCACCTGCTGCCAGAAATAGCTGACGGTGTTGCGGAGCCGCTCCGTGGGGCGGTAGGACAGCTCCATGCTAAGCAGCAGCAAGTCAGCCGAGGCCCACTCGAAGAAGTTCTCATCGTGGCCCTGCAGGAAGTATCCGCCGCCACTGAAGTGCTTCCACTGCGGCGTCCCGACCTGGACGATGTACTCGCCGTTCACGATCGTGGGCTGTCCCGTGAACGGCACCGTGTCGAGGCCGCCGCCGGCGCGTGGCACTTCGAGACGGTAGCCGCCATACAGGGCGGAATCGTAGCCGAACGATTCCACGAAATACCCCGCGCCGATGTTCCACCCACCGCGCAACGCCGCGTTGCCGTTGAAGTGCAGCTTCTTATCCTGCAGGCGGCGCCCGTGGATGAAGTTCTGATACTGCCAGATGCCGTCCACCACGATGTCGCCTGTGAACCGCTGCAGCACCGCCCCGGGCCGCCCATAGGTCGTGTAGCTCGGATCGACATACGCATGCACGATCCCCGCTCGGCCAATGAATCCACTCGCGTCGCGAAACTCGTCCGCGATGCCGGCAAACAGGCTGCGCAGGCCCCAGATGCGATGCTGCACCGTCAACTGGCCCAGCCACAACGGCGCGGTCGTGGTCACGCCGGCGACGCGCGTGCGGCTGCCCGCGAGCTGCAGGTTAAGCCCGTAGATCTCCTTGAAGACGAGCCGGCTGTCGAGCTCCGCGACGCGGTTGTAGTCGCCGCCCTCGGTCCGATCGGTGTACGCGAGACCGACCCGCGAGCCCTGGCCCAGGCTGTGCTGGGCCCGCAGGATCGTGAAAAGGGGATTCTCCGTGCCCGTCGCCGACGCGAACTTCTGGTCGACCGCCGAGAGCAGCCCGATGTCGGTGCCGAAGGTCGTGCCGGTGAGTTTGACCGCCGCGACCGGCTGGACGATGCGCCGCGTATAGATGAGGTTCTGCGGCACCTGAAACAGCTCGCTCCCCTCCAGAAAGAACGGCCGCTTCTCCGGAAAGAACAGCGCCTGCCGCGGATCGAACGCGAGTTGGCCTGCGTCCGATTCGACCTGCGAAAAGTCCGGCTTGATCGTGCCGTTGAGGGTGAGGTTGTTCGAGACCCCCCAGCGGATGTTGCCGCCCAGCTGCGGGTCTCCCAGGTCGTACTGATAGCCGCCGGGGGTGGGCGCACCGCTCGCCTTCCCGGTCGCCTCCGGATTCAAGTCCATGACGAGACCGCGATGCATACCGCTCAGGCCGACCAGGTTACCCGCTTGCCCGATGAACGTCGCGCTGGCGCGGCGCGCCGGGAACCAGGAGTCCTCGACGCCCGAGTGCTTGACCTCGCGCACGATATTCAGCCGCCAGTCCTGCGGCTGGCGCGGTTGATACCGGATGCTCTTGAACGGAATGCGCACCTCGACTTCGTATCCCCAATCGGTGATGCGCCCGCGTGATTGAAACACGAAGTCAGGGCTCAGGTCGGGTTGCTCCCGTCCCACGACCGCGCCTCCGATGAAGCCGCTGGCGGTCACGTTGGCGCCCTCGATCAGGGAGCCATCGCCTTGGACGCCGACGGGATTCACGGCGAACATCAAGGCCTGCTTCCCGTCGTGAAACGTGCCGAGCAGGATCTGCACGTTGTCGTCGTCGAAGATCTGGTCGCGATTCGCCAACGTCATCGTGGGACGGCCGTGCTGCTCGAAGGCGCGAATGCCGAAATAGATCGCCGTGGCCGAGTACCAGACCAGCACTTGGGTGGAGTCCGCGGCCGGCACGTCGTCGTTGGGGGCATACTGTGAAAAGCCGGTCAACCGCGCGGCACCGGCCCAGACGGAGTCCCGGAGGTCGCCGTCAATGACGGCCTCGGCTTCAGAGCGTGGAGTCCGCACGTCGAGCTGATGGTCCCGGCCCGAGTAGGTCGGCGTGGAGTCGGAGCAATGGAGGAGGACGCACACCGCGATGACCATGTCCGGATAATTATGGCTGCGAAGTCATCAGACGGGCACTCGGGGGGGTTAGGAACGTGTCAGAACAATCCAAGGCCCTGCTCGGCACCGACGACGGATTCCTCCTCGGCGCGGCGATCGTGGGGACCGCGCCGTTGTGCGGCCGGCGCCGCGGCGCTATCAGTTAGGAGAAGCCGCCAACCCGGGATCCACCATGGCTCGTCTGTTCTGGCTGACGGTCGTGGCTGCCTTCGGCGCCGCCCTCCTGGCGGGCGCCTCGTGGGCCGCCGCTGTCTCGGCCGTGGGCACGCTGCTCGGCGCGCCCCCGCCGCAGATGGGAACCCAATCCACCACCTTTCTCTGGCACGGCATGCCCCAGCTGCCGGGACACCCGCGGGTGTGGCGCTTCGCGTTCGGGCCAACCCGGATCCCAGGCGCGCCCACGGTGCGAATCTATGTGACGCCGCTCGGGCGGGTGGTGGAGACTGAGCCGGCCGATTTGGAGGCGCTCGTGCAAGCGCTTCATCCGTACTGACAGACCGCCCCAGCACAACGCTAAGTGGCTCTTCCGACGGGCGGACGGAACCATCCTCGAGCGATGGACCGGCTCGGTGCTGGTCCACGTCGCCGGAAAACGGGCGGGAGACGAGGTGGTGTTCGGGCAACCTGGCGATCTGATGCTGTTGGGCTCGCGTACCCTGGAAGGCCTCAACTTCCGGGTGGAACCCGTCACCAAACAACTAGTCGACGCGGGCCCCGCACCAGCCGCCGCGGCGGCCTAGCTCGGCAGCGGAACTAGAACCCGGCGCCCGCCGGCTCAAGCCCGGTAGTAGTCTCGAGCCGTTCACCCGCCATAGCGCGTGTCGAGCACCTGGAAGTGGTGGCGCACGTGTCCCGCAATGACGTAGGCGAGCGCGCGGACGCTGAAGGGGTGGTTGTTGGCGACCCCACGCCGCTCCCAGGCAACCGGCTGGCATTGTGGTACAAAGTACTTTGCGCTATACTGGTGCATCTCGCTATGGCGCCTAACGTCCGTCGGGTACTCAAGAGCTTCGCAGCATTGGCGCTGTTGGGCGTTCTCGGCATGGGGGCGCTGGTGGCGTCGCTCTGGCTGGAGCGCAGGACCTCCGTCACACTCCCGCCACCCACGGGGTCATTCGCGGTTGGTCGCGCGACGTATGATTGGGCCGACGAGGCGACACTGGACTCGCTGGCGCCCGTGCCGGGAGCCAAACGCGAGCTGCTTGTCTGGATCTGGTACCCGTCGGCAACCGGGCAACCAGCCGCGCTGCCGGACGACTACCTGCCCGCTGCGCCACGAGCCGAGGTCGAACGCGCTCGCGACGGGGTGATGGGCTTTCTGACGCGCGATCTGTCGCGGGTCCAAGCGCACGCGATGCGAAACTCCGACGTGTCGCCGCAGCAGCGGTCTTACCCTGTGGTGATCCTGCGGGCGGGGGCTTCCGCTGAAGTGTGGAATTACTCGAGCCTCGCCGAGGATCTGGCCAGTCATGGGTACGTCGTCGTGGGCTTCGATGCTCCCTATCGCACCAATGTCGTCGTTTTCCCTGATGGCCGGGTGATGAGACGGAGACCGGAGAATAACCCCGAACTCGTGTTCGGCCGCCCGGATTCAGCCCGTCGTATCAACAAGCTGTTGGCGGCGTGGACCGGCGACATCGCGTTCGTGCTTGATCGCTTGCAGCAATTGAACCGCGGGGACGCGTCCGGCAAGTTCACGGGACGACTCGACATGAGCCGCGTAGGAGTAGTTGGTCACTCCCTTGGTGGGGCCACCGCCGCGCAATTCTGCCACGACGATTCCCGGTGCAAGGCAGGGATCGACGTGGACGGTGCCCCGTTGGGGAGCGTCATTCGAGACGGGATCCCGCGGCCATTCATGTTTCTCCTGAGCGAGCACGGCGGCTCGTCCGACGCGGAGAGCCGTCCGATCGAGGCCAACATCCAATCGATCTATGATCGCCTGCCTCCGGACGGTAGGCTGCGCATCACGATCCGCGGCGCGAACCACTTCCTCTTCAGTGACGACGGCGCCTTGTTGAAGAGCCATATCGTGCTGGGGGCGCTCCGTATGATGGGCATTCTCAGTATCGACGGACGTCGCCAGCTGGCCATCACGGCGTACTGCCTGCAGCGCTTTTTCGACGCGTACTTGACAGGGCCAAGGGGTTCGCGACTCAACATTGCGTCTCCGCTCTACCCCGAGATCCGAGTGCTCGAATGATGCCTATACCGAGCCCCCGCGACCAGGGCTATTGTAAGGCGTGCACTCGACGCCCAGACGGACGGCGACCCCGCGATCGCTGACCCACGGCGGAGCAGTCTCATGACCGCAGCCGGATCGGCGCCAGTCCGGCAGCATCCGCGCGCTCTGACGACAATCCTTTGGGCAGGCTTGGTGAGCGGCGCTCTCGATATTAGCGCGGCCCTCATCGTCTATGCGCGCTTCGGCGCGTCATCCATCCGCCTCCTGCAGGGCATCGCGAGCGGGTTACTTGGAAAGGACGCCTTCCAGGGCGGGCTCGCGACCGCTTTCCTTGGTCTGCTGTGTCATTTCTTCATAGCGACATCCGCCGCCGCGGTCTACTACGTGGCGAGTCGGCGCACGCCCATCCTGGTGCAGCACGCGGTGGTATCGGGAGCGTCGTACGGCGTGGTCGTCTACTTCTTCATGCAGCTCGTGGTGATTCCGCTCTCGGCGGTCGGCCCGCGTCCCTTCTCCCTGAGCGCTACGATCGTCGGCGTCGTCATCCACGTGTTCTGCGTGGGACTGCCGATCGCCCTGATCGTGCGCCGCTACTCGTAACGACGACTCGCACTGGGCCGGCGTCGAATCACCAATCGGGAATTCATGCTCAACGTTGGACTCGTCGGTTTCGGCTTCGCGGGCAAGGTATTCCACGCTCCCGTCATTCGTGCGGTCGCAGGCCTCCGCCTCACCACCATCGTCCAGCGCCAGGGCGCACCAGACCCGCACTATGCAGATGTCGAATTCGTCCGCAGCGTCGACGACCTGCTCACGAGGGCGATCGACCTGGTCGTCATCGCCACGCCGAATACGTCACATCATCCGATCGCCAAGCAATCCCTCCTGGCTGGACGCCACGTCGTCATCGACAAGCCATTCGCCCCCACGCTCCAGGAGGCCCAAGACCTCGTCGCACTGGCCAAGCAGCAGCGGCGGGTCCTGTCGGTCTATCAGAATCGCCGTTACATCGGGGACTTCGTCACGCTGGAAAGACTGGTGTCGGACGGCACCCTCGGTCGCATCGTGGTCTACGAGTCGCATTTCGATCGATTCCGACCCGAGCTGAAGCCGGGCGCGTGGCGCGAGCGGCCCGAGCCTGGCGCGGGTGTGTGGTTCGACCTGGGGCCCCACCTGCTGGATCAGGCGTTCGTCCTGTTCGGAATTCCGCGTGCCGTCGCGGCCGACATCCGCATCGAGCGCGACGGCGCTGCGGTGGACGATGCGTTCGACGTGACGCTGCACTACCCAAACCGGCGGGCGGTGCTGCGCGCGTCCATGCTGGCGGCCGCGCCGGGCCCGAGCTTTGCCGTGCACGGCACCCGAGGCTCCTTCATCAAGTACGGGGTCGATGCCCAGGAAGCGGCACTGAAGGCGGGTCGCACGCCAGGTGAGCCAGGGTGGGACGCGGACCCCCCGGAGTTGTACGGCACGCTCACCACGCCGGAGGGCGCGCGACCGGTGCCGACGATTCCCTCGAGCTACGCGCGCTATTACGAGAACGTGCGCGACGCCATACTCGGAACGGCGCCGCTCGCGGTCACGCCTGAGCAAGCGCTCGACGTGATGCGCGGGCTAGAGTTGGCGGTGGCCAGCCACCAGCAGCGCTGCGTCCTGCCGTGGTTGTCGTCCCGGTAAAGAGTTCCCCCTCTCCCGCAGGGAGAGCGGGACAGGGGGTAAGGACTCGGGGGCAGGGGGTGAGGACTCACCGCGCCGGGTCGTCGAGAAACGGAATGACCGTGGCCGCGAGGGCGGGAGCGCTGAAGATCGTGTAGTGCGTCAACCCCGGCAGAATGGCGAGCCGCGACTTGGGTCGACCGGATCCATCCCATCCGCCGTCGCGCTGCCCGCCGCCGAGCAGCCCGAACAGCTCGACCGCGTGCGCCGGTGGGAAGATGTCAGCGTCCCCCGCGACAACGAGCGTCGTCGCCTTGATGGCGCCGATCTCCTTGGAGAAGTCGAAGTCATGCTTCATGGCCTCGCCGATCTTGTCGAGCAGCCGAGGCCAGTCCTCAGGCCGGGGCGCGATGCTGGCGTACAGCCGATACATCGGCGTCTGCTTCATCGCCTCGGCCGCGGCGGCACTCACCTGTCCCTGCTGCGCCAGGATTTCGGGATAGAAGCCATTGCGCCGGAACGGCGTCGACACCACCACGAGCTTGCGCACCACCTCGGCGTGTCGGATGGCCGTCTGCAGGGCGACGCCGCCGCCCAGCGAATAGCCCATGACGTCGGCGCTCTCGAGTCCCAGATGCTTGATCAGGGCGGCGATGTCATCCGCCATCAGCGCGACGCTCAAGGGTCGATCGATGTCGGCCGTCCGCCCGTGGCCCTGCAAGTCGACGGCGATGAGCTGGCGGCCTTGGGCGAGTGCCGGGAGGTTCGGGCCGAACATCTCGATCGCCCCGAGACCACCGTGTAGCAAAATGAGCGGTCGGCCCGTGCCATGGATCTCGTAGTAGAGCTTTATGCCGTTCACGTCGGCGTAATGGCCTCCCCCATTCGTCTTGCCCCCCCAGGCGCCCTGCGCGGTGCGCTTGACCGGTGCCTGAGCGCGGCTCGGGGCTGCGATGATCGCGGCGCCGGCGAGTACTCGAGCGATGGTCCGGGGAAGGGCGACTGCTCTGGAAGGCGCACGCATTGGCGTGTCTCCTGTCTCGGTGTCGGGTTCGGGAGCCGGAAGTCTCGTTCTAACGATACGACGAACGGAGTCGGGCCAAATCGACGATGTTGACAGAATCCTCCCCGCGAATTACCTCCTCCTCCCTCGCTCCGGACCCCCCCCGTCGGCCCGGGTGCGTGCGGCCCCACGGTTCGAGGAGATGTTATGAGACGACTTCGCTGCATCATCGCTGCCCTCCTGGCGGTACTCTGGACGGCGCCGCTCTCCGCGCAACAGCCCACCGGTACGATCCG
>DASPXE010000217.1:0-9481 GCA_035637455.1 Gemmatimonadales bacterium
GGCCCGGGGGCGCGCGATACCACGCGCCTCGCCGCGAGCCAGCCCGCGCTCTGGACCGAGGTCTTTCTCATGAACCGCGACGAGCTGCTCCCCGCGCTCCGCTCGCTCGAGGAGCCGCTGGGCGAGCTGGAGCGGGCGCTGGAGGCAGGCGACGCCGTCGGCCTGACGGCATGGCTCCGCCGTAGCGCCGAGTGGCGCCGGAGACTGGACACGTGAAAGTGCGGGGCACGGTCCGGCCGCCCGGCGACAAGAGCATCTCCCACCGCGCGCTGATGCTCGCGGCGCTGGCGCGCGGCACGAGTGAGCTCGCGGGACTGCTTACGGGTGAGGACGTGAAGAGCACGGCGCGCGTGCTGCGCCAGCTCGGCGCGGACGTCTCTGCCGTCGCCGCCGGGACGGTCACCGTCCGCGGCCACCGCCTCTCGCCTCCCGCCTCCCGGCTGCACTGCGGCAACTCCGGCACCTCGGCACGCCTGCTGCTGGGCGTCCTCGCCGGTCAGCGGTTCCCGGCCACGCTCACCGGCGACGCTTCACTGCGACGCCGGCCGATGCGGCGCGTCACCGAGCCGCTGCGGGCCATGGGCGCCCACATAGAAGAAGCGCAAGGCGACGCGCTGCCCCTCACGATCCGCGGCGGGCGGTTGCACGCGCTCACCTACACGACGCCCGTTGCGAGCGCTCAGGTGAAAAGCGCGCTGCTGTTCGCCGGGCTGACGGGGCAGGTTGCGGTGACGATCCGCGAGCCGTATCGCTCGCGCGACCACACCGAGCGGCTGCTGTTGCACCTCGGGCTCGATCTGCGATACGACAACGGCGCGATCAGCTTTCAGCCGTCAGCGGTCAACGTTCCATCGTTTCATCTGTCCGTCCCCGGCGACGCGTCCTCGGCGGCGTTTCTCCTGGCCGCCGCCGTGCTCGCCGAGGGCGGCGAGCTGCTCGTCGAGCACGTCGGCGTGAACCCGACCCGTACCGGGTTCCTGGTCGTGCTCGAGCGGATGGGCGCGCACGTGGAGCGCGTGAACCTGCGGGACGAAGGCGGTGAGCCGGTGGCCGATCTGATCGCGCGCCCCGCCCCAGCCGCACTGCGCGGGACCGAAATCGCGGCGGCCGAAGTGCCGACCCTGGTCGACGAGGTGCCCGTCCTCGCGGTGCTGGCCAGCCGGGCCGCGGGGGAGACCAGCTTCCGCGAGGTCGGCGAGCTGCGGGTGAAGGAAAGCAACCGGCTCGAGCTGATCGCCGCAAACTTGCGCGCCGTAGGCGTGGAGTCCGAAGCGCGCGGCAACGACCTGTTCGTGCAGGGGATGACCGAGCCACCGCGGGGGCGCATCGAGACGGCGCGCGACCACCGGCTTGCGATGGCATTCGCGGTGCTCGGCACGATACCGGGGGCGGACGTGCGGCTCTCCGAACGAGCGTCGGTCTCCATCAGCTATCCGCGATTCTTCTCGGACCTACGGAAAATCGGGGAAAGGGGAAGGGGGAAGGGGAAGGCGTGACGCTCCGCGTGATCGCGATCGACGGTCCCGCCGCGTCGGGCAAGAGTTCCACCGCCGCGGCGGTGGCGCGGCGGCTGGGGTGGGCGCATCTCGACTCGGGCGCCTTGTACCGGGCGGTGACGCTGGCGGCGCTGGATAACCTAAAAGAACGGGAACAGGCCGGGGAAGGGGGAAGGGGGAACCGGACGGGGTGGGGTGCGCAGCAACTCGTGGCGCTCGCGGAAGACCTCCCGGTGCGCCTGGTCCTCGTGGGCGATGTGTTCCGGCCCGAGGTAGCGGGGGTGGACGTGGAACACGCCATCCGCTCGCCGCGAGTGACCGCGCGCGTCTCCGAGATCGCCGCCATCCCTGAAGTGCGCCACTGGGTGAACGTGCAGCAGCGCGAGGCCGTCGGGACGCACCCCCAGGGCGTCGTCGTGGACGGGCGGGACATCGGGACGGTGGTGTTCCCGGACGCCCCGCTGAAGGTGTTTCTCACCGCGACCACGGATGAGCGGGCCCGCCGCCGGCTGGCGCAGCGCGGGGACCGCATCGATCCCGCGGAGCTCAAGCGCGAGAGCGAGGCGCTCGGGGCCCGGGACCACGCCGATTCCACCCGGCGGGTCGCCCCGCTCCGGTCCGCCGCCGACGCGACGCTGCTCGATACCACCCGGTTGTCCGTGGAGGAGCAGGTCGCGCGGGTCGTGGCGCTGGCGCGCCAGCGGATCCCCGGCTAGCTTTCGCGGTTTCCGTTCCCCGGGTGTGTGCCGGGGTCACTGCCAAACTCACAACCGAACCGGTGTACTGAATGCTGGTAGATACCCAGGACCTTCCGGAATCCAAGGCCGAAGGTCCCTCCGCGCCGAGCTCCCATTCCCACCTGCGCGTCCGCGCCGATCTGCACGAAGAGTACTCGTCCGACGAAATCGCCAAGATGACGGAGATGTACGAGGGGACGCTCTCGAACATCGAAGAAGGCGAGATCGTCAAGTCGAAGGTGCTGCGCGTGACGGACACCGCCGTCATCCTCGACGTCGGCTTCAAGTCGGAAGGCGCGGTGCCGATCGACGAGTTCAAGGACGCGCACTCGCTCAAGGAAGGGGACGAGGTCGAGGTGTTCCTCGAGCACCTCGAAGACCAGGAAGGCGCGGTCGTCCTCTCGAAGAAGAAGGCCGACTTCATGCGGGTGTGGGAGCGGATCCGCGAGGCCCACGAGCGGGACGAGGCCGTGGCCGGCACGCTCGTGAAGAAGATCAAGGGGGGCGTAGTGGTGGACCTCATGGGGGTGGACGCGTTTCTCCCCGGCAGCCAGATCGCGCTGCGCCGCGTCCCCAACATCGACGAGCTGCTGGGCCAGAGCTTCGAGTTCAAGATCATCAAGCTCAACAAGCGGCGCCGCAACATCGTCGTGTCGCGCCGCGTGCTGCTCGAGGCGGAGCGCAAGACCAAGCGTGACGTCCTGATGAAGGAGCTCCAGGTCGGCCAGGTGCGCAAGGGCATCGTGAAAAACATCACGGACTTCGGCGCCTTCATCGACCTGGGCGGCGTCGACGGCCTGCTCCACATCACCGACATGAGCTATGGTCGCGTCTCACACCCGTCCGAGCTGGTGCACATCGGCCGGGAGCTCGAGGTCAAGGTGCTCGACATCGACTGGGAGCGCGAGCGCATCAGCCTCGGCCTGAAGCAGCTGCAGCCATATCCGTGGAAGGACGTGGCGGCGAAATACCCCGTCGGCACGCGGGTGCAGGGCAAGGTGGTCTCGATCACCAACTACGGCGCGTTCGTGGAGCTCGAGCCCGGGATCGAAGGCCTCGTGCACATCTCCGAGATGAGCTGGACCCGCAACGTCCGGCATCCTTCGAAGATCGTGTCCATCGGGGAGACGATCGAGGCGGTGGTGCTCAAGGTGGACGAGGCGGAGGAGAAGATCTCCCTCGGCATGAAACAGACCGAAGAAGATCCCTGGATGGCCCTGCCGCAGAAGTACCCCGTCGGCACGCGCCTCAAAGGCAAGGTGCGCAACCTCACCTCGTTCGGCGCGTTCGTCGAGATCGAGCCGGGGATCGACGGCCTGATCCACATCTCCGACATGTCGTGGACGAAGCGCGTGCAGCACCCCTCCGAGGTCGTGAAAAAGGGTGACGAAGTGGAAGTGCTGATCCTGAACGTAGACGCCGAGAACAAGCGCATCTCGCTGGGCTTGAAGCAGGCGCAGGAGGATCCTTGGCTGCGGATCGGCGAGACGTATCCGGTCGGCACCGAGCTGCGGGGTCGCGTGCTGCGCCTCATGGACAAGGGCGTCGTGGTGGATCTCGGTCACGATATCGAAGGCTTCGTCCCGATGTCGCAGCTCGGCATCCCGGATCTGCAAAACCCCGCGGACGCGGTGAAGGAAGGGCAGGCGGCAGAGCTGAAGGTGCTGGAGGTGGATCCGATCCACCATCGGATCGTCCTCGCGGCCACCGGCTGGCCGAAAGAAAACGGGGTTCAGGAAGCAGCGAAACAGGATGGCCAACGACTAGACGCGTAGACGCACAGCGGTGAACAGGACGTGAGGGGGTGGGGTTTGCCTGCCCCCTCTTACTGTTTACCGCCGTGCGTCTGTGCGCCTAGTTGTAGCCGTCCTGTTCCCGGCTACCTAGATTTTGCTCATGACTATGCGTGAGAAGCTCGAGCTGCTCCAGCAGAAGCGCGCCGAGTCCGAGCTCGGCGGCGGCGCCGAGCGCATCAAGGTCCAGCACGAGAAGGGGAAGATGACGGCGCGCGAGCGCCTCGACGCGCTGCTCGATCCCGGCACGTTCGTCGAGCTCGACCGCTTCGTGACGCACCGCTCGGCCGACTTCGGGCTCGCCGACGAGAAGTATCTCGGCGACGGTGTGGTGACGGGGTACGGACGGATCGAGGGACGCCTGGTGTACGTGTTCGCGCAGGACTTCACCGTGTTCGGCGGCTCGCTGTCCGAGGCACACGCCGAGAAGATCTGCAAGGTGATGGACTGCGCGATGCAGAACGGCGCGCCCATCATCGGGCTCAACGACTCGGGCGGCGCGCGCATCCAGGAGGGGGTCGTCTCCCTCGGCGGCTACGCCGACATCTTCCTGCGCAACACGCTCGCGTCGGGGGTGGTGCCGCAGATCAGCGCGATCCTGGGCCCGTGCGCCGGCGGGGCGGTGTACAGCCCCGCGATCACCGACTTCGTATTCATGGTGCGCGGCGTCTCGTACATGTTCGTCACCGGCCCCAATGTGGTGAAGACCGTCACGCACGAGGAAGTCGACTTCGAAGGCCTGGGGGGCGCCGACGTACACGGGGCGACTTCGGGCGTCGCGCACTTCGTTCACGACTCCGAGCGCGACAGTCTCGCCGCGATCCGCACGCTACTCTCGTTCCTCCCGTCCAACAACCTCGACGGAGCGCCCCACCGCGCGTCCGCCGATCCGCCCGATCGCCGCGACGAGGCCCTGCTCGACGTCGTCCCCGACAACCCCACCAAGCCGTACGACATGCACGACGTGATCCGCCCCGTCGTGGATGAGGGCGAGTTCTTCGAGGTGCACCGCGACTACGGCGGCAATCTGCTCGTGGGGTTCGCGCGCCTGGGCGGCCGCCCGGTCGGCGTGATCGCGAACCAACCGGCGGTGCTGGCCGGCGTGCTCGACATCGCCGCGTCGCTCAAGGGGGCGCGCTTCATCCGGTTCTGCGACGCCTTCAACCTCCCGCTCGTGACGTTCGAAGACGTCCCCGGCTTTCTGCCGGGCGTGGCCCAGGAGCACGGCGGGATCATCAAGCACGGCGCCAAGCTGCTGTACGCCTACTGCGAGGCGACGGTGCCCAAGCTGACGGTGATCACGCGCAAGGCGTACGGCGGCGCGTACGACGTGATGAACTCGAAGCACATCCGCGGCGACTACAACGTCGCCTGGCCCAGCGCGGAAATCGCCGTGATGGGACCGAAGGGCGCGGTCGAGATCCTCTACAAGGGCGAAGCGGCCACCGAGGAGCGCGAGGCCGAGTACCGCGACAAGTTCGCGCACCCCTACCTGGCGGCGGCGCGCGGCTACCTCGATGACATCATCGACCCGCGCGATACCCGCCCCCGTCTGATCGACGCGCTGACGACGCTCGAGACGAAGCGGGACAAGAACCCGCCCAAGAAGCATGGCAACCTCCCTCTGTAGCGCCCTCGCGCTCGCGGCGCTGCTCCAAGCGCCCCCCCCGCCCCCCTCGTCCCCTCCCGGCTCGGCCACACAGGCCCCGGCGACGCGCTCGGGAGACTCGCTCGTGGCGCTGCGCGCGCGCCTCGCCCGCGACTCGACCGATGGCCGTGCCTGGCTGTTGCTGGGGCGGCTGTACCTGCAGCAGGCCGAGGACGCGCACGGACCGCCGCACCGCGCCCTGGAGGACAGCGCCGCCGTGCGCGCCCTGCTCGACACCAGCGACGACGCGCTCGCCCGAGCCGGTCAGTTGCTCGCGCCCTCCGGCTCCACACCGGACGGCGATAGCGCCCGGGTGCTGCGCGTCGGCGCGTGGAGCGCTCGGTCGCGGCTCGCGTGGGACGAGAGGGGCATCAACGTCGGCCCGCAGGAGTGGGGGCCCGTCCCCCTCGACCTGAAGGTCCCCCCGGTGCTCGAGGAGCTGGGGGAGAATCTGCTGCGCGCCTGCCCGATGTGGGGCGTGCTGTTCACCGCATCCGACGCCGACTCGTACGCCGCGTGGTACATGCGGTTCTCCCGCGGGCTGCGCACGGACGTGCTGATCGTGCCGCTCGCGGCCTGGCGCTCGGACTCCGTGCTGCGGGCGCGAGTCGCCGCTGATTTGAAGCTCGCCCGCCGCCGCGACCCCGACGCGGCCATCGGCGAGCTCATGAAACGGCGTCCCGTGTGTGTGAGCATGGCCTTCGAGCGGCCGCCCGAGCTGCGACCGCGCATCGGCTGGGCGACGCGACCCCTGGTGTGGGTGGCCGGGCCGCACTTGAAGGAGGACCGCGTCCCGCCGCGCGACTTCGTGTTCGCGGCCCTGCGCCTGGCGCTCGACAATCACGACGCGTGGGCCCCACCGGCGCTGGCGCTGTACACCCGCGCCGCCCGTGCCACACCCCCGCTGTGCGAAGCGCTCAAGACGTTCAGGTTGACTAATGAGATACCGAGCTGCCGTCGGTGAGACGTCAGACATCAGACGTCAGACATCAGACGTCAGAGGTCAGACCTCAGCGCAACCATCTGATGTCTGATGTGTGACGTCTGATGGCTCCCTTCAAGCGCGTCCTCGTCGCGAACCGCGGGGAAATCGCCCTGCGGGTGATCCGGGCGTGCCACGAAGAAGGGCTGGAAGCGGTAGCCGTGTATTCCGACGCAGACCGGCTCTCGCCCCACGTCCGCGCCGCCCACGTCGCGGTGCCGATCGGCGCCGCCCCGGCGTCCGAGTCGTACCTCGACATCGCCAAGCTGATCGAGGCGGCGCGAACGACGGAGTGCCAGGCCGTCCATCCCGGGTACGGTTTTCTCTCGGAACGCGCCCCGTTCGCGGAGGCCGTCACGCAGGCGGGACTGACCTTCGTCGGTCCTCCCGCCACCGCCATCCAGGCGATGGGCGACAAGACCGAGGCGCGGCGCCGCATGCAGGCCGCGGGCGTGCCGATCGTGCCGGGCAGCACCCGCCCGGTGCTGGACCACTTGCAGGCGGGCGCCGAAGCGGCGCGCCTCGGCTACCCGGTGCTGCTCAAGGCGGTGGCGGGCGGCGGCGGCAAGGGGATGCGGCTCGTGCGGGACGAGGGAGAGCTCGAGTCCGCCTTCCAGGGTGCGGAGAGCGAGGCCATGAAGGCGTTCGGGGTGGGGGAGCTCTACCTCGAGAAATATCTGGACCGCCCCCGCCATATCGAGATCCAGATTCTCGCCGACACCTACGGCCGGGTCGTGGCGCTGGGGGAGCGCGAATGCAGCATCCAGCGCCGCCATCAGAAGCTGATCGAGGAGGCCCCCTCGGTGGCGGTCACCCCCGCACTACGGCGACGCCTGAGCGAGGCCGCCACGGCGGCGGCGGGCTCCGTCGGCTACCTCGGTGCCGGCACGATCGAGTTCCTGCTCGCGCCGACCGGGGAGTTCTACTTCCTCGAGATGAACACGCGACTCCAAGTCGAGCATCCCGTGACCGAGCTGGTGTTCGGCGTAGACATCGTGCGCGAGCAGCTGCGCGTGGCGCAGGGCCAGCCGCTGCGGGTGCATGCCGGGGCGCTGCAGCCCCGCGGCCACGCCATCGAGTGCCGCATCACCGCCGAAGATCCGTTCAACAGTTTCCTCCCCGCGACCGGCATGATCCGCTACCTCCAGGCGCCGTCCGGCCCGGGCGTGCGCTGGGACGGCGGCGTCGAAGCGGGCAATGAAGTGACGCTGTTCTACGACCCGCTGCTCGCGAAGCTCATCGTGTGGGGCGACACGCGGGCGGCGGCGTTGCAGCGCATGCGGCGCGCGCTGCGTGAGCTCGTGATCGTGGGTATCCCATCGTCGCAGGCCTTCCACCTGCGCGTGCTGGCGGACCCTGATTTCCAACGCGGCGACGTCGACGTCACCTATCTCGAGCGGGTGGGCGAACGACTGCTCGCCGCGGAGCTGGCCCCCGAGCTGACCCAGCCGCTCGCGATCGCGGCGACGCTGCTCGCGGAGGAGCAGCGCGCGGCGGCAGCGGCGCCGCTACCGACCGCGCCGCCCCCGGCCCATCCGTCCGCCTGGACGCTCGCCGCGCGCCGGGAGGGCGTCGGCGGATGAGCGAGATCGTCACGATCACGGCCATCGCGACGGGCGGCGATGGCGTGGGGCGCCTGGCGGACGGCCGGGCGGTGTTCGTGCCCCGGGCCGCGCCGGGAGAGCGCATCCGGCTGCGAGACGGCGTGCGGCTGCACAAGAAGTTCGCGAGGGCGGAGCTGGCGGAGATCGTAGCCGCGGGAGCCGGCGGGGCACGGGTCGCGGCGTCGTGCCCGCACTATGTGAGCGACCGGTGCGGCGGCTGCCAGCTCCAGCACCTGACGTACGATGCGCAGCTCGCCGCCAAGCGGGCCATCGTGGGGGACGCGCTGCGACGCATCGGGAAGCTGGACGTCCCCGATCCCGAGATCGTCGAGGCCGTCGAGGAGTGGCGGTATCGGGCGAAGATCTCGTTGGCGGTCGAGAACCGCGGCGGGCGGCCGAAGGCGGTCGGGTTCCATCCCTACGACCAGTCCCTCCGAGTCTTCCCGCTCGTGGACTGTCACATCACGGACTTCCGCCTCATGGCGCTGTGGCGCGAGCTGAGGCCGCGGTTCGACCTGCTGCCCTCGCGGCTCACCCGGCTCACGCTGCGGCTCGACCGCGAGGGGCGGCGCCACGTCATCGCCGAATCGGCGGGCGAGCCGTGGCTCGACGCCGAGCAGTTGCGGGCCGCGCTGCCGCACGGCGACTCCGTGATTTGCTGGTGGCAGCCGGTGGACGGCGCCGCCCGCGTCGTCGCCGGGCCCGCGACCGGCTTCCCCGCCACTGCATTCGAGCAGGTCCACCCCGAGATGGGGCTGGTCGCCCGCCGCTGGGCGGTCGAGCAGCTGGGCGACCTGCGCGGTGGCGTCGTCTGGGATCTGTACGGCGGGATCGGCGACACGGCTGTCCAGCTGGCCGCGCACGGCGCGCAGGTGGTGAGCGTGGACGCGGACGAAGCGGCGATCGAGTGGGCGCGCGGGCGCGACTCGGAGCGCCCGATTCGCTTCATCGCGGCGAAAGCGGAGGACGTGCTCCCCACCCTCCCCGACCCGAATGCCGTCATCGTGAACCCGCCGCGCGGCGGCCTGCACTGGAACGTGACGCTGCGGCTCACGAGCCAGCCGGTGGCGCGCGTCGTCTACATCTCGTGCGACCCCGCGACCCTGGCGCGCGACCTCCATCGCCTGAGCGTGAACTACGGGCTCGCCGCGGTGCGGTCGTTCGATCTGTTCCCGCAGACGGCGCATGTGGAGACGGTGGCAGTGCTGGAGGCGGCGTGAA
>DASPXE010000218.1:0-17545 GCA_035637455.1 Gemmatimonadales bacterium
TCAGAAGAAATTGCCGAGCTTGAAGTGCAGCTTCCAGCCAGGGGCCGGCCGGCCCAACACGTCGGTGCGGTCGAAGCCGTACGCCCAATCGATGCCGATGGGGCCGAGCGGCGAGATGATGCTGAGCCCGATGCCGGCGCCGCGCAGCAGTCGGGTCGGGTTGAACTGCCCGGCGCGCGCCCACACATTGCCGGCGTCGTAGAACGCGGCCACATAGAACATCTGCGACAGCCGGGCTCCCACCTCCCCGGTCATCGCGAGATAGGTCTTGCCGAACGCGCTGGCGCTCGCCTGCCCGCCGCTCGCGCTCGGGTCGAAGCCGTGCGGCGTGATCGAGAACTCGTCGTAACCGCGCAGGGGGATGCCGTACTGCGTGCCGCCCATGGTGAACAGCTGGTCGATGAACGGCGAGTTGCCAAACACGAATCCGGACCGGGTGGAGAGGCCCATGACGAACTTGACCCCGCCGCCGGTGCGGCCGCCGCTCGAGAGTGGGGCATACCAGCGGCCCTCGAGGTCCACCCGCTGGAAGTTCCCGGTGCCCCCGAGCGGACCGCCGCTTTGCGAAAGACCGACGGAGTGCATCGTCCCCGCCGTGGGAAAGGGCAGGTCGATCCGGGTGTCGCGCATGACCGAAAAGCCGATGGTGGAGCGGATACAGTTGTTGCAGCTGAGCGATGCGAGCCCTGTGGTCGCCCCGGTGAACGTCTGGTCGTCGATGGCGTACGAGACGAACAGCCGCGTGTAGCGATCGTTGAACAGTGGGAAGCCGAACTGGAGATTGCCACCGCGCCGGCGCAGCTGCCCCAGGTCGGAGATGGTGTAGCGCAGGCGGGTGTTGTGCACGCCCACCGTCATCGAGACGCGCGAGTCGCGGAACGCGGGGTCGGTGTAGGAGAGGTCGAAGTCGTTGATGTTCTTTCCGAACTGCCACTGGAACCGGCCGCGCTTCCCCTGCCCGAAGAGGTTCGGCTCGTCGAGCCCTAGGAAGCCGCCCAGGCCGGTCCCCTGCCCCACGGAGGCACCAAAGTTGATGTTCCCCGTGCGTTTCTCGGTCACCCGGAAGATGACGTCCACATCCCCCTGATCGTTCGCCGGCCGCGTGTCCGGGAACGGCACCGGCTGTTGGAAAAACCCCAGGTTCGAAATATTCTGGTAGGAGCGGATCAGGGCATCCTGGCGGAACACGTCCCCGGGGAGCAGGACGATCGCCTCGCGGATCACGCGCTCGTGCGTGACGTCGTTGCCGGCGATCTCGACCTTGTTGACGATGGCGGGTTGGCCCTCGGTGATCACCCAGCGCAGGTCTACGACCGGCTTGCCGTCCGCGCCGCTGCGCCGGATCACCTCGGCGCGCGGCTGCATGTAGATGTAGCCGTTGTTGTAGTACAGCGTGCGCATCTGCTGGGTGGCGTCGTCCCACTTCTGCTGGTTGAAGTACGCCGGGCCGTGCTGCACACCGCCCAACCCCAACAACCCAGTGCGCGTCTCGCCCTTGAAGGGGAAGAGCTGCTCCAAGTCCTCGGTGGAAAAGCGGCGGTTGCCCACGATTTCGAACGTGCCGACCCGATGGGGATCGCCCTCGCTCACCCGCACCACGAGCGTCGCCTTCCCCGTCGTGTCGTCGACGAGCAGCGTGTCGCCCAGCACCTGGAAGTCGACGTAGCCCCGGTCCCCGTAGAACTTGGGGAGCCGCTCCTGCAGGTCCGCGCGCAGCTTGTCGTCGTCGTAGTCGCCCGAGCGGAACCACCAGAAGCCCTCGGGACCGGTCTTCATCTGGCCGACGAGCTCGGCGTCGGAAAAGTGGGTGGTGCCCTCGAACTTCAAGCGGGCGATCGCCACGCGCCGGCCTTCATCCACGTCGAAGATCACGCGGACCCGGGACGACTCGGCCTCGTAGACGTGCACCACTTTGACGCTGGCGAGGTAGTAGCCTTCAGCGCGGTACAGCGAGTCGATACGGCCGCGCCCGCGGGCCACCGCGGCGGGGTCGATCGGCCGCCCCTCGAGCAGCTGCACTTTGTCGCGCACGGCGTGCTCGCCCAGTCGGCTCACGCCGCGCAGCGCCCACTTGATCACGATAGGGCGTTCGCGCACCCGCACGATCAGCAGATCGCGTCCGCCCGCCGTGGTTTGCTCGACCCGCACGTCGTCGTACTGGCCGGTGGTGTACAGCGCCTGGATGGCGCGCTGAATATCCCGATAGCCCACCGGCCGACCGGGAGCCAGCCCGCTCTGCTCGAGCACCTGGCCGCGCTCCAGGCGACGCAGTCCGAGCACCACGATGGAGTCGGGGGCGACGGTCTGCGGCGCGGGCGCCTCACCCTGCGCGCGTGCGGCGCGCGGGGCGAGTACGACCGAACCCACGAGAATAATGAAAGAGAGCTGGCGGATCACGCCTTCGAGCCGGAGAGCGCGCGGAACGCCAGCCGTTCCTTGTCCGGGGCCACGTCGACCTCGATCTCGTCGCCCCGCGCGAACTCGCCGACCAGGATCTTCTCCGAGAGCGGATCCTCGACGTACTTCTGGATCGCGCGCTTCAGCGGGCGCGCGCCGAAGTGCTCATCGTAGCCGCGGTCCACCAGGAAGTCCGTGCCCGCCGGCGTTAACCGGAGCGTGAGCTCCTCCTCGCCCAGGCGCTTCTGCACTTCTCGCAGCAGAATCGCCACGATCTGGGTGATGTGTTCCCGCGTGAGCGGGTGGAACACGATGACGTCGTCCAGGCGATTCAGGAACTCGGGGTTGAAGGTCTTGTTGATCTCTTCCCTGACCTTCTCCGCCAGCTTCTCGAAGGTGGCGCGCGAATCGGGTTGCGCGAAGCCGAGGGCCTTGCCCTTAACCATGTCGCGCGCGCCGACGTTCGAGGTCATGATGACGACGGTGTTCTTGAAGTCGATGACGCGCCCGTAGTTGTCCGTCAGGTGTCCCTCGTCCAGCACCTGTAGCAGGATGTTGAAGACGTCAGGATGCGCCTTCTCGATTTCGTCGAGCAGCACGACGGAGTAGGGCTTGCGCCGCACCGCCTTGGTGAGCGTCCCCGAGTCCTCGTAGCCGACGTACCCCGGCGGCGCGCCGATCAGCCGGCTCACGGAGAACTTCTCCATGTACTCCGACATGTCGACACGAATCAGGGAGTTGGCGTCTGCAAACAGGAAGCGCGCGAGCGCACGGGCCAGCTCGGTCTTGCCGACACCCGTGGGACCGGAGAAGATGAACGAGCCGATCGGCCGTTTGGGGTCCTTCAAGCCCGCGCGGCTGCGCCGAATGGCGCGCGAGATCACCGCGATGGCCTCGTCCTGGCCGACCACCGTCTGGTGCAGCTCCTCCTCCATCCGGAGCAGCCGGGCCGTCTCGGCCTCCTGCAGCCGCGTCACCGGGATCCCGGTCCAACGCGACACGATGAAGGCCACGCCCTCTTCGTTGATCGTGGGCCGGTGGGTGGCGCGCTCCTTCTCCCACGCCTCCTGCTTGCGGCGGATGTCCGACTGGAGCTCGCGCTCCTGGTCACGCAGCGCCGCCGCCCGCTCGAAGTTCTGGTCGCGGACCGCGCCCTCCTTGTCGCCGTTGATGTGCTCGAGCTTGTCCTTAAGGGCGGCGACCTCGGGCGGCGGCACCTGCGCCGCGAGCCGCGCCCGCGCTCCCGCTTCGTCGATCACATCGATGGCCTTGTCGGGCAAGAACCGGTCGGTGATATAGCGCTCGGAGAGCTTAGCGGCCGCATCGAGCGACTCGTCCGGGATGATCACCCGGTGGTGCTCCTCGTAGCGCTTGCGCAGACCCTTCAGGATCTCGATCGTCTCGTGGACCGTCGGTGGATCGACGATCACCGTCTGGAACCGCCGCTCGAGCGCGCCGTCCTTCTCGATGTATTTGCGGTACTCGTTCAGCGTGGACGCGCCGACGCATTGCAGCTCGCCCCGAGCGAGCGCCGGCTTGAGCATGTTCGACGCGTCGACCGCGCCCTCCGCCGCGCCCGCGCCCACCAGCGTGTGCAGCTCGTCGATGAACAGGATGATGTTGCGGTTCTGGGCGATCTCGTTGATGATCGCCTTGAGGCGCTCCTCGAACTGCCCGCGGTACTTGGTGCCGGCGATGACGGCCGCCATGTCGAGCGACAGCACGCGGTGATCCTTGAGCGCGTCCGGGCACTGGCCGCTCGCGATCAACTGCGCCAGTCCCTCGACGATCGCCGTCTTCCCCACGCCCGGCTCGCCGATCAGCACCGGATTGTTCTTCTTGCGGCGCGACAGGATCTCCATCACGCGCTCGATCTCTTTTTGCCGCCCGATCGTGGGATCGAGCTGGCCCTCGGCCGCGAGCTGCGTCAAGTCGCGGCAGAAGTGGTCGAGCGCCGGCGTCTTCGACTTCTTCTCGCTCTTCGGACTGGCCGGCTGCGCGCCCCCGCCGGACGGGGCGGGGCCCGACGGCATCTCGCTGCCGAGCAGCCGCAACGTTTCGGCGCGCGCCTGCTCGAGGTTGACGCCAGCGTCGGTCAGTACCTGCGCGGCGATGCCCTTTTCCTCGCGCAACAGGCCGAGCAGCAGGTGCTCGGTGCCCACGTAGGAGTGGTTCAGCTCGCGCGCCTCGCTCATCGCGAGCTCGAGCACCTTCTTGGCCCGTGAGGTGTAGGGGAGATCAGGCCCGGCCGCCGCCGCCGCTTTCCCTTTCTTCACCGTCTCCTCGATCTTTTGCTGGATCTCTTCGAGGTCGACGTTGAGATTGGTCAGCACAGCCGCCGCCACGCCTTCGCCTTCGCGGATCAGTCCCAGCAGGATGTGCTCGGTCCCCACATATTCGTGGTGCAGGCGCGCGGCTTCCTCCCGCGCCATTTGCAAGACCTTGCGCACGCGATCCGTGAAGTTGTAGCCGTTCATCGATCCCCCGCCTCAGACTCCTTCGGTCTCGAGCACGCGGCGCACATAGGTCGCGCGCACCGTCGGCAGCTCAGGATCGCCGCCTGGACGACCTTCGAGCGCCGCGAGGTGCGCGGGCTGGGTGAATATCAACAACTTGTTGAGTGTGTATACACTCAACCCCGGGATCAGATTCAACCCCACCCCCAGCCGCACCCCGCTCAACAGATTCATCGCCTCTTCGAACGACACGCTGCGCGCATACTTCAGTAACCCATAGGCCCGCCACGTCTTATCCGCGACTTCCGTGGGCGCCTTCTGCAGCAGGATCTCGCGCGCTTGCTCCTCGTACTCGATCACTTGGCGGACGATCTTCCCGAGGTGGTCGAGCAGCTCGTCTTCCGACTTGCCCAGCGTCGTCTGGTTGGATAACTGAAAGAAATTCCCGACGACTTCGCTGCCCTCGCCGTACAAGCCGCGAAAGGTCAGTCCGACCTGGGCCAGTCCTTGAAGTACCTTCCCGATCTCCTTGGTCAAAACGAGGCCCGGCAAGTGGATAAGAACGCTCGCCCGCAGCCCCGTCCCGGCATTCGTCGGGCACGAGGTAAGATAGCCAAATTCCGGATGAAACGCGAAAGGCAACAAGCTCCCTAGATCGGCATCTATCGCCTCCACTTCGGCATACGCCTCTTCCAGCGCGAATCCCGAACGCATTCCGTGCAATCGCAGATGGTCCTCCTCGTTGACCATCACCCCCACCGCCCCCTGCACCAGCAGCGCCGCCCCGGGCCGCGGCCGTGCCTCGCGGTCGAGCCCCGCCAGCTCTTTGCTCACCAGGTGGCGCTCGTGCAGGAGCTGGCGCTCGCCTCGCTCAAGCTGGTCGAGCCGGAACGTCACCGCCGCCCCCAGCCGGTCGCTCGCTGCCCCCGCTTCCGCCACGCGCGTGAGCACGGCCGTGCGGTCGGCGTCGCCGGCCCGCTGGCTGAAGACGTGGCCTTGCAGGTTGCGCGCGAGCCGGATGCGGGTCGATAGCACGATGCTCGCCTTCGGCCCGGAGGCGTCCAGCCAGCCGATCCCGCCGTCCGGGAGCAGGGATAAATCGATCATTCGAGCACCCGGATGCGGTCGCGCAGCTCGGCGGCGAGCTCGAAATTCTCGTTCTCCACGGCGCGGCGCAGCTGCTCGCGCAGATCCAGCAGGCGGATCCGCGGGTCGGCGGCGTCCCCCGAGCCGGGCGGCGCGTAGCGCTCGCCGACATGCTGGCTCGACCCGTGCAGGCGCCGCAGCAGGTCACGCAGGTGGGTCTGGAACGACTCGTAGCACTGGGCGCACCCCAACCGCCCGGATTCGCGGAAGTCTTTGAGGGTACTGCCGCAGGCGGCGCAGCGCAGGCCGTCCGCGGGGGTGGGGAGCAGGCTTGCCCCTCCCTTCCCCATGGCCTGGATGAAGCCGCCGAGCGGCGACTTGAGGATGGAATCGCCGGTTTCGAAGCCCTTCTGTTGAGCGCATTGCTTGCACAAGTGTAGCGTCACCTTGGTGTCGTTCTCCACCTTGGTGAGGTGGATTTCCACCTCCCGCTCCTTGCAGTTGTCGCACAGCATCACGGTATCGCGTCCACCGAAGTCACGGCAGCCAGCCTGCCGTCCTCCAGTAGCAAGATTCGGTCCGCGCGGCCGGCCAGCTGTCGGTTGTGGGTGACCACCACGACCGCCGTCTCATACTCGCGTGCCAGCCGGAAGAAGACCTCGTGCAGACGGTCCGAGTTGGCGTGATCCAGGTTCCCCGACGGCTCGTCGGCGAGCACGAGGCTCGGATCGTGCACCAGGGCGCGGGCGACGGCACAGCGCTGCTGCTCCCCCCCGGACAGCTCGGCCGGGCGGTGCGTCATCCGGCCGGCGAGCCCGACGAGCGAGAGCAGCTCTTCGGCTCGCGACCGGGCCCGACGCGACGCCGCTCCCCCGATCAGGAGCGGCATCATCACGTTCTCCAAGGCGGAGAATTCCCGCAAGAGATGGTGGAACTGGAAGACAAACCCCAACTTGCGGTTCCGGAGCTCGGCGAGTTCGCCGGCATCCAAGTCGTCATAGCGCGAGCCGTCCAGCCAAACATCCCCGCTCGTCGGGGAGTCCAGCGCGCCGAGTAGGTGCAGCAGCGTGCTCTTGCCCGCCCCCGAGGCGCCCACAATCGCCACGAACTCCCCACGGCGGGCCTCCAGCTCCACGCCGCGCAGCACCTCCAGCGGCTGGCCGTCGCCGCTGGCGAACACCTTCCGGATTCCCCGGGCCTCCAGCAGGGCGCTCATTCGTACCGAATCGCGGTCACGGGATCGAGGCGCGACGCCTGCACCGAAGGATAGAGGGGCGCGAGCATAGCGACGAGGAGGCTGGCGGCGATGACGGAGAGGGCATCGAGCAGCTGCATGCGCACCGGGAGGTGATCGATGAAGTAGATCGACGGGTCGATCGGGATCCAGTGGCCGCGGTTCACCATGCCGCCCACGACGAATCCGAGCAGGACGCCGAGCGAGGTTCCGGTCAGCCCGACCAGGATCCCCTGCGCGAGAAAAATCCGCCTGATCGAGCGTTGCTTGAGCCCCATGGCCAGGAGGATGCCGATCTCACGGGTCTTGTCGCGCACCACCATCGTCAGGGTTCCCACCACGTTGAACGCCGCCACGACGCAGATGAGAAACACCACGAAGGCCATGGCGAGTTTCTCGAGCTTCAAGGCCGAGAAGAGCGACTGGTTCTGCGTCTGCCAGTCGAGCGCGCGATACGGGTAGACGAGCTGACTCTCGAGCTGGAGCGCGAAGGCGCGGGCCTGCCAGGGGTCCGCCAGGCGCACTTCAATTCCCGTCACCGCGGTGTCGAGCCCGGCGAACCGCTGCGCCGCGCGGCGGTCGAGCGCGACGTAGCTGTTGTCGTACTCGTACATCCCGGTGTCGAACAGCCCGGTGACCTCGTAGCGATGGAATTGCGGGACGTAGGCGCCGAGGCTCGGGTTGAACTTGGTTCCCGAGAAGGCCACGAGATTCACGACGTCCCCGGGGTAGGCCGAGAGTTTGGACGCGAGCCGGGCGCCGAGGGCGATGCCGCCCTCCACGTCGGGCCGCGAGGTGCGAAAGCGGAGGTCGCCCTTCGTGAAGTGGTGGGCGAAGCTCGTCACGGCGCGGCGGCCGGTATCGGCCTCGACGCCCAGCACGACGACGCCCTCCGCGTAGTCGTGACCCGCGCTGATCCCCGCCTGCGTGAGGACGAACGGCGCCGCCGCCTCGACCCCGGGCGTGCGACGCACCCGCTCCAGCACGCGGTGCCAGTCGTCCAGCCGCAGCCCCTCGCCGTAGGTGAGGACGCGCAAGTGCGGGTTCGCCACGAGGATCTTGTCTCGCAGGTCCGCCTGGAGGCCGTTCATCACACCGAGCACGACCACCAGCGCCATCACCCCGACGGTGACGCCGCCGACCGCGATCACCGTGATGAGCGAGAGCAGGCGCGACGAGCGCCGGCTCTGGAGGTAGCGCAGCGCGATCTGCGCCTCGAGGGACGACGGCCGGTAATGCCACAGATACAGCGCGATCGCGACCGCGGCGGCCGCGAGCAGGGCGTGCTGCGGCGGGAACGAGAGGGGGAGCGTCATTCGGGGCGCAGCATCGGGAACAGGATGACGTCGCGGATGTTCGTCTGGTCCGCCAGGATCATGAGCAGCCGGTCGATCCCCAGCCCCACGCCGCCGGTGGGAGGCATGCCGTACTCGAGCGCGCGCAGGAAGTCCTCGTCGAGCTGCTGCGCTTCCGGGTCGCCGGCGGCGCGCAGGCGCGCCTGCTGCTCGAAGCGGCGGCGCTGCTCCTCAGGATCGTTGAGCTCGCTGAACGCGTTCGCAATCTCTCGCTTCTGGATGAACAGCTCCCAACGCTCGACGCGCGTCGCGTCGCCGCGCTTGAGTTTGGCGAGCGGCGACAGCGCGACCGGATAATCGAGCACGAAGGTGGGCTGCACCAGGGTCGGCTCCACGAAATTCTTGAAGACCTCGTCGACGAGCTTCGCTCCCGAAAGCGTGCCCACGTCGGCGATGTCCTTGCGTTTGAGTGCCCCGCGCAGCTCGGCCTCGGTCGCGTGCGCTAGATCGATGCCCGCCGTCTCGCGTACCAGGGTGTAATAGTCCTTGCTCGCGAATGGCCGGGCGAACGAGAGCGTCGCGCCGTGTCGCTCGAGCGTCGTGGTGCCGAACAGATCGGCCACGAGCCCCGCCAGCATCTCCTCCGTGAGCTCGCGCATCACGTCGTAGTCAGCGTAGGCCTGATACCACTCGGCCATCGTGAACTCGGGATTGTGAAACCGCGACAGCCCCTCGTTCCGAAAGTCGTGGCCGATCTCATAGACCTGTTCGAGCCCGCCCACGATGCAGCGCTTCAGGTAGAGCTCGTCGGCGATCCGCAGGTAGAAGGTCGCGTCGAGCGCCTCGTAGTGGGTCTTGAACGGCCGCGCCGTCGCCCCGCCGTACAGCGGCTGCAGCACGGGCGTCTCGACCTCGAGGTAGCCGCGCGCGTCGAGAAACCGGCGCACGTAGCTCACCACGCGGGCGCGCAGCCGGAAGATGTCGCGCACGTCGGGGTGCACGGCGAGGTCAGCATACCGCTGGCGGGCGCGCAGCTCCGGGTCGGAGAGCTCGCCGTGCCGCACCCCGCTCGCGTCCTCCTTGCCGAGCGGCAGCGGCCGCAATGACTTCGCGAGCAGGGTGAGCCGCTCGACCCGCACGGTGACTTCGCCGGTCTTCGTCCGGAACAACGGCCCCTCGACGCCGATCACGTCACCCAGGTCGAGCAGCTTCACCACTTCGTACTGGTCGGCCCCAAGGGTGTCGATCTTGAAATACACTTGGATCTTGCCGCTCGCA
This sequence comes from Gemmatimonadales bacterium, assembly GCA_035637455.1. Lineage (GTDB taxonomy): Bacteria > Gemmatimonadota > Gemmatimonadetes > Gemmatimonadales > GWC2-71-9 > 20CM-4-69-16. The sequence goes on from DASPXE010000218.1 coordinate 9,747, forward strand.
TCCTCCACGTGCCCGAACGTGGTCTTCCCCATCGGGCGGAGCAGCACGAGCCGCCCCGCGAGCCGGTGCACCGTCGCGTCGCCGTCGCGGTATCCGTCGAGCGTCGCGCGCGCGGTGCCCGTGCGGTCGAACCGGTACGCGAACGCCGCCACGCCTCGCTTGATCAACTCGGCCAGCTTCTCGCGCCGCGCCGCCTCGACGAAGCTCGTCACGCCGCTTTGCTCCCAAAGCGCTTCAAGTACGCCTCGATGAACGGATCGAGATCGCCGTCCATCACCTTCTGCACGTCCGACACCTTCAGCTCCGTGCGGTGGTCGTTCACCAGCGTGTAGGGCTGGAACACGTAGGAGCGGATCTGGTTGCCGAAGGCGATGTCGGTCTTCTGCTTGTCGTGCTCGGCCTTCTTCGCTTCGCGCTCCTTGACGGCGCGCTCGTAGAGGCGCGCCTTCAGCATCTTGAGCGCCGTCGCCTTGTTCTTGAACTGGCTGCGTTCGTTCTGGCACTGCACTACGATGTTGGTCGGGAGGTGCGTGATCCGCACCGCTGAAGACGTTTTGTTGACGTGCTGGCCGCCCTTGCCCGAGGCGCGGAACACGTCGATGCGCAAATCGTCGTCCTGGATCTCGATCTCGATGTCGTCGTCCACTTCCGGATATACCATCACCGATGCGAACGAGGTGTGCCGGCGGGACTGCGCGTCGTACGGCGAGATCCGCACCAACCGATGCACCCCGATCTCCGCCTTGAGCAGCCCGTAGGCGTACTGACCGCGAATCTCGATCTCGGCCCGCTTGATCCCCGCCTCATCGCCCGCTTCCAGATCGAGCACCTCGACGACGAACCCGTGACGCTCCGCCCAGCGCGTGTACATCCGCATCAGCATCTCGGCCCAGTCCTGAGATTCCGTGCCGCCCGCCCCAGGATGGATCGTGAGCAGTGCATCGCGCACGTCGTCCGGGCCCTGAAGCAGGTTCTGGAGCTCGAGCGCCTCGAGCTGGGCGGCGATGGCATCGGCCTCCTGCTCCAGCTGCCGCTGCATCGCGAGGTCGACGTTGGGCTCCGACTCGAGCAGCTCATTGAGCTCGCGCGCCTCGTCCACGCGCTTGCGTAGCGCGTGGTACGGCTCGAGCCAGCGCTTGAGCGACTTGGCCTCCTCGACCACCTGACGAGCCCGCTCTTGGTCCGCCCAGATGGTGCCTTCCGCCATGGCGTGCTCGAGCTCGCCCAGCCGCTTGCTCTTCCCCGCTACGTCAAAGGAAGCTCCGCAGCTCGACGAGACGGCGGTCCAGGTCCTCCAAGCGTTCCGATAGCGCCACGGTCGTTTCCCTCAGAAGATCTTGTTGCCCCCGGCCAGAATCTCGTTCAGCGCCTCGCTCCAGAACGGCGTGCCCTTGGCCATGTCGGGGCCGACCTGCTCCACGTACTCCTGCCAGCTCTTCTCAATCTCGTCCTTGAAGAGCTGCGGCAAGCTGCCGTCGCGCAGCCCCTGCTGGCGCTTCTCCGGATGATACACGACGAGGTCCGACACGAGGGCGCGCGCGAGACGGCGCGCCTTTTGTTTCGGATCCTGCACCATGAACGGATTCACAGGGCGCAGGGGTCCCGTCATCCGCTGTCCAGGGGCCGCCCCGGCGATCGCGGCGGGCGCTGCAGGGGCGCGGGGCGCGGGGGGAGGCGGCGCGGCGGGCGGAGCCACGGGCGGCCGGACCGCGGGCGCAGCGGCCGGCGCCGCCGGCGCACGCGCGGGGGGAGGGGCCGACGCCGGCGGAGCCGGTGCCGCCGGACGCATCACCGGCGCGGCGGGTGGTGGCTTCACCGACGCCGGCTGCGGCGCGGGGCGCGCGGGTGGAGGAGCGGGCGCCGCAGGACGCGCGCGCGCCGGCGGCGGCGCCGCTGACGGGGGGAGCGGAGCCGGGGGCGCAGGAGGCGCGCGGGGCGGGGGCGCGGGCGGCGGCGGGGCGGCCCCAGGGCCCGAGAACCGCGGCATGGCTTGGGGCTTCACGGCGGGCGGCGCCGGAGCCGCCGGAGCGGAAACCGCGGCCCCCGCCCCCGACCCAGCCGCCGCCCGTTGGGCTGCCACGGAGGGGGCGGGAGGCGTCGCCTCCGCCCCGGACGCGGATACCGCGAACACGCTGCTGCACACCGCACAGCGCGCGCGCACGCCGCCGGCCGGGATCTTGGCGGGATCCACCCGATACAGCGTTCCGCACGCCGGACAGGTGACGTTCACCGCGGGCCGCCTTCGTCCAGCTCGGGGTCGTGGCGGCGGTCGACCACGAAAACCGACCCCGGCTGCGTCTTGGCGTAACTCTTCATTTCCGTGGCGAGCTCGCTTACCTGCGCCGGGTGGGCGAACCGGCGGTGCTGGTTGGTGACGATGCCGATGGACAGCGTCATGAGCGGCACGCGGTGGAGCTGGCCACGGCGGTCTTTGCCGAAATAGTAGCCCGCACGCCGGTCCTGCTCGTTGTACTGGTACGGGATCAGCGTGTCGAACACCTCCAGCACTTCGCCGCACACGTCGGTGATCGCATCGAAGGGGATGACGAAGATGAAATCGTCCCCCCCGATGTGTCCCACGAAGCCGCGGTTGCCGAGCATCCCCTTCACCACGTCGTGCAGGATGCGGGACAGGATGTAAATGACCCGATCCCCATCGTTGTAGCTGTAGCGATCGTTGTACTCCTTGAAATGATCCAGGTCCGCGTAGCACACGGCGAACAGCTCGCCGTTCTCCATCCGCCGCCGGATCTCGCGCTCAATCTCCGTCGTGCCGGGCAACCGGGTGGACGGGTTCACGGCGACGTCGCGCGCGGTGCGGGCCATGAGTCCGTCCAACCGGATGGCCTGCTCCGCCGACTCGAACAGCGGCGTGATCACCTCGTCGGCGCCGGCGGCAAACCACTGCTGCACGCGCTCCGTGGCGTGGCGGCTGGCGAGCACGGCCAGCGGCACGATCGCCGAGTAGGAGTCGGCCTTGAGCCGGGTGCACAACTCCAGCCCCTGAGGTCCCCCATCGGCGTCGATCACGACCAGCCGGGGCAGCGAGCGGAGCACCATCTGCTCGACCTCGCCCGGATCGGGGAGCGGCACGACCGTGAGGTCCCGCCCATCGACCCAGCGCGCCAGAAAGTCAGGTACCGAACGACCGGTCGGCGAAAAGAAGAGAATCGTGGGGCGCGGATCGCGCACCGGGTTCCTCGCGTAAAGGTCGAGCGGGCCTAAACTTAGGCCCCGTACCCTCGCGTGTCAAATAAACAGCACCGCGATGGCGATAAGGGCGTAGACGGCCAGCAGCTGGGCCCCCTCGAACCAGTGTGACTCCCCGTCGAGCCCGATGATCGTGACGATCAGCGAGGCGAGCCCGAGGGCCGCGACCTCGAAGGTCGTGAACACGAGGTTCATGGGGCGGCCCAAGAGCGCCCCCACGCCCACCAGCACCGGAGCGACCAGCAGCGCGACTTGCGTGCTCGAGCCGAGCGCGATGTGGAGCGCGAGGTCGGTCTGGCCGCGGCGCGCCACGACCACCGCGGTGGCGTGCTCGGCGGCGTTGCCGATCACCGGGATCACGATGAGACCGAGGAACAGCTCGGACAACCCGACGCCCGTGACGACGGCCTCGGTCGCATGGACCAGTATTTCGCTCTCGAGCGCGACGAGCGCGGTGGCGGCGCAGAGGACCGCGACAGCGACGCCGCTGCCGTAAGGCGGCGGCGCCGCGTGGTGCCCCGACTCGCCGCCGAACAGCTGCCGGTGGGTGACGAGCGAGAACACGAGACTCAGGGCGTACGTCAGCCCCAGCACCAGCGCGACGCCCTCGGAGAGGTGGAGCGCGGTCTCGGGCGCGGCGGCGGGGTGCGCCTGCGCAAACAGCGCCGGGATGACGAGCCCCACCACCGCAAGCAGCAGCATCGCCCCGCCCATGCCGGCGGTCGCGCGATTGAAGGTGATGGTCGGCCGTGTCAAGCCGCCCGCCACCAGGGCGAGCCCGAGGATGAGCAGCAGGTTGCCGAGGATCGACCCGATGAGCGACGCCTTCACGAGATCGACCAGTCCCGCCCGCAGCGCCACGACGGCGACGATCAGCTCCGCGGCGTTGCCAAAGGTGGCGTTGAGCAGGCCTCCGGCGGCGGCGCCGGTCCGGGCGGCGAGCACTTCCGTCGCCGCGCCCATCTCGGCGGCAAGCGGGACGACCGCCAGCCCCGCCGCCACGAACACGGCGAGCGGGGGCGCGGCGAGCCAGGCGAGCACCCACGAGACGGGGATGGCAACGAGCAGCCAGCGCACCCCCGGCATTCAGAATTCCACCGACAGCCGCACCGCAGTGACCGGGCCAACCGTAGTGTGCAGCGCCGTGCGACGGCCGGCCGCCGCCGACAATCGGCTCGAGATGAGGGCATCGACCGCGCTCGCCACGTGGTTGGCCAGCAGCACTCCGACGACGTTCTGGGCCGTGCGGAACGCATCATCGCTCCGCCGGATCGTCTCTCGGAACACGTCCTGCTCGAGCGGCTTGTTGCGCCACGACCAGACGAAACCGGGCCCCACCGCATGCTCCTGGTAGAACTGGACGGCGCGCACGTATTCAGGCGACATCGGGTCAGGTGGCGCGTTGGGATCGGCCCAGAAGGTGCGGCGCGCCAGCAGCCACACCGAGCCGTTGTAGGTCGCGGTGTCGGTCTCCGGCACGAAGGCCGCGCCGAGTTCACGGTCAAACTGGCCGCTCTCAGTGAACCGTTCCATGGTCTCGTAGTACTCGAACACCGTGTCGCGGCGGGTGGCGACAAAGGCGCGGCGCGCGACCTCGAACGCCAGATCGCGCGACTGAGCGGCTTCCCGCTGACCCTCGTGCGTCAACTGAATGATGCGCGCGAGCGAGTACAGCTCGACCGCGAGGTACACCAGTCCACGGTCCTGGCGCGCGAGCAGCTGTCCCGTGCCGGGGAGTACCAGCGATGCCGCGGGCCGCACCCAGGACGGGGCACGGCGCGGCGGGGCCGGCGGCGGGGTTGGGGGGACGCCCGAATCGGGCACCTGACCAAGGGCGGCACAGCACCACGACACCAGGGCGGGCGCGAGCAACAGGGCGCGGGTGACGCCGCGCACCTCAGAACACCACGCGGAAGGAGAAAAAGGTCGGATTCTGGGCGACCAAGTCGGAGCCCGTCAGGAAGGCGCGCGCCAGGTCCACGCCGATCGACCCGCTCGTCACGCCCATGCCGACGCTCGGCCCCGACAGCCCGTCCCGGACGAACGCATATCCGCCGCGCAGCCGGAGCAGCCGCTGGTAGCCGACGTCGATGCCCACGCGCATCTCCGAGTCGCCATAGCTCCCCCACGGGCTGTCCACGTCCGCGGCGACCTTGAGATCGAGCCGCTCCGCCTGCGCCAGCCCGCTCGCCCCGGGGAGCAGAATCCGATAGGCCGCCCCCACCACGAGGCGCGCGGGGAGGGCATCGGCTTGGTCGCGATTGTTCACCTGGAGCTTGAACCCCACGTTCTTCACGGCGACCGCGACCCGCAACGCGCCGGCCGGCCCGACCGTGAATTGACCGCCCACATCGACCGCGTGCGTCACGCCGTGGCCGTTCGGGAAGCTGCCGCAGTCGCCCGAGCAGTCGACGACGAACTCCACCAGCTTGTAGTTGATGCCGAGCGCGACCGAGCCGCCGAGCTCGGTGGCGTAGGAGGCGAGGAACTCGATGTTGCGGGGCGCGATGCGCGCGATGGTGTTGTCGGCCGAATCGGTGCGCTCGAGGTCGCCGTAGTCGACGAGCAACACCGCGCCACCCAGTACGCCGAAGCCGTGCGAGGGATAATAGGCTGTCAGCGCGTGGGTCGCGCCCGCCGCCAGCGACGCGGTGTTGAGCGCGAACTCGCTGTGCTCGAGCGTCGCGAGCCCGGCGGGGTTCCAGAACGCGGCCTCCCCCCGCCCCTCCAGCGTTGCGGCGGTCTGACCCATGGCGACGGCCTGCGCGCCGACCGGAAACAGGAGGAAGAGGGCGCCGGAGTTGTTGGCGAGGGCTTGGGCGGAAAGATGGAACGACGGCACGACGGAGAGTGCGGTCGCGACTAAGACGGCGTGGGCGCGTCCGATTCCGTCGTTCCGACGTTGCATCGTTCGGTCAGAAGTGTTTCGCCTCATCGATCAGCATGATCGGGATGTCGTCTTCGACCGCGTAAATCAGGCGGCAGGCCTGGCAGATGAGCTCCTCCTGCGGCGCGGTGCGGTATTGCAGCGGCCCCTTGCACTTGGGGCAGACGAGGATCTCCAGCAGGTCAGGCGCGAGACTCATCCGGCGTACCCCAGGCGCTTGAGCGACGGTGCGTGGCGCCGCCATTTGGGCAGCACCTTCACGTGCAGCTCGAGGTAGACGCTGCCGCCGAGCAGCGCGGCGATCTTGGCGCGGGCCGCCTGGCCGAGCGCTTTGATCGTGCGCCCCCCTTCCCCAATCACGATGCCTTTCTGGCTGTCGCGCTCGACGTAGACCACCGCCCGAATATATACCGGCTCCGAGCCCTCCCGGAACTCGTCGATCTCGACCGCGACCGAGTAGGGCAGCTCCTCATGCAGCAGCTCGAACGCGGCCTCGCGCACGAACTCCGCGGCGAAGAAGCGCATTGGCTGCGTCGCCATTTCGTCGGGGTCGTAGTGAAACGGCCCGTCGGGGAGGTGGGTCCGCAACGTGTCGAGCAGCGTGTCCAGACCCTCGCGAGTAACGGCAGATACGGCGGTCAGGCGGTCGGGCGGTCGGGCGGCGAGGGACACCAGGTCGGCCTTGGTGTAGACCGTGACGATCGGGGCCCGGGGCGCGCGGTCGAGTTTCGCGACCTGCGTCAAGGCGGGGGCCGGATGCTCCGCGAGCGGGTGCAAGTACGCGATGACTTCCGCGTCGTCGATGGCGCGCAGCGCCGCGGCGCGCATCGCTTCGTGCAGGCGGTACTCGGGCTCGAGCAGGCCGGGCGAGTCGGTGAAGATGAACTGCGTGTCGCCACGCGTGAGCAGGCCGACCACGGGAAGACGGGTGGACTGCGGCTTGGGCGACACGATCGCCAGGTGCTCGCCGATGAGGGCGTTGAGCAGCGTCGACTTGCCGACATTCGGTCGGCCGGCGAGGACGACGGTGCCGCAGCGGGTCATGAGAGAAAGGAAAGAGGTCGCGGGGAAACGTCAAGGAACAGTGTCACGAAAAAACGTCACGGAGAACCGTAATACGGATACGCTTCTCCGTGACGTCTCTCTGCAACGTTTTCTCGCGACGTCGTTTTCGCGACGCCGTTCTGCATTTGGGAAGCTGGCGGCGGCCTACTCTCCCACGACCTCGCGATCGCAGTACCATCGGCGCTGACAGGCTTAACGACCGTGTTCGGGATGGGAACGGGTGTGGCCCTGTCGCGCTAGTCGCCAGCAAACTGGAGACTTCAGACCTCAGACGTCAGACGTCAGTGCTGACGTCTGATGTCTGATATCTGACGAGCAGTGTGTTGTGGTATCGAGGATCACCCCGAGCATCGAGAAGAGATCAAGCCTCACGGGCAATTAGTACGGCTCGGCTGAAGCGCTCGCGCGCCTTGGACCTGCCGCCTATCAACCTGGTAGTCTCCCAGGGCCCTTGAGGAGCCTTGCGGCTCGGGAGTGTTCATCTTGGGGAGGGTTTCCCACTTAGATGCATTCAGCGGTTATCCCCGCGCGACATCGCTAACCGGCGTTGCCCCTGGCGGGACAGCCGGGACACGAGAGGTCGCTTCGTCCGGGTCCTCTCGTACTACGGACGACGCCCCTCAACACTCCAACGCCC
>DASPXE010000219.1:0-5231 GCA_035637455.1 Gemmatimonadales bacterium
CGACACGCGCTCCGCCGGCTCAGGCGACCACCCGAGCACCGTGGGCACGCCAGCCCGCTTCGCTTGGCGGGCGAGCGAGCCGCCGATCGCGCCGAGGCCGAGGATGCCGAGCTTGGTGGGGCGCACGGGATGGAAGCTAGCGGCGACCCGGCGGGGCGTAAACGCAAAGGGCGGCTCCTGCGGACGCCGCCCTTCGTCTCGACGCCGATCGCGCCTAGTCGCCTGGAGATAATGGCACTGGAACAACCAACGTCACCGGGACCGTGAACGTGTCCAACACTGTTTCGCCTCCCTGGAGGAGCTGGAACCGCGCCGTGGCGGGTCCCGCAACCAACGTTCCGGTGCCCGCCGTCGCATTCGAAGCGACCGCAGTGAAAGCGAAACTGCAGGTCCCCGGCGGCAGAACGCCGTCTCCCGCACCACACACTACGACCAGCCCTCCCGCGGCGCGGGACGCCACACCCTGGTCAATCCATCCCTGGAGCACGACCGACGAGAGCGTCTGGTCGGTTCCATTCACCACAGTGGCCGTGTACGGAACAGCGAGGCCATCGATGGCGAGCGTCGTCGAGCCGAGGACAACATTGACCAAGTCGATTCCCGCAATGCCTGTCGCCGTGAAGATCTGCGGACTGCCGCTCGCAAGAGCCTCGGCCTTGAGCGTATTCACCCCGGGCAACGCCCCCAGCACCCATGAGGCGTGCGCGCAGCCGTCGGTTCCCGTGCTCACCGTCGCGCTGTTCCCGCCGTTCACCGTGCCCCCGCCGGTCACGACGGTGAAGGTCACCGGCTCGTTCTTGAGTGGTTGCGACTCAGAGTGATGAGTGAAGGTCAAGCACACCTGCGGATCGACGGGGAGCGCGGTATTGGTAGGGCCGATCTGGTTGTCGGTGGTCAGCACCTTCGTCATCGTCGCCGACCGCAGCCAGCCGAAGCGGCTGAAACCGTCGGTGCTGCCCCCTGCCCCCAGATCGACTGCGTTCAGCGCACGCGGCTGCACCACGTGCGCGACTCCCCAGAGGAGAGCGTGCCAGGCGGCGCCGGGCAGCTTCCGCAGCTCACCCGACTTGATGACGCCGAGCACCGACGGCGGTGGGGTGCGCGTAAAGGTGCCACAGTTCAAGAACGGCGCCGGCACGTCTTCCAGGGTGACGATCGGTCCCGCGGGTACGCCTTCGATCTCCTCCCGCCGGTTCAACCCGTACGGCGGCGCCAGGTCCGGGTTCCCCACCACCCCGGGTATCTCGAAGCACACCCCCGCGATTACTGGGACCGCGAACGTCAGGTCCGCGCCTTCGAGGCCCAGACCGTGCAGGTCGGGATCGGTCCGGAAGCGATAGCAGCCCTCGAGCTCGGAGAGGTCGCTCTGTAGGCAGCTCGTGCCCCCCGCCGCATTGTTTATGGGGACGCGTTCGATGATCACGACGACCTGATCGAATCCCGCCGGCAGCCAGCCGTCGAAGAATCGGGCACCTGCGAACCCCGTGTTAGTCGTTACATCAAGGAAGGGCGTGGTGATGCGACTTGGGACAACCTGCTCCACGTGGTCGGAGTTGGTCGCCCCGAACGCCCCCTGCTGGATGCGCACCCTGATCGGCAGCGTGCGACCGTCCTGGAACTGTACGACGTCGCCGGTTCTCAAGTTCTTCACGCCCTGGTCGACCGGATCCAGGTCGAGGGTGCCGAGCGGCGTCCCCCTCCGCGCACCGCGGACCGTCATCCGATAGAACTTGCTCACATCGAGCGGCGCCGGAGACTTCGTATCCCAGTTGACGCGATACTGCTGGCTGCTCGCGTCCAGGGCCAACGGCGTAGGTCCAAACACGAGCTGGGGGGGATCGCCGCACGCTACGGCTGCGATCCGCGGATCGCCCGGCAGCACGCACACTTCCACCACCGGCGCCAGGTTGGGGTTGAACGTGGCGGCATTGAAGTTGGGGCTGCCGCTGGGATCGGGGACGAGGGGCGGGAGGAAGAAGAAGTCGGCATTCCCGCCGTGCGCCCCGTCCACGATCAACGCCGCCGGACCGACGCGTGCCGGGGGCTGGAGCGGCTGTTGGTCACGACATGCAACTGAGAGGATGACGGCGGTGACGGCGAGGGCCAAGCGCTTCATGCGGCGGCTCCTGTGGATGACGACGGCGAAGGGGACTGGCGGTTTGCTTAAAGCAAGATCTGAACCATAGGACCCACGCCGAGTGGGGCGCTGCGGGGCGCGCCATGCGCGGGGGCGGCGGGTATTCGTGTGCCACCCCTGCCACAACTCTGTCCGAAGCTGCCACAAGTCAGCGCGCGCCGATGAGCGCCTTGAACCTCGGGTCGTCTTGGAGTCCCCGCCACCACCAGTGCACGTTCTTGCGGAACCCGTCGCGGTGCTTGGGATTGGCCACGAGATACTGCTCGAGCAGTCGCAGCGCTTCCTCTTTGTCGCCCAGCGCGACGCGCGCCGCAGCGACATAGCCGAGCAGTTCCCGCGGGGGGTCGATGTCCGGGTCCCCCTTCGAGCGCTCGAGCACGTGGCGGGCGCTGTCCGCAAGCCCGGCCCGGCCGAGGACGAAGGCGACCCAGACCTGCTCGAGCAGCCGCTTGCGGGCGCGGTCTCGCTCCGGCGTGAGTCGCCCGACCTGGTCGGCAAGCTGCCAAGCACGATCGACGTCCGGGTCCGAGGCCTTGGACGTCATCAGCATCAGCTGGCACTCGACAAACTGCGGATTGGTGGGAAAGCGTCGCCGCCCCTTGTCGCACCAGTCGATCGCCGGCAGGAACATCTCGAGATCGTAGGACGTCACAAACAAGCGCCATAAGATCGCGTCCGCCGCCGCGAGATACGCGTCCGCCTCATACGCGCTGCGGGCGGCTCGGTTCGCTTCGAACAAGTCGCGCGTCTGATAGTACAGGCTGGACAGCACGTTCCAGGCGCCGACCTGCTGCGAATTCAGCTGCGTCGCATCCTCCAGATCCCGTCTGGCGGCTGCGAGTAGCTTGTCGGCAGCGGCCGCGTCAGGCTCGAGTCCCTTGGAGAAGCGGTAGTACCGGATGGTGCCACGCATCTCGAGCGCGTCGGCCCGCGGCTCGCGCTGCACGGCGCGATCGGCGTGCCCCAGCCCCAGTTGGAGCCACTTCTCTATCTCGCGTGGCTCGCGCTCCAGCCTGGCCCGCTGATACGCCACGCGGGCCCGCTGCACGACCGGCTCCACCCACTTCGCGTCGGCCCGCTCGGCGAGCTCGAGCAGCGAGTCGGCGCGGGCGTACCCCGCGGCTGCACCCGCGACCGCCGCAGCATCGCCTCCCGCCAGCGCGGCGGCATCCTTGCGGGCCTTTTCCGCCTGCTGGACCAGCGCCCACGCTTCGGGGCTCTTGGTGCCCGCTTCCTCCTCGCGTAGCCGGACCTCTTCCCGGAGATGCTGTCGCAGGAAGGTGGCGACGTCCCCTGCGATGCTGTCGCGGATCTCCAAGACATTGCCTTGTGGCAGCGCGAAACTCGCCCGCCCGAAGTCGACCCCACTCGCTCCGTCGATCAGCCGTACCGACGTGCGGTAGCGGTCGCCCGCCGCCTCGACGCTGCCCCGAACGATCGTGCCGACGCCCAGGGCGCGCGCCACGCTGTCCGGCGCGATGTCCGGATTCCGGTACGGCGCGACGCCGTTCTTGGAAATCACCTCGAGGCCAGAGACTCCCTTCAGGTCGGCGATAAGCGCCTCGGTTAATCCGTCGGCGAGATAGGCGAGGTCTTGCTTGGGGGTGAGATCATCGAAGTACAGCACGGCGATGTGCCGCGGATCGAGCCCGCCCCCCTCGACGCCGCCGGGTCGCGCGCGTCCCCGCACCCGCGCCAACACCCCCCATCCCGCGATCGCCACTACGAGCGCGACGCCCGCGAGCACCACGCCGCGCGGCAGCCCGATCCAGCGCGCTGCCGGAGTCGCGCGCGTGGTGCGGCGTGCGGCTGCGCCTAACGGTGCCCCGGGGGCTGCCAGCGCCTCCGCGAACAGGGCGGTGGTGGGATACCGGTCCGCCGGCACCTTCGCGAGCGCTCGCAAGATGGCCCGCTCCACGGTGTCGGGGATCGTGGCACGCACGATCGACGGCGGCGACACCGAGTCGAGCGAATGCCGCGCGATGATCGCCTGCGCCGTGGACCCGGTGAAAGGGGGCTCGCCCACCAGCATCTCATACGTCACGCACGCCAGGCTGTACTCGTCGCTCCGCCCGTCGATCTCGACGCTCCCCGTCGCCTGCTCCGGGCTCATGTACGCCGGCGTGCCGATGACGGTCCCCGTCTGCGTGATGTGATGCGCTTCGCCGGCGGCGCTCAGCGCCCGCGCGATGCCGAAGTCGGCCACGACCGCGCTGCCGCCCGAGAGCATAATGTTCTCGGGCTTGATATCCCGGTGCACCACGCCGTGGCTGTGCGCGTACGCCAGCGCGCCCGCCACCTCCGCGGTGATCCGCAGCGTCTCCTCGAGCGACAGCTGCTTCTCCCGGTCGAGGCGATCGCGCAGCGACTCTCCCTCCACGTACGGCATGACGTAGAACAGGAGCCCGCCGGCGGCGCCGGAATCGTACAGCGGCAGGATATGGGGATGCTGCAGCCGGGCGGCGATCGCGATCTCGCGCAGGAAGCGCTCGGCTCCCCCTCCCAGCGCGGCCGCCAGTTCGGGGTGCAACACCTTGATGGCAACGGGCCGGCCGTGCTTCAGGTCTTCGGCCAGGAACACCGTCGCCATGCCACCGCGCCCGAGCTCACGCTCGACGGCGTAGCGCTCGGCCAGCGCGTCACGGAGGGTTTCCAAAAGGTCGGGCACGGGAGTGCGGCGCCTCGCGGTGTCGGCGCGTAGCATACAGCACTTGTCTCAGGCGGGCAAACCCCTACTAATAGAACGCCGCATGACCTCCGAGCCGCCGCTGTCGACGCCCGCGACCTCCGCGATCCCCGCAGCCTCCCCGCGGGGCCCGCGCCGGGCGCCCAGCATCACGCGGGTGTTCACGGCCGCATTTCTCGCCATCGCCGTAGGCGTGCTCGCGGACCGCTACGTCACCTGGCAAAACGCGCGCCGCACCCAGGCCGACATGGTCGACCTCACCCATCACCTGGAGCAGCTGGAGCGGTTGCACCCCTCGCTCGGTCTCGAGACGCAGCTGGTTGAGCTGCGCGAGCTCGCAGCCGACGTGGGCGACAACGCCATCCAATCGGCGCTCCAGACCACGGTGATCCTCGCGATCGTGCTGGT
>DASPXE010000220.1:0-50935 GCA_035637455.1 Gemmatimonadales bacterium
CGCATGGGTGACATCGCGGCCATCGAACGAACCGCCGCCGGCTGGGTCGGGGTGGCCGATCCCAGACGGGGCGGCGGCGCGCTAGGGTACTGAAGGGCACGGCATGCCGTGCCCTTACCGCGTCAGGCGACCCGCTTCACCGCCAGCGGCTTGTTCAGCTTGATGCTGATCGCCGCCCCCTTGGGGAGTATGATGTCGATGTCGCGCGAAGCCCGCGCCGCGGCGGCACCGGCGGCGGCGCCTACCGCGCCCCCGATCACGGCGCCCTTCGCGTTCTTGCCGAGCAGCTTGCCGACGAGGGCCCCCGCGACCGCCCCGCCACCCACCTTCGCGGCATCGGCTTTGGTGACGCCGCGTCCCTTCATCACTGTGTCCATCGACTCGACGGTCGCGTCCACGGCGTAACTGGTGCCGCGCACGCTGACGCTCTTCACGTCGAGGGTGAGCTGCCCGCTTGAGTTGGGATTGGGCGCAGGCTCGGCGGCGACGATCGTTCCCTGTACTGCCGACCCCGCCGGAATCACAACGTGTCCTGCCGCGTCCTTCACGTCCTGGCCCACGGTCGCGGTGAAGGCGTCACCCGCCTTCGCCTGCCGCGTGCTGATCGACTCGCTCACGGCGAGCGGCACACGGGTCCCGGCCGCTGCCGTCAGCGTCGTTGGCGCCGCAGGTTTGGGAGCCGGGGGCTTGGTCGCCGGTTGGGACGTCTTTTTCTCGGGCCCGGGCTTGGCGGCCTCCGTCGGGGGCGGGGGCACGTCTTTCATCGCGGCCGTCGACTCGGTCGGGGCGAGCGTCAAGTTGCGCGCGGTGGAGTCGGCCGACTGGTTCGCCTGGTCACTCTTGACGCACCCGGCCAAAGCCACGGCGGTCAGCACCGCGACAAGGTGCGAGGAGTGCTTCTGAAGCGTGATCATTTATTCCCTCTCTCGTGGTTTCGCTGAACCCTACTATTCGCTGGACCCTAATACTCGCTGGACCCTAATATAGGAAGACGCCCCTCGAAGTTCCCAGGCTGAAGCCTGGGCTCGGCACTGCACTGTGCTAAAGCACATACGCAATGTCCTTTAGGACGCGCAGCGCCGAGCCCACCCTTCAGGGTGGGAACGGGGGGACGGCTAGAGGCGGCTCTTCAGAAACTCCGGCGTCAGCCCTTGCAGCCACCCCGCGAGCAGGGTGAAGCGATCGGTGACGAGGAGGATACCCAGCAGGACGAGCAGCGCGCCGGCGATACGGTCCACCCAGACGATGTAGGGGCGGAACCGCTGGAACCAGCCGAGGAAGCGGTCCAGCGCGAGCGCCGTGATGACGAAGGGGATGGCGAGCCCCAGGGCGTAGACGCCGAGCAGGGCGGTGCCGTGCGCTACGCTGGCCTGGGCGGCGGCGAGGGTGAGAATCGCGCCCAGGATCGGCCCGATGCAGGGAGTCCATGCGGCGCCGAACGTGATGCCCACGAACGCAGACCCGAGATAGCCGAGCGGCTTGTGGGCCAGCTCGAGCCGCCGCTCGCGCATGAGGAACGCCGGCCGGAGGATGCCGAGCAGGTACAACCCGAACAGGACGACCACGACCCCGCCGATGCGTCCGATCCACACCTGGGAGCGCAGCAGCAGCACGCCGAGGGCGGACGCCGTGGCGCCGAGGGCGATGAAGATGAGGGAGAAGCCGGCCACGAACCACAGCGCGTGCGCCAGCGCTGTGCCGCGCCGCGCCTCGACCTCTTCGAGCGACAGTCCGGTGAGGAATCCCACGTAGCTCGGGATGAGCGGCAAGACGCAGGGAGAGAGAAAGCTCAGCAGCCCGGCGACGAACGCCAGCGCGACCGAAGGGATCACCCGCAGAAGCACACCGCCGAGACGACGGTCGTCCAGCGGCCGTCGTCGCCGCACTCGGCGGTGGAGGTGACGTTCATCGTGCGGACGATCTCCCCCGACAGGAGCCACTGCTCCCGGCGCTCGTCCCAGGCCGACCCCGAGTCGAACGGCACGCCCAGCACGGTCGCGAGCATCGAGGCGGCGAGGTCTTCCGCATACTCTCCGGCCGTGACCTCGTTCTGACCGTAGCTGTGGTGCTCGGAGATGTAGCCGTGATGGGTCGGGTCGGCTGGCATCGCCACGCCGATGGAGGCGGCGACGAGGCGGCTCGGTTCGTTGGTGGAGGACTCGGCGATGACGGCGAACACGACTTGCCCGGGCTGCATGAGCGAGAGACCCTCTTCCCGATCCACCAGCTCGCAGTGGGGTGGGAAGATCGAGCTCACCCGCACGAGGTTGAAGTTGGCGAGATGGGCGTCCCGCAGCGCCATCTCGAAACTCGTGAGTTTTTCCCGGTGCCGACCGACGCCCTTGGTGAGAAAGGCCTTGGTGGGCACGAACATTCGCGACTCGATCAACCCGTCACCTCCTTTCAGCTTTCATACCACACCGCCGCCCCCACCGCTACCGGGGGCTCCGGGTCGCCCGTGCGGTCGGCCGTCGCCTGCATCACCTGCTCGATGACCGCCGCCGGCGAGAGCCCTGTCTCGACCACTTCCACGCGCGACTGCCCGCGCTCCTTGCCGCGCACGACCAGCATGTAGCGTGCCGTGTAGACGCGCAACCGTCCACCGCCCTCCGTGGGCCGGCGCGCGACCACCGCCGTGCCCCACTCCCGCCCTTCCCGCTTGAGCGGCCGGAACAGATAGATCGTCTCGATCTCGGTGGGCGGCACGTGCCTGGCGACCGCTTCGGCGAGCTTCGCCCACCCCGGCCCCCGGCCCGGCACTACCGGAGGACGGTCGCCGGGGCCTGCGCTTGCTCCCATCGTTCCACGTAGAACCGCAGCACGTGCATGAAGTCCTGCGCGTTCGTCACGACTCCGTACGCCTGATGCGTGCCGCGATCGCGCAGCTTGTTCACGACGAACTCGGTCTGGTCGACGCAGATCGTCGTCAGCGGACGCAGCTCGTCGGGCGGGGCCGCATCCACGAACGCGGGCAGCATGTTGCCGACGGCGATCGCGTGTAGGGCGGTCGCCACAAATACGGCGAACGTGGCCTGGGCGGTGAACTGCCGCATAGCGTCCTGCGCGGCGAGGGTGTCGGCCAGGACCTCGGGGAGCGGTCCGTCGTCGCGGATCGAGCCCGCGAGCACGAACGGCACGCCGTGCGTCACCAGCGCGTGCATGATCCCCGCGGTGACGATGCCCTGCCGCACCGCCGCCGCGATCCCGCCCGCGCGCCGGATCGCGTTGATCGCGCGCATGTGGAGCGCGTGACCTCCTTCCACCCCCTCGCCCGAGCTCGACATCCCGAGCGTGGTGCCGAAGATCGCCGCCTCGAGGTCGTGCACGGCCACGGCGTTCCCCCCCAGGAACGCCTGCACGTAGCCATTGCGCACGAACCAGACCATGTCCTCGCGCGCCCGCGCGTGCACCAGCGCCGGCCCCACGACCCAAAGGATCTTCCCGCCCCGCTGCTTCTCCTCGCCGAGCAGCTGCGCCAGCACGGCGTAGTCCACCGGGCGCTCGCGCGACACTGCGGTCTGCATGAAGCCGAACTCGTTCGCGCTGTGGCTGCCGCCGAGGAAGCCTTCGGAATGAACGAGGATGCCCTGGCTGCCGTCCTCATCGGTGCCCACCGCCACCAGTTGGCCCTGCCGCACTCGGCGCGGCTCGGTGACGACGAGGTCGCCCGTGGGGTGGCGCACGATGACGCAGTCCATCCGCGGCAGCCGCGGCCGGCGCCACGCGCCTGCCGCGCGCACGTAGGTGGGGAGATTCGTAGTGGAAAAAAAGCCCTCGGGCAGGACCCCGTCGGCCGGGGCGGGCTCGAAGCGCGCATCGGGCGCGCTCGCGAGCGGCGGGGCGGCGAAGTCGGGTGGTCGATACTGGAAGCGGGGGCGAGCGGTCACTGGAGGGTCATAATACGCGGCACGAATCGCCTCACGCAACCGTCGGGTGTCACAGCAATGAAACAGGATCGCGGTCCACGACGACCGCGCCTCTCGCGCCCGGACCGCGGCCGCGCCCCCAGGCGCGCACCAGCCGTCCGATCGGCCGGGCCTCCGGCGACTTGATGAGCACGTGCCAGCGCCACTGCCCTTTCAGCCGCATGATCGGGCACGGCGCGGGCCCCAAGACGGTGAGCGCACCGCCGAGCTGCTCCGCGTTCGCGCGCCTGAGCCACGCCGCGACCCGCTCGGCCGCTTCCTGGGCGAGCCGCTCGTCCGCATGCACCGCCACAAAGCGCGCCAGCCCCACGTGCGGCGGGTACGCGGGGTTGGGAGGTGCGCGCAACGGCAGCTCGGCGGCGGCGAAGCCGGCAACCGAGTGAGCTGCGGCTGCCCGAATCGCGTGGTGGTCCGGGGCCCGAGTCTGCACGAAGACGCGGCCGCCCTTGGGACCGCGGCCTGCCCGGCCCGCCACTTGCGCCACCAGCTGAAACGTGCGCTCGGCGGCCCGGAAGTCGGGCAGGTTGAGGCCCGTATCCGCGTCCACCACTCCAACGACCGTCACGTTGGGGAAGTCCAGCCCCTTTGCGATCATTTGGGTGCCGAGCAGGATGTCGAGCTTCCCCTGTGCCATACGCTCCAGGATCCGGTGATGCGCCCACTTCGTGCTGGTGGTATCGAGATCCATGCGGGCGACGCGGGCCTCCGGAAACCGCAGGCCCACGAAGTGCTCGAGCTGCTGCGTGCCGAGCCCGCGCATGCGCTGGGGCTCCTTGCCGCACACCCCGCAACCTGTGGGAACTGGTGCTTCGTGCCCGCAGTAGTGACAGCGCAGCACGCGCGGCGTCTGGTGGACGGTGAGGGCGATGGCGCAGTGCGGGCACTGGCGCACGTCGCCGCATGCGGGACACTGGAGGTACGTCGCAAAGCCGCGGCGGTTCAAGAGGAGAATGACCTGCTCGGTGCGGGCGAGCGCCCCCCGCACGGCCTGATCGAGCGGCTCGGTCCAAGGGATTCCCGGAGCCTCCGGGACGCGGCGCGCGCTCCGCAGATCGACCACCTCGACCGGGGGGAGCGGACGCGCGCCGATGCGCTCCGGCAGCTCGAAGGTGCAGACCCGCCCCGTGTGGGCGAGCTGCAGCGTTTCGAGCGAGGGCGTGGCGCTGCCGAGGATCAGCCGGGCGCCCTCCAGCCGAGCCCGTGCCAGCGCCACGTCGCGGGCGTGGTAGCGCGGCGCCGTCCCCTGCTTGTAGCTCGCCTCATGCTCCTCGTCGACCACGATGGCGGCGAGCCGCTGCACCGGCGCGAACACCGCGGAACGGGGTCCCACCGCCACACGGCGCTCTCCCCGCCGCAGCGCCCGCCAGGCGTCGGCGCGCTCGCCGTCCGACAGCCCCGAGTGGAGGACCGCGACCTGGTCCCCGAACACGCCGCGCACCCGGGCCACGGTTTGGGGGGTGAGCGCGATCTCGGGGACGAGGAGGATCGCGCCGTTACCCGACGCGACGACGCTACGTAGCAGGTCGAGGTAGACGAGCGTCTTGCCCGACCCCGTCACGCCGTGAATCAGCACCGGAACATCGGGGGACGTTGCGGCGATTCCGTCCACGACCCGACGCTGCGCCTCGGTGAGCACGGGCGGCGGCGGCGACGCGAGACCGGTGAACGGGTCGCGCGGGCGCGGCACGTCGCTGTAGCGAGCGAGCCGCTGCTTCACTAGACCGTCGAGCACGGTGGGCGACAGCCCGAGCCGGGTCACCAGGTGACGCAGCGGCGCCGAGCCACCCAGCGCCTCGAGCGCCTCGTACACCACGCGACGCTTGGGCGCGCGCTTGAACGCCTGCTCGCGCTCGAGCAGCGAGGGGAGAGCCTGTGTGAGAACCACGACCCGCTCGACCTGCTCGGCGGGTCCGGCGGGTCGACGCACGCTCCACAGCAGGCCAGGCAGCAGCGCCCGCAGCGCGAGGCCGAGCGGCGCGCCGTAATATCGGCTGATCCAGCGACCCAGCTCGACCAACGCCGGGCTGAGCGCGGGCTCGGCGTCGGGCGCGGCCGCGATCGGCTTTGCCGGAACGCCGGGCGCGGGGACGTCGACCGCTACGACGAGGCCGACCACCTGCCGTCGCTGCACCGGCACCACCACCCGCGACCCCGGCACGACGCGCTCGACGAGGGCGGTCGGCACTTCGTAGGTGTAGGTGCGGGGAACCGGGACCGGGAGGACGACCTCGACATAGCGCGGCTGCAGCCGCGGCTCGGCACCTACGGCTGAAGCCGCTTTCAGCGGCAGACGCCGAGCCGCGAGTTCACTCGCGCTCAACGCACCTCAGGGACCACGTTCGGACCGCCGCCGGACACCCAGCCCCGGTCCGGTGGGGAGGCGGATCTCCCCCCCGTCGATCGTAGCGCCGACGAACGGGTCGTTCGCGGTGAGCGCCGCGCCGTCCAGATCCGCCGCGTCGACGAGCGGCGTGAAATGCGCCGCAGCGGTGATGCCGAGCGAAGATTCGATCATGCACCCGACCATCACCAGCATCCCGTGCGCCCGGGCCGTCGCAATCATGCGAAGCGCCTCCCGCAGCGAGCCGCACTTGGCCAGCTTGATGTTGATGCCGTCCGCCGCATCCACCACGCGGGGGATGTCGGCAGCTGTCAGGCAGCTCTCGTCCACCACGACGGGGAGGACCCCGCGGCGGCGCACGGCCGCTGTTCCCTCGAGGTCGTCGGGCGGCAGCGGCTGCTCCACGAATTCCACTCCGTATTCCCTCAGGACCGGCAGCATCGCCATCGCCCGCTCGCGCGTCCAGCCGGCGTTCGCGTCCACTCGGATCGGCTTGTCGGTCACGTCCCGGATCACGCCCAGGATCTCCTCGTCGCGATCGGTTCCGAGCTTGACCTTGAGGATGGGATAGGCCGACGCCTCGGCTACCTTGCGGCGGATCTGCTCCGCCGTGTCGATCCCGATGGTAAAGGAAGAGCGCGGCGCCTTTGCGGGATCGAGACCCCATAACCGCCACAGCGGTTGGCCCAGGCGTTTCCCGACGAGGTCGTGCAGCGCCGCCGAAACCGCTGCGCGGGCCGCCCCGTTCTTCGGCACGACCTGGGCGAACCGCGCCTCCGCCGCTTCTAGATCGAACGGGTCCTTGGGCAGATACGGTTCGAGCTTCTTGAGCGCCGCGAGGACGGTGTCCGCCGTTTCGCCGTAGTACTTGGAGGGATCGGCTTCGCCCCACCCCTCGGCGCTGTCCGAGTCGCTCAGCCGAACCCAGACCACGCGGTAATCATCGCCGCCCCCGCGCGCGATGACGAACGGGTGCTTCGTCTTCAGAGTGACGACGTCGGCGGTGAGCGTCAGGGGCATCGCGGCTGAAGTATCGAGGAGGCCGCCCTAGTCAGGCAAGCGCGCGCACATGAGCGCGCGCACCCGCCGCGAGGAGGTCGAGCCGATAGCCGCCCTCGAGCACGCCCACCACCGGCGCCGGAGCGACGCGCTGGCGCAACAGCGCCGTCCAGCGCGCCATGTCTTCGGGCTCGAGCGTGAAGCCGCCGAGCGGGTCGCCGTTGAGCGAGTCGAATCCGGCAGATACCAGCAGCAGGTCGGGCGGCCACCCCTCCAGGGCGGCGTCCACCGCAGCGAGGAGATCGCGCGCGTACAGCTGCCGCGGCAGCCCCGGCGGGCGTGGGACGTTGAACACGTTACCAACCCCGCGCTCGTCCTCGGCACCGGTGCCGGGATACCAGGGATACTGATGCATCGAGACGTAGCGGAGGGTTGCGTCGCGCTCGACCAGCGCCTGAGTCCCGTTCCCGTGATGCACATCCCAGTCCACGATCAAGACGCGGGCCTTGCCGAGCTGCTGCGCGTGCCGCGCGGCCACCACAGCGTTGTTGATGAGGCAGAACCCCATCGCGCGCGCCGCGAGAGCGTGGTGCCCGGGCGGCCGGGTGGCGCCGAAGGCGGAGCCGGTCGCGATCCCTCGCTCCACGGCGTCGAGGGCCACCCCCGCCGCGGCGACGGCCGCATCCCAGCTGGCGCCGCTCATCGCCGTGTCGGCGTCGAGCACGCCACCGCCCTGGAGGGCCAGCCGCTCGAGGCCGTCGAGGTAGTGCGCGGGGTGCACGCGCTCGAGCGCTGCTCGCGTGGCTGGTCGCGCCTCGCACCACTCGACGACGGACGCCATGTCGGCCGCCCGCAGCGCCTCGAGCACCGCGACGATGCGCTCGGGACGCTCGGGGTGTCCGGGGCCCGGGTTGTGACGCTGGCAAGCCGGGTGGAAAAGGACAGGAACAGCCACGCTTGTCCTAGTTATGCAGCTCTCTGCCTTGCAACAACGCGCGAAGCGACTCCACCTCCGCCTGCATCTCGCGCCGCGCCTGCTCGAGCTCGGCGATCGCGCGACGGTACCGACGCCAGCTGAGCACGACCAGGACCGCGGCGAGGCCGCAGGCGGCGCCGCTCACGATCAGCCCGGGGCGCCCGAGACTGAGGCCCGAATAGAGGAACAGCAGCGCGTCGAGCGCGAGAAAGCCGACGGCGAGCGTCGTGAGCGCCCGGCTGAGAGACCTCATCGCACCGGCTGCCGACGCGCCGGGAGAACGATGAAGGGGGAGTTGGCGACGGCGCCGAGTGCGGCGAGTGTGGTCGATTCGTCCAGCACCTGCCCCCCCTTGAACTTCACGACGTAGTCCTCCACGCGCACACTGCGCCGCTTCAACGCCTCAGTGAGCGCGTGGCGCTTCAAGTCCGCGATCGTCGTCGTCGGCGCCACCGCGAGCGATACCTGGTCCCAGACGTCGGTCACCATGACCCGAACCGGAAGCCGCCCATCGACGGCCGTCGTCACACGACCGCGACGCCGCCCTCGAGGGGCAGCGTCGAGAGGAACCGGTCCACCGCCTGGTCGAAAAACAGGGTAGACGCCCGCACCTGCGTCTTCCCGCCCGCATCCGAGCGCACGCTGAAAACCACCTCTTCCCCCCCCTGCCCGCGCAGCACCAGGAACCCCGGGCCCTCCCGCTCTACGAACGCGGCGGCGTTGGGGACCCGCTCGGCGAAGAAGCGCTGGGCCGCCGCGAGCACCTGCTCCGCCGGCAGGGCCACGGTGGTGGTGTGGGTCATGACCGGCGCAGGATCGTGATCCCGGTCGGTTGGAGCGGGACCGCGACGCTCGCCACACTCGTCTTCGTCTGCAGGTCGATCACATTCACGGCGCCGGGATCCACGCCCTTGCTCTCCTGAGAGATGAAGGCGTAGCGGCTGTCGGGGGAGTACGCCACGCCGTGGGGGAACGGCTTGGTCGTGGGGATCCGCGCCACCTCTGCCAGCGTGGCGGCATCGATGAGCGAGACGCTCTGATCCTTCTTGTTCGTCACGATCACCCACTTGCCGTCGGGCGAAGGCTCCACGTTGTATGCGCCGTGCCCCGCACGGATCGCCTTCACGAGGTCGAGCGTCCCGGCGTCGAGCACCATCAGCTCGTCGCTGTGGTTGCAGGCGACGTACAACCGCGTGTCGTCCGGCGACACCGAGACAAACGTGGGCATGCACGCGTCGTGCAGCGCCGTCCTCCGCGACCCCCCCTGCGCCCCGCCGTGCCCCATCTTCATCGGCATCGCCTGCGGCAGCATCCCCTCGCCCGTCTTGTGGCGGCGTGCGATCGCCAGCGAAGCACGGTCGATCTGCAGCACCTCATCCGAGTTCATGCAGGTTACGTAGACCTTCGTCCCGGCGTGGTTCACCTTCACGCCGTGGGGCATGTCGCACGCCGGGAGGTTCGTCAACGTGACCATCTGCGGCGTGTACACGATCGAGACGACGTTCATCCGCGGATGGTCGCCGTGAAAGTCGGAGTTCGCCACGAAGGCGAGCTCGCCATCCGGCGTGAGCGAGATGGTCGTCGGGAACATCTCGACGGGCGCCTTCCCAACCACCGTGTCCCCGTCCACGGCCATCTTCCAGAGCGTGCCATAGGGCGTGCCATGGGCGATCGTGACGTACCAATACTTGCCGTCCGGCGAGACCGTGACGTTGTGCGGACCATCGATGTCGGCGGGCATGATGCCCACCGGGACGACCTTCACGGTTTTGAGTGCGACGCCGTCCCAGGTCAGCTGGGAGACGATGTCGCCCGACTCGCTGGACACGAAGATGCGGTAGCTGGGCGCGTCGCCGGCCGCGACTCCTCCGAGCCAGACGCCCAGGGCCAGCCAAACGGGAAGGTGCCGGTTCACGAACAACCTCGCGCAGACGAGCGGGAAAGATAACTCCGTCATCCTGACAAACCACCCGGCAAACGCGGCAGGCCGGCTTGCCATCTCGGCAAGCCGCGGCCCTCGTCCAGCGGCACGCCGGTTGCTCGGCGCCCCGGCGGGAAGACAGTCCCGAACCACGTCCTCATAAGGAGGTCCTGCTTATGTTCGTCACAACTCGTAACTCGAGAGAGCCCGCGCTGGATGGGAATACCCTCGAGCGCCGGATCGGCCGCCTCTTCAGCGAGGCGTTCGGCAACCTCGACTGGCAGTACCGCGACAGCGCAGGCGCGTCCTGGGTACCGCCTGTGGACATCCTCGAGGAGGCCGACGCCATCCGGATCATGGCTGAGGTGCCGGGTGTGAAGCCGGAGAACGTGAAGATCTCGCTCGAGAACAACGTGCTCACGATTCACGGGACCAAGGAGCAGGTCGCCGAAGAGCGCACCGAGCGGGTACACCGCTACGAGCGGACCTATGGCACGTTCGAGCGGAGCTTCACGCTGCCCGCGACCGTCGACGCCAATGGCATTAAGGCGACGTACGAGCACGGCGTCCTGACGGTGACGCTGCCGAAGGTCGAGAAGGCGAAGCCCCGGCAGATCGACGTACAGGTTGCGTCGAAGTAAGGGATGGAAGACTCAGTCGGTCGACTGACCCCGGGCCGGCGGTCCGGGGTCAGCCGCTCCGAGCAGCTCCTGTAGCTTTTCCTCCACCTGCGAATTCGGCACCGCCGTCGCCCCCGCCTCGCGGGCAGTCCGCAGCAGATCCGCCCGTACATGCGAGCCGTAGGCCAGGACCGCGGTGCCGCACGCGACGAGCCTGTTGATACGGTCCGTCAACCCCGCCGGCTCGATCTCGAGCACGGCGAGCTCGCACGCCGCCTCGTCACGCGTCACCTCCGCCCCGGCGGCGACGACGACGCGAGCGAGCTTTGAGCGGAACACGAGGTCCCGCGTCGCCAGGAACACCTGCTTAGGCATCGAGCGGCGTCGCCCGCGCCACCACCTGGACGGGGGCAGGATGGCGGCGCAACAGGTCCCGCAGCCCTCGCGCCGGCTTTACAACCACCACGGCGTCGCCGGGTGCGGGGTCTCGCAGGCCGTCCAGGATCAGGAACAACGCCGCGGTCGGCTCGACCGGCGGGACGGCCACCCGATAGGCACGACCGTGCCAAGGAATCTCGATCTCTTTGCCGCGCGCGCCCGAGTCGTCCAAGGCCACGAAGAAATCGTCATCGACCTTCCAGACTTCGTCCTCCACGCTTTCCCCCGACCGATAGAACAGCGGGTCGAAGGGCTGGCCCTCGTGGCGCTTGAAGTTCTCCTCCGCCGCCCAGTCGTAGGCCTCGAGGCGGGAGATATGTGCGCGCCACTCGAGGTGGTGTCGCAGTTCGTGAGTGAGCGTTTCCCACGCCTCGGCGCGCCAGTCGAAATCCCCGAGGCGTGCGAGCGCGGCGAATGAGCCGTGATAGAGAACGACGCGCGACTGCAGATCGGCCCCGCTGCCGCTCCATTCGAGCGGGATGCATTCACCCAACGTATACACGTCGCCGCGCCGCGGATGCGGCAACGCCTTCGGGCTCACTTCGATCGCGACGATGCCATCCGAGAATTCGGCGGGCACGTCGCGGGCGAGACGGTCGATCATGGCGCGGAAGTCGTCGAGGTGCATGCAAGGGGGGCTACACCTTGAGCCGTTCCTGCAGATAGCCAACCAGCCGGTCGCTCGCCACCCGATCCTGCTTCAGCGTGTCGCGATCCCGTACCGTGACCGTTCCGTCCGCGGTAGACTGGCCGTCCACCGTGATCCCGAAGGGCGTGCCGGCTTCGTCCTGCCGCCGGTAGCGGCGGCCGATCGAGCCGCCGTCGTCGTAGAACACGTTGTAGTGCGTGCGCAGGTCGTCGTAGACGCGGCGCGCCAGCTCGGGCATCCCGCCCTTGTTGACGAGGGGGAACACGGCCGCTTTGAGCGGTGCGATCGCCGGATGTACGCGCAACACCACGCGCTTCTCGCCTGCAACGTCCTCCTCGTGGTAGGCGTCCACCATCACCACGAGGGCGGTGCGGTCGGCGCCGGCTGAGGTCTCCACGACGTACGGGATGAACCGCTCGTTCGTGGCGGTGTCCAGGTACTCGAGCTTCTTGCCCGAGAATTCCTGGTGGCGCGACAGATCGAAGTTGGTGCGGTTGTGAATGCCCTCGAACTCCTGCCACCCGAAGGGGAACTCGTACTGGATGTCGTAGGCGTCCTTGGCGTAGTGCGCGAGCTCATCCTTGGTGTGCTGGTGAAACCGCAGCTTCTCGGGGCGGATGCCGAGCCCGACGAGCCACTTCAGCCGCTCCTGGCGCCAGAATTCGAACCACTCCGAGTCGGTCCCCGGCTTCACGAAGAACTGCATCTCCATCTGCTCGAACTCCCGGGTCCGGAAGATGAAGTTTCCGGGCGTGATTTCGTTGCGGAATGCCTTGCCGATCTGAGCGATGCCGAACGGGATCTTCTGCCGGGACGACTGCAGGACGTTCAGATAATTCACGTAGATCCCCTGCGCCGTCTCGGGGCGTAGGTAGACCACCGCCGCCGCTTCCTCTACCGGGCCCATGAACGTCTTGAACATGAGGTTGAACATCCGGGGCGCCGTGAGGGTCCCCTTGTTCCCGCACACCGGGCACTGCGCCGTGGGCTCGCCCGGCGTACCTTTGATGCGAGGATCATCCGCGCGGAACCGGTTCTTGCACTGCTTGCAGTCGACCAGGGGATCGGTGAATCCCGCGACATGCCCGGACGCCTCCCACACCTTCGGGTGCATCAAGATGGCTGCGTCGAGGCCCTCGATGTCTTCCCGCTCGTGGACCAGGGAGCGCCACCAGCGTTCCTTGATGTTCTTCTTCAGCTCCACGCCGAGCGGCCCGTAGTCCCACACCGACCCGAGCCCGCCGTAGATCTCCGACGACTGAAATACGAATCCGCGTCGCTTGGCGAGCGACACGAGCTTCTCCATCACGTTGTCGTTTGAGGGCATAGAGGGCCGGAAGATAGACCGGCCGCTAGGGCAGAGGCAACCCAAATGCCTGCCGTGTCGCGCGCTCGGCGAGCTCGCTGATCCCGCCCGCATCGAGCATCCGGCCTTCTCCGTCGAGGGCGTGGATGCCGATCAGGCCTTCGACCTTCCCCGCCACCACGGCGACGCGCTTCTGCGCCGCTTGCGCACGCCGCACCACTTCCCCCGATGCCTTGCCGGCGAGCGACGTCCGATCGAACGCGCCTTCACCGGTCACGACGAAGTCCGCCTTGGCGAGGGCGGCGTCGAACCCCACGCGCCCCAACACCCACTCGGCGCCCGGCACCAGTCGGGCCTTGGCGAAAAACGCGAGACCGGCCCCGAGCCCGCCGGCGGCGCCGCCGCCGGGTAGGGTCGCGAGCTCCGGCCGGCCATGACGCGCCATCAACTCGGCGAGACGGTCGAGCCCGCGCGAGAGCAGCTTGACGCCCTCCGGGCCCGCGCCCTTTTGAGGCGCGAACACCGGCGCCGCCCCGCCTGTGCCAACCAGCGGCGTCGTTACGTCCGCGAGTGCGAGTACCTGCGCGGCGAGTGCCCAGCCCCCTCCCAGGTCTGCGAGTTGTGCCAAGGAGCCGCCCCCCTCGGGTAGCGCCTCGCCTCGAGCGTCCGCGAACGTCCAACCCAGCCCGCACGCCGCGCCGGTTCCGCCGTCCACCGTGGCCGAGCCACCCAACCCGACAACCACTACCTGGGCGCCACGCTCCGCCGCCTCCCAGATCAGCTCCCCGACGCCCCGCGTCGTGGCACGTAGCGGATCGAGCTCATCGGGACCGAGCAGCGCGATGCCGCATGCCGTGGCGCTCTCGAAGATCGCCGTCTCCGGGTCGACCCAGCCAAGTACGGCGCTCACCGGCGTTCCCAGCGGGCCCGTCACCTGCACGTTCTCACGTAGCGACGCAGGGGCGAGCACGGCGTCGAGTAAGCCATCGCCGCCGTCGGAAATCGGACACTGGAGTAGCGACGCCTCTGGAAGGGCTCGCCGAATGCCCGTCGAGAGCGCCTGCGCCACCTGCCGTGGGCCGAGAGTGCCCTTGAACGCGGCCGGGGCCACCAGAACTACCGGAGACATGTCGCTTTATGCATGAAATTGTGCGTTCTGCAAGATATCACGGGCGCAGGCCGTTAGCTAAGTGGCGGCTTTCTGCCACTTGCTGTTGGGCACTGTTCTTGCCCATTCTGACGCCAGCACATCTCTGTTCAGGGCAAACCGCCGGCGACGGCGGGGCGCAAAGCCAAGGGGTCTCAGTTGGCGAGACAGCCCCGGCTGCCGGAGGTTGGCAGCGGCCCCACGTCCTGACAAGAGAGCGCGGGGCCTTTCGTTTGGCCCTCGAGCAAGAGCTTCGTCTCGCTCGCATCGGGTTCTAGGGCGCACGATGTCGGGCAGGCGATCACCCCCCAGGGGCAACCCTGGGGGGTTTTGCTTTGATGTGCTCACATATCAGCCCGCCGTGGGCGCGGCCGTTCTCGATGAAGGTCTTGTTCGCGTCGAGCCCCGACGCCAGCACCCCGGCGAGGTAGACGCCCCCGACGTTGGTCTCCATGGTGGCCCGGTCATGACGCGGGACGCCGGTCGTCTGGTCGACTTCCACGCCGATCAGGCGGAGCAGCGTCAGGTCCGCCCGGTAGCCCGTGAGGGCGAGCACGAAATCGGCGGGCAGGGCCTCGAGCCGCGCGTCCGTTTCGGAGCGAATCACGACCTCGGCGCGCCGGATTTCCACGACCCGGCTACACCAGCGAGCGGCGATGCTTCCGTCCTTCACGCGGTTCGTCGCGTCGGGCAGGATCCACGGCTTCACGCCGCGGTCGAACTCGCCGAGGAAGTGCACCAGCGTCACCCGCGCGCCGACGCGGTGCAGCTCGAGCGCTGCTTCGACGGCGCTGTTGCCCCCACCTACCACAACCACCCGCTGCTGCCAGTACGGGTGGGCCTCCGTGAAGAAATGCGACACGTGGGGGAGGTCCTCGCCGGGCACCCCGAGAGGGTTGGGCGACTCGAAGTACCCAGTGGCGTAGACGACGTTGCGCGCGGACACCGTCTCGAGCTCCGTCTTCCCCGGGTGTCTCGCGGTCAGCTCGAACCCCTCGCGGGACCGCCGCACGCCCTGCACCTCGTGGTATTGCCGCACGTCCAGCTCGAAGTACTCCGCCACCTTGCGGTAGTAGGTGAGGGCCTCCCGCCGGCTCGGCTTCTCGGCGGCCGTGACGAACGGGACGCCACCCACCTCGAGCTTGTCGGGCGTCGAGAAAAAAGTCATGTAGAGGGGATACCGCATCAGACTCGAGACGATCGGCCCCTTGTCGAACAGCGAGCACGTGAGGTGGGCGCGCTTCGCGGCCACGCCCACGGCGAGGCCGCACGGCCCCGCACCGATCACCGCGATGTCGAGCATCAGCGGCGCTCGCGTCCGTCGGGCACGAGCACCAGACGGCTCACGCTGCGCACCCGTCGCAAATCCAGTGGCAGGATCCAGAGCTGCCCCTTGAGCCACCGCGTGGTCTGGTCGCGATAGTGCGGTGAGAGCGGGTAGCCCGACTGCCCCGTCGGCAGGATGAAACCGCCGGCACCGTCCACATCGCCGAAATCGACGACGTGACGCAGCGATGGGCCCCACGAGCTTGCGAACGGCGCAGCAAACTCATCGGTGGAAGCGACATTGACGGTGTAGTTACCCCCGGGAGTGACGAGCGGCCCGACATTGAACCTGAGGAGTCGCCCCAGCAACGGGACCGCGCTCAGCGGGTGTTCCTGGACCGTTGCGTGCACGCTCCCCCACGGCCGCCCGGCCGCCTGCGGCAGCACCGTCGCCATCGCCTGACGCTCGAGTGCTGAGAGATCGTTCCACGGGCCGCGGCCACGAGCGAGCCAGCGGTGCAGCGGTTCGGCAGGCCGATACCCGGGCGACACACTGTCGTAAACGAGACGCTGTAGCTCACGGTACCAGCTCCACACGAGCGTCGGCTCGGTCCGCTCCGGGCTCATGGCGCCATCCCAAGCCCGCAATCCGGCGGCGACGTCGGGGCGGCCCGCCGCCGCGGCGGCCCGCGCTGCCAGCGGCGCGATCGCCCGGCAGAACACGTCCACGATGTCGAGTTGCGCCCGCGCCACCGAGCCGGCGGTGGCCGCGCTATCCCGACGGACCAGCTCCAGGATGCGTTCGGCCCGATACGGCAGTTCCCATTCCCGGGAAATGTAGAAGGGATATTCGTCGCCGATGACACGATTGTTCGCGGTGACGATATAGGCCTGCGCCGGGTTCACCATCCGCGGCAACTCCGCCGCCGCCAGATAGCCGTCCCACCGCCCCGCCGTCGCCCACCCGGACGCCGGGCCGAGCCCGGCGCCGCCGCGTCGCACCGGCACGTGCCCAGCGAGGAAATAGGCGATGTTACCGGCCGCGTCCGCGTACACCACGTTCTGCTCGGGCGAGCGGAATCCCGCGACCGCGGCCTCGAAGCTCGGCAGGTCGGTCGCGCGCCCCATGGCTCGGAGTGCGCCGATCTCATCCGTGGGATCGTGCGCCACCCACCGCATGGCCAGTGGCGGCCCCGGCTCGCGTCCGGCGCGCTCGATCACCGGGCCATCGGCGGTGCGCAGGCGCCGGTAGACGAGGGGCGTGCCACCGTGCACGAAAATCGTCTCCGCGACGACTTCCGTCCGGGCCCAGCCGCCGGGTGTTCGGTACCGCGTCGAATCCGGGCTCAGCTCTTCGGCGACGTAGTCGACGTCGTCCACCATCGCGTTGGTGAAGCCCCAGCCGAGGCGCGCGTTGTGCCCGAGGACGACGATCGGAACCCCCGGGATAGTTGCACCGACGACCTCGTATCCCGGTGCGTGCGCGCCGACGAGATACCAGATGGACGGCGCCCGCAGCGTCAGATGGGGATCGTTGGCGAGGATGGGCTTGTGGGAGGCCGTGCGGGACGGGCCCAAAACCCAGGCGTTGGACGCGGGGGCGCGGCCATCGAATCCACGCTTATCATCGAATCCAGGCTCATCAGGTTCCCACGCTGAAGCGTGGGCTCGGCGAGACACTGTCCTAAAGGACAGTGATGGCGCGGAACGTAGGGGCGCAGCATGCTGCGACCCTACATCACGCCCTGCGCGCCACTCCCCCCGTGGCACGATCGTCGGCGCCGTGTCGGGATACGTCGGGGCGAGCTGGGCCGCCCGATCTGGGCCGAGCTGCGCCGCCACGTCCCCGAGCTCCAGCTCGTCACCGGTGGTGCGGAGGTCCCACGCCTCGAGCCTGCCGATTGCGAGGGAATGCTCGGGGCGCCAGGGCTCGGCCGCATGCCGGATCATGCGGAATTCCACGGCGTGGTACCGGCCCTGCGCAAGCCACGCATTCACGCCGTGCGCGTACGCCTCGAGGATGCGGCGTTCCTCGGAGCGGGTGATTCCGAGCTGCGCGGCGGCGATCCGCCCCAGCTCGAGCGTGCGCAGCGCTCGGTCCGCGCCGACGGTGCGCGCGCCGAACAGCTCGCTCAGCCGCCCCAGGGCGGCGTGCCGCAGCAGATCCATCTCCCACATCCGGTCGCGGGCGTGCAGGTAACCGATCGCGGTGAACAGATCTTCGTCGTCGCGGGCCAAGATGTGCGGCACGGCGAGCGAATCCCACAACACCGCTACGGAATCCCGCAAGCCGGCGACCAGCTCGCGTCCGCCGAGCGGCGGCACGTCGGCGCCCAGCCAGAGCCGCGTCGCGCCGCCGGTCGCGCCCAGCAGGGCGATGAGGCCAAGTGCGCCCCAAAGCAGCCGCTTCACGTCACTTCGATGATCTGGTCCCGGCGGGTGCCGACGCTCACGTAGTGGATGGGCGCGTGAGCCAGGTCCTGGAGCCGGTCGAGATACGCCCGCGCCGCGGGCGGCAGATCGGCGAGGCGCCGCACGTGACTGAGCGACCGCTGCCAGCCCGGAAGCGTCTCGTAGGCGGGCTCCACCCGATTGAGACGCTCCACCTCGGCGGGCATGCTGTCGAACGGCTCGCCGTCGAGCCGGTACCCGACACACACGGGGATCTGGGCGAACGAATCGAGCACGTCGAGCTTCGTCACGGCGAGGCCGGTGAGCCCGTTCACCCGCACCGCGTAGCGCACGACTACGGCGTCGAACCAACCGCAGCGGCGCGGCCGGCCGGTGGTCGCTCCGAATTCGCCGCCCAGCTCGCGGATGCGTTCGGCGAGCTTTGCCTCCGCTTCCGTCGGGAGCGGCCCGTTCCCCACGCGCGTCGTGTAGGCCTTGACTACGCCAAGCACCGCGTCGATGGCGGTGGGGCCGATCCCGGCGCCGACCGCTGCGCCACCCGCGGTGGTGTTGGACGACGTCACGTAGGGATAGGTGCCGTGATCGACGTCGAGCAAGGCGCCCTGCGCCCCTTCCAGGAGCACGGACTCGCCGCGCTGCAGCGCTTCGTACACGACTCGCCCGGCGTCGACGGCGATCGGCAGGAGGCGAGGGGCGAGGCGGTCGAGCAGGTCCACGTGCTCGTCCGAGTCGGCCCGCTCGTGCGAGCCGAGCAGCTCGAGGAACTCGTTCGCCGCCCCGACGCGGGCGCAGACGAGCTCCTTGGCGCGGTCGAGGTTGCGCAGGTCGCCGACGCGAATGCCGCGCCGGCCGTACTTGTCCTCGTAGGTCGGCCCGATGCCACGCCCGGTGGTGCCGATCTTGTCCCGCTGCTCGCGCGCGCGGTCGAGCAGCTTGTGATAGGGGAGCGTCAGGTGCGCGCGGTCCGAGACGTAGAGCTTGTGCTCGGTCCGGATCCCGCGCGCTGTGAGGGCGTCGAGCTCGGTGAAGAACGTCTCCGGATCGAGCACCACGCCATTCCCGACCACGCACACGGCGCCCTGAATGATGCCCGACGGAATCTGGTGCAGCACGAACTCGCCGGCCCCGGTGTCGACGGTGTGGCCGGCGTTGGCGCCCCCCTGATAGCGCACCACCAGATCGGCGCGCTCGGCGAGCACGTCGACGAGCTTTCCCTTCCCCTCGTCGCCCCACTGGGCGCCCACCACTACGACGCAGTGTGTCTTCGGCCCGAACATAGCGCTCCAATAAAAACGCCCCGCGGGACGGGGCGTGTGAGCATCCTCTGAGAGAAGCTAGGCCTCCCACCACGCGACGTCAACGCACCGTTCCCAGGCTACAGCCTGGGCTCGGCACTGCCTTGTGCTACAGCACATCACGCTTCAGCGTTGTGCCACGCCGAGCCCACCCGTGAGGGTGGGAACATCGCGCAACACGTCCGCAACCGCCGCTGCGACGAGTTGCGCCCCCACAAGCGTCAGCCTGTCGGCCGTATCCCGCGGCGTGTGCACGACCCGGGCCGTCCGCCAGTCGCCGCGCATGATCGTCACGCACTCTCGCGCCGCGTGCGCGAGGGCCAAGCCGTCCACGAGGACCGGCAGCAGGCGGGCGCGCCGGGCGCCGAGCGAGCCCACGATCCCATCCACGATCGGACCGCCGCGATGCACAAACGCGATCGTCCGCCCGCGGTCGTCGATGCCGTCGAAGTTGATGAGGGTGGTGTCCGTCAAGAGGTTGGCGCGCTCGCGGACGAGCGTTCTCGCGCCGAGCAGCCCCTGCTCCTCGGCGTCGGTGAAGACGACGCCCACCGCCGCGGCGGGCGGGAGCGCGTCCACGGTCGACAGCACGGTCACGACGCCCGAGCCGTTGTCCACCGCCCCGGGAGAGCCACCCGACACGCGGCTCAGCGCGACGAACAGCGCGCCGAGCGCGAAGGGAACCGCGAGGGCGAGCGGCGGGCCGCCTGCCAGCAGCACCGCCAGAGCGACGAGGCAGCCCACGAGGAACGCCGCCGCCAGGATCAAGCGCGCGGCCATCGAGATCGGTTGGCCTTTCGAGTCGTAGTGCGCTGCGAGCCAGGCGGTGATGCGGGCCCGCGGTCGGACGGCGATGAGGTTGACGGCGTCGGCGGCCGCGCGACCCCACAGCGGCAGGTGCGGTCGTGCCACGAAGCGCTGCTCCATCACGACAAACCCCCGCGCGACGAGCTCGCGCTTCAGAATCTCGCGGACGGCGGCGTGGCGGCGCGTGCCGACCAGCCGCGAGACGGAGATCTCCTCGAGCAGCGCACGGGCACTCGTCACGCGCAGACGAGGCTCGCCACGCGCTCCCGATCGGCCTGGGCTAGGGGCGCGAGCGGAGCCCGCACGGGGCCGCCGTACAGCCCCCCTCCCACCGCGTCCATCGCGGCCTTCACACCCGCGGGCCCGAGCTTCGCGACGATCTCCTTGTCGAGCACGCGGAGCGATTCCTGCAGCGCCCCGGCGCGGCCCCGATCCCCGGCGCGGAAGGCGGCGAGCACGTCGGCGCAGCGGCGAGCCGCGAAGCACGCCACGGCCAGGACGCCCCCGTCGCACCCGAGCTCGAGCGCCGCGTACAGGAGCGATCCCGAGCCCACCAGGACGCTCCACCGGGGCAGCGCGTCCCGATACGCCGCCAAGTTCTTCGCGTCCCCCGAGGAATCCTTCACGCCGCGGATGTTCGGGTGCTCCGCGAGCTGCAGCAGCAGTCCGGCCGCGAGGGCAAGGTGCGTGTACTTGGGAATGTTGTAGATGAGGACGGGAACGGGGCTCGCGTCCGCGACCGCACGGTAGTATGCGGCGAGCGTAGCAGGGGAGGTCGCGTTCGCGAAGTAGGCGGGTGGACGCACGAGCACCGCGTGCGCCCCTTCCGCCGCCGCCGCGCGGGTGAGCGCCACCGCTTGCCGTGTGGACTCGGCGCCGGTCCCGGCGACGAGCCAGCGCCCATCGGGCAGCACCTCGCGCACCCAGCCGATCATGCGGCGTTGCTCGTCGGGGTCGAGTAACGCGGATTCGCCCGTCGAGCCCGCGACCACCACGCCGTCCAGGCCAGCGTCGAGCAGGCGGACCACGTTCTGGCGGAGGTGGATCGGGGCGACCGCGCCGGTGGCGCCGTCGAACGGCGTGGTGATGGGGGCGAGCACCCCCGCGAACGGCCGACCGCTCACCGCTTGCGGGGCGCGCTCGACTGAACCGCCGCCGGCTCGGTCACGCGCGCGCGTCGTCGCAGCGTCCGCATCTGGAGCTCGAAGTCGACCGATGGCCTCGCGGCGGCGAGGGCCGTCTCGTACGTGACGACCTCTTCCGCGACCAGGTCCAGCAGGTGCTGGTCCAAGGTCTGCATCCCATACTGCTCGCGGGCGTCGCGGATGTAGTCGTGCAGCTCGGAGGCGCGGCTCGCGTCCCGGAGGATGTCGCGCACGGCCGCCGTGCAGATCAAGATCTCCACGGCCGCCGCGCGCCCGTGACCGTCGGCGCGCGGCAACAGCCGCTGCGAGACCACGGCCTGGAGCGCTTCGGCGAGTCGCAAGCGCGCGATCTCCTGCTCCTCGGGCGGGAACATCGCCAGGACGCGGCTCACGGTCGTGGCCGCATCCGGGGTATGCAGGGTCGTGATCACCAGGCGCCCCGTCTCGGCCGCTTTCATCGCGGTATCGACCGTCGCGACGTCCCGCAGCTCCCCGATCAGAATCACGTCCGGATCCTGCCGCAGCGCGGCCCGCAGGCCGGCGCCGTAGTCTTCGGTGTCCACGCCGATCTCGCGCTGCGTGATGGAGGAGTTGATGTCGCGATGCAGAAACTCGATGGGGTTCTCGAGCGTGACGACGTGCTTCTGGTGCGTCTGGTTGATGTGGTTCACGATCGCCGCCATGGTGGAGCTCTTGCCCGAGCCGGTGCCGCCGGTCACGAGGATCAAGCCCCGCTCCGCCGCGGCGATCGTCGTGAGAATGGACGGCAGCTTGAGCGACTCGAACGTCGGGATGTCGAACGGGATCACGCGCATCACGATCATGAACGACGAGCGCTGCCGCAGGATGTTGATGCGGAAGCGCCCGACCCCGGGCACGCCCCACGAGCAGTCGTACTCGTGCAGCTTGTCGAGCCTGGCCCGGTCGTCCTCATTGACGATCAGGCGTAGCGCGATCGCCCTGGTCTGCTCGGGCGTGAGGCGCTGTTTCGTGAGCGGCACCAGTTTGCCGTCGATGCGGGCCCGAAACACGTCGCCGGCCTTGATGTGCAGGTCGGAGGCACCGCGATCGATCGCCGCCTTGATGATCTGCTCAACGCCGCGCGGCTGCGTCTCGGCGGCGCTGGCCCGAGCGCTGCGGGACTTCTCCTCCACTAGTAGCCGGCCTCCAGGTCGACGACGTTGGCGAGGGGCGCCCCTGCAAGATAGCGTCGGATGTTCTCCACGATCAGCCCCGTCTCGCGCGCCCAGAAGCGCGTCGTCACGGCCGCCACGTGGGGGCTCACGAGCACGCGCGGGTGACGCCACAGCGGATGCCCCGCCGGAAGGGGCTCCGCCGAGAACACATCGAGCGCCGCCCCGCGAATGCGAGCAGCGTCCAGGAGGTCGAGTAGACCCGTCTCGTCCAAGAGCGTCCCGCGAGAAACGTTGACGACAATCGCCCCCGTGGGGAGGCGCTCCAGCACGTCCCGCGTCACGACGCCCACCGTGTCGCGGGTGTGCGGCGCGGCGATCACCAGGCAGTCGCTCTCGGCGGCCAGGCGCCCGAGGTCGCCTGGTCCCCCGACCCAGCGCACACCGGGCGGCCCGCCGCGCTCGGGGCGGCGACGCACTCCCGCCACACTCATGCCGAGCCCCAGCGCCCGGCGGGCCACCGCCCCGCCGATCCCGCCCAGCCCGAAGACGCCGACGCGCAACTCGCCGAACTCCCGCACCGGGATCGCCAGGTCGGCGAATTCCACCCTCGCCCACCGCTCCGCCACCTGGAACTCGCGCAACCGGTCGAGGCCGCGGGCGAAGTACGCCAGCGCGGCGATCGCCCAGTCCGCGATCGGATCGGCGTGTACCGCGGCGGAGTTCGTGAGCACGACGCCCGCCCCCCTGAGGTGCGGCAGGCTCGCGCCGATTCCCGCCGTGCCGCTGTGGGCCCATTTGAGCGTGCCGCGGGCCGCCTGCACGACGCCGGCGGGCACGCCGTACCCCAGGTAGATCTCCGCGCCGCGCGCCGCGGCGTTCGCCTCCGGCGTTCCGGAGCCGCCGTCCCCGTCCGACGCCGCCGGCGCGTGCACCTCGACCACTTCCCACCCCTCGCCCAGGGCGTCCCGAATCGCCTGCACCACGGACGGCTGGACCCGCCAGGCGGCCCGCGGCGAGGCGAGGTCCACGACCAGGCGTCTCGTCACTCTCCGGTGGAGACGGTTCGCACGCCGGGGTGATGGAGCAGCGCAATCATCACCTCGTCGTGAAGCCGCTTCGGCCCCCGCAGCGTGAAGTCGATCACCAAATCGACGTTCTCGCGGCGACTGGCTTGGCGCTCGATCTCGAGCCCGGTGCGGCGCACCAGCGCCTCGAGATCCTCCACGACGGTCGGGTCCGGACGAGTGTGAACGGTGAGCATGCTCTGCGTGGACTGTCGCTCGACCAGCAACTCGACCCGCCCGAGTCCTCGGAGCACGAGCAGGACCAGCAGCGTCGTGCCGGCCGCTTCCCAGTAGAATGCGGCGCCGAGCGCGACGCCGATCGCCGCGACCACCCAGATCGTCGCGGCGCTGGTCAGGCCCACGACCGCGCCGCGGGCGTGGAGGATCGTGCCGGCGCCGATGAAGCCGACACCGGTGACGATTTGGGCGGCCACGCGCGTCGGGTCGGCATTCCCGGTAGCCATCGTGATCGACAACTTCGTGTACAGCACGGAGCCGATGCAGATGAGGATGTTCGTTCGC
This sequence comes from Gemmatimonadales bacterium, assembly GCA_035637455.1. GTDB lineage: Bacteria > Gemmatimonadota > Gemmatimonadetes > Gemmatimonadales > GWC2-71-9 > 20CM-4-69-16. The sequence goes on from DASPXE010000220.1 coordinate 23,971, forward strand.
AAGCCAGCCGGCTTGCCCCCCAACTCTCGCTCCAAGCCAATGGCCCCGCCGAACAGCGTCGCGAGGCAGAGCTGGAGGAACAGCTCCAGCCGGAACATCTCGACCATCTGCTGGACGAAGTGCTGCATCAGGCCTCCCCCGTCTCGAGCAGGCCCATGCAGCGCCGCACCTGGGTCATCGTCTCGCGAGCGAGCACCCGTGCCTTCGCGGCGCCGGCGCGCAGGGTCGCGCTCACGCTGAGCGGCTCCGCCCGTAGCGCCTGCGCCCGCTCGCGGATGGGAGTGAGCGCGGCTATCATATTGTCCGCCAGCACCCGCTTGCAGTCGAGGCATCCCCAGCCCGCAGTGCGGCAATTATGGGCGACCCGCGCCTGGGTCTCGGGGCTCGAGAAGCCCTGGTGGATGGTGAAGATGTTGCAGATGTCAGGGTTGCCGGGGTCTTTCCGGGTGACCCGGGCGGGGTCGGTCGCCGCCGGCTTGAGCTTCTCCCAGATGGTCTCCGGCGAGTCGAACAAGCCGATGGTGTTCCCCAAGCTCTTGGACATCTTCGCCCGGCCGTCGAGCCCGAGGACGCGCTTCGCCGTGGATAGGAGCGCCTGCGGCTCGGGGAAGGCGAAGCCGCCGTTGTTCGCGAAGCGGGCGTTCCAGCGGCGCGCAATCTCGCGCATCAGCTCGAGGTGCTGGAGCTGGTCCTCGCCGACGGGGACGAGCGTGGCGCGGTAAAGCAACACGTCAGCGGCCTGGAGCACGGGGTAATTGAGCAGTCCGGCCGGCACGCTCTCCTGGCGCTGCGCTTTGTCCTTGAATTGCGTCTGGCGCTCGAGCTCACCGAGCGGCGTTACCGTGTTGAGCAGCCAGTTGAGCTCGCTGTGCTCGGGGACGTGCGACTGCACGAACACGATCGCGCGCTGCGGGTCGAGTCCCGCGGCGTACAGGCCGACGGCCATCTCGACGGTCCGCTGGGAGAGGCTCGACGCCTCATAGGGCTGCGTGATAGCATGCAAGTCCACCACGCAGAACAGGCAGTCGTGCTGGTGCTGCAGCTTGACCCAGTTCTGCACGGCGCCCAAGTAGTTGCCGATGTGCAGCTCGCCCGAGGGCTGGATGCCGGAGAAGACGCGCGCCATGGGCTGACAACCTACGACCGGGGAGTACGGCGCCGCAAGGTGCGAGAACTCAAGGACTTAGTCGACGTAGCGAAGCGCGCCGCCGAGCGCGCCGCGACACAGCTCCGCGCCCTCACACCCGCGGCGCCGAGCGATTGGACCGAGAAAGGGCGGCACGACTTCGTGACCGATGCCGACCGGCGAGCCGAGGCGTTGATCGCGGAGACGCTCACCGCGGCCGTGCCGGGATCCAGCGTGGTCGGCGAGGAGCTGTCGCCGAGCGCGGCGTGGGCGGGCGACGTCGTGTGGATCGTGGATCCGCTCGACGGTACGACGAACTTCCTCCACCGCTACCCCCAGTACGCCGTGTCGATCGGGGCGCTGGTGGACGGGGCCTTGCGGATGGGCGTGATCCACGACGTCGCAAGGGATCTCGGGTATTGGGGCGCGAGCGGAGGGGGCGCCTGGCAGGGCGACCGCCGGCTGGGCGTCTCGCGGCTGAGCCAGCCTCGGCACGCCCTCGTCGGTACCGGGTTCCCGTTCAAGGATCTGCCCCTGCTGCGACGCTACCTCGATCAGTTTGCCGCCGTGATGGGGGCGGCGAGCGGCATCCGCCGCGCCGGCTCGGCCGCGCTCGACCTTGCGGATGTGGCCGCCGGCCGGCTCGACGCCTTCTGGGAGCTCACACTCGCGCCCTGGGATGTGGCCGCGGGTGTCGTGCTCATCCGTGAGGCCGGCGGCATCGTGACGACGCTCGAAGGCGAGGAGGACGTGCTGCGGCACGGCTCCGTCATCGCCGGCAATCCGGCGATGCATCGATGGCTCTTAGATCTGCTGCGGAGCACATGAGATTGCGCGAGCGAGGTTCGCGATGCCCGCCTCCCTAGTCGAATGCGTTCCCAACTTCTCGGAGGGTCGCGACCCCGTGACTCTGGACGCGCTGCGGGCCGCCATCACGAGCGTGCTCGGCGTGAGGCTGCTGGACGTGCAGGCAGACCCGTCGCACAACCGCTCCGTGTTCACGCTAGTCGCGCACCCCGACGCCGCCGCGGAAGCCGCGTTCCGCGGCATGCGCGTCGCGACCGAGCGCATCGACCTGACTCAGCACACGGGCGAGCACCCGCGCATGGGGGCGACCGACGTCGTGCCGTTCGTTCCGGTGCGAGACGTGACGATGGACGACTGCGTGGCGCTCGCTCGCCGGCTCGCCGAACGGGCGGCGACCGAGCTCGCCATCCCGATCTATCTCTATGCGCGGGCCGCGACGCGCCCCGACCGGGAGCGGCTGCCCGACATCCGCAAGGGGGAGTTCGAAGGTCTGCGGGACCGGATCGGCAAGGATCCCGCCGCGGATCCGGACTTCGGGCCACGGCATGTCCATCCGACGGCTGGGGTGACGGCGATCGGCGCGCGGCCGTTCCTGGTCGCGTTCAACATTTACCTCGACACCGGTGATGTCGCGGTCGCGAAGCAGATCGCGCGGCAGATCCGAACGTCGGGCGGCGGGCTACCGGCTGTCCAGGCCTCCGGGTTCGAGGTGGGCGGGAAGGCTCAGGTGTCCATGAATCTGCTCGATATCGACACGACGTCCCCCGCCACGGTGTTCGCCGCCGTCGAGTCCAGGGCACGCGAGCGCGGCGTCGGCATACTGAAAAGCGAGGTGGTCGGGCTCATTCCCGAGCGGGGGATTCTGAGCGCCGGGGCCACCTACCTGAAGTTGCCGGACGCAGCTGAGCACCTGCTGGAGGCGAAGATCCGCATGGTCGAAGGCCCGAGCCTGGACGGCTGGCTCGAGGAGCTCGCGGGTGGCGCGCCGGTGCCGGGGGGCGGCAGCGCGGCGGCCCTCGCGGGCGCGCTGGCGGCCGCCCTCGTGGCGATGGTCGCCCGGCTCACGACCGGGCGGAAGGCGTATGCGGCCCAGCAGGAGCGGGTCGCGGCGGTCCTCGCCGAGGCAGACGCGCTGCGGGCCCAGCTGCGCCGGCTGGTGGACGACGACGCCGCCGCCTACGCCCGCGTCAGCGAGGCCTATCGGCTCCCCAAAGGCGACCCCGGCCGGCGTCGCGCGGTGGATCAGGCGCTGGTGGGCGCGGCGCAGACGCCGCTGCAGGTGGCGCGGGGGGCGGTACGGCTGTTGGCGCTGGCGCGGGAGATCGGGGCGATCGGCAACCAGAACGCGCGCTCGGACGCCACCGTAGCGGCGGCCCTCGCCGGCGCCGCGCTGGCGGGGGCAGTTGAAAACGTCCGCGTGAACGTGGCGTCGCTCTCGGAGCCGGGGTTGGGACGGGCGCTGCTGGAGGAGGCGGAGGCCGTCAGTCGGCCGTCGTGAGGATGCGGGGCGGCCCTCCGTCGGCCAGCACCGCCACGGTGTGCTCGAAGTGCGCCGAGAGCGATCCGTCCTGCGTGACGACCGTCCACTTGTCGTCGAGCGTCCGGATATCGGGCCCCCCAACGTTCACCATCGGCTCGATGGCGATGGTCATGCCCGGCATCAGGCGCGCGCCGCGCTTCGGCTTGCCGTAGTTGGGCACCTGCGGCTCCTCGTGGAACGAGGAGCCGATCCCGTGCCCCACCAGCTCCCGCACCACCGAGTAGCCCGCTGCCTCCGCCACCTGTTGTACGGCATGCCCGATGTCGCCCACGTGGTTGCCCGCGCGCGCCTGGGCGACGCCCGCGGCGAGCGCGTCCTGCGTCACGTGGAGCAGCCGCTCGGCGCCCGAAGCGACCTTCCCGACGGCGAACGTGGCGGCGGCGTCGGCGTGCAATCCTTCGAGCCACACGCCCACATCTACACTCAGCAGGTCTCCTTCCCGGAGAATCCGCTTCGCCGATGGGATTCCGTGGACGACCTCGGCGTTGATCGAGGTGCAGAGGGTCGCGGGGAAGTCGTAGAGCCCCTTGAACGACGGCCGCGCGCCGGGGTGCGAGCGGATGAAGTCCTCCGCGAGGCGGTCCAGCTCCTCCGTGGAGACGCCGGGACGGACGTGGCGCTGCACTAATACGAGAGTTCCCGCGACGATGCGGCCGGCCGCCGCCATCGTCTCGATCTCCCGCGGCGACTTGAGGGTGATCATCGCCCGAGGATGCGCTGGATCTCCGTCGCGATCGCGTCGACCGCCCCGCTGCCGGGCACGCGATGTACGATGCCGCGCTCGGCGTAGTGGGCCACGAGCGGCGCGGTGTCGCGTTGATACACCTGGAGGCGGGTCTGGATGGCCGCGGGCGTGTCGTCCGAGCGCCCTTCCTGGGCGGCGCGGCTCGTCAGACGGCGCAGCAGCTCTTCCTCCGGCACGTCGAGCAGTAAGATTTTATTGAGGCGCTGCCCGTGCTCGCCGAGCGTGGTGTCGACCAGCTCCGCCTGCGCGGCGGTGCGCGGGAAGCCGTCGAAGATAGCGCCGTCCTTCGCGTCGGGATTCGCGAGCTCTTCCTTGATGAGACCGAGGATCACGCTGTCGGGGACGAGCTTGCCGTCGTCCATGTACTTCTTCGCCTGGCGGCCGAGCGGGGTGCCGTCCCTCACGGCGGCGCGCAGGATATCTCCGGTGGTGATTTTACGAAGGCCCAAGCGCTCCGCCAGAATCTTGCCCTGGGTGCCCTTGCCGGAGCCCGGCGCGCCGAGCAGGAGGATGAACAAGGGGTTAGCGCCGGAACCGCACGCGGCTGGTCCCGCTCCCGCCCCCGCCGCCCCGCATGAAGCCGTCGTAATGCCGCAACAGGAGGTGCTGCTGCACCTGCTGAACCGTGTCGAGCGCCACGCCGACAACGATCAGCAACGCCGTGCCGCCGAAGCCGAACGGCATGTTGAGGACGCTCGACACGACGATGGGCAGCATGGCGACGACGGTGAGGAAGACCGCACCGGGCAGCGTGATCCGCGACAGCACGTCGTCGATGTAGTCGGCCGTGGCGGCGCCGGGTTTCACACCTGGAATGAATCCTCCCTGCTTCTTCAGGTTTTCCGCCAGATCCACCGGGTTGAAGATGATGGAGGTGTAGAAATACGCGAAAAAGATGATCAGGACGGACATCGTCAGGAGGTAGAGCGGCGACGTGACGTTGAAGTACTCCGCCAGGTGCTTCAAGGTCGCGTTGCCGCTGAAGGTGGCGAGAGTGCCCGGCACGATGATCAGCGACTGGGCAAAGATGATGGGCATCACGCCCGAGGAGTTGATGCGCAGCGGGATGAACGTTTTCTGCCCCTCGCGGATCCGTCCCCGCCCCATGACCTTGCGGGGAATCTGGATCGGAATGCGGCGCGCAGCCACCGTCACCGCGACGGTCCCCGCCACGACGAGCACCATGATGGCGAGCACGAGGAAGAGCACGGGCACCGTGAGCGAGCGGGCCCGCAACGCCTCGATGGTCCGCAGCGTCTCGGGCCAGATGCGCTCGACGATCGAGAAGAAGATCAAGAGGCTCGCGCCGTTGCCGATGCCCCGTTCGGTGATTTGCTCCCCCAGCCACATGATGAACACGCCGCCGGTGGACAGCGTAAGCACCGTGGTCATGCGGAAGGCCCACCCGGGGTGCGCGACCGCGCCGGGGAGCTGCTCGGCGAACAGCGCGTAGCCGTACGACTGGAACAGGCACAGCAGCACCGTGAGGTAGCGCGTCCACTGCGTGAGGGTTTTCCGCCCCTCCTCGTCGCGCTGCATCTTTTCGACCACCGGGAACACCGGGGCCGCGAGCTGGAACACGATGCTCGCCGAGATGTAGGGCATGATGCCCAGCGCGAACACGGTGGCGCGCGAGAAGCCGCCGCCCGCGAACAGGTCGTACAAGCTGAACAGGGTGCCCTGGCCGGCGTTCTTCAGAAAGTCGGCCAGCGCCTGCACGTTGACGCCCGGGGTCGCGATATGCGCGCCCAGGCGGTAGATGAACAGGCACAGGAGCGTGAAGAGGATCTTCTCCTTCAGCTCCGGGACCTTGAACAGGTTGGGGATCTGGGGCGCCGTCACGGGTCAGCTCGCGATCGTGCCGCCCGCCTGCTCGATCTTTACCCGGGCGGAGGCGGACACCGTCACGCCTTTCACGCTGAACTTCCGACCCACGTCGCCCATGCCGAGCAGCTTGATCGGCCGATCTGGCCGGCGCACCAGCCCGGCGCCGAACAGCGTCTCCGGCGTGACCTCGACGCCCTCAGCCAGCTTGCCCAAGTGGCGGACGTTCACTACCTGGGCGGGCTGCTTGAAGGGGTTCGTGAAGCCGCGCTTCGGGATGCGGCGGATGAGGGGCATCTGCCCGCCCTCGAACCCGGGCCGCGTCTGGCCGCCCGTGCGCGCGGTCTGCCCTTTGCCACCGCGGCCGGCGGTCTTGCCGATCCCCGAGCCGGGGCCGCGTCCCTTGCGGATGCGGGCGCGGTGCGAGCCCACGGGCGGCCGCAGGCCGTGCAGCATTACCCGCTCGACCGTGATCGGCTTCGCTTTCGCCCGCGGCCTCGCCTGCGACTTCGCTTTCGTCCGCCCCCCCCGCCCCCCCCGCCGCCCCCGGTCCGGGGTCTTCGGCTTCCGCTTGATCGGCGCCATTCGCTTACTTCCCTTCCGTCGCCGGCGTCACCACGACAAGGTGGCGCACCTGCTGGAGCATGCCGCGGAGCGCCGGGTGATCCTTCTTCACGACGGCGTCCTGATGATGCTTGAGCCCGAGCGCCTCGAGCGTGCGCCGCTCGAGCGCCGGGCGACCGATGCCTGAGTGCACTTGCCTGATGCGCAGGTCGCCCTTCCCCACGGGCGGCAGCGCCCGGTCCACGCCCCGCTTGCGCTTGCGGTACTTCCGGGTGGGCGGCTTCCTAGCCACGAGTCGCCCCCTGCCGCGGCCGGTAGTGAATCGCCTCCACCTCGACGCCGCGCTCTTTGGCCACCCGCCGCTGCGTGGTCAGGTGCTGCAACGCATCGATGGTCGCGCGCACCATGTTGTGCGGGTTGGTCGAGCCCAGGCTCTTGGTGAGAATATCGCGCACGCCCGCGCACTCGAGTACGGCGCGCACCGGGCCGCCCGCGATCACGCCGGTCCCCGTCGCGGCGGGCTTCAAGAGCACCCGGCCCGCGCCATGGTCCCCCACGATCTCGTGCGGGATGGTGCCGCCCGTGAGCGGCACTTCCATCATGCGCCGGCGCGCGGCTTCCACGGCTTTGCGCACCGCCTCACTCACTTCGTTGGCTTTGCCGGTCGCGACGCCGACCCGCCCTTGCCCATCGCCGACCGCGACCAGCGCGTTGAACCCGAACCGCCGGCCACCCTTGACGACCTTGGCGACGCGGTTGATCGAGATCACGTTCTCGACCAGGCCGTCGCCTTCGCGCTGGCGCTCACTGCTGTCGCGGCGCTCACCGCCGCGCCCCCCGCCCCGCCCGCGGCCACGGCCTCGCCCGCCGCCGCCGCCCCCACCGCCGCCGCCACCCCCGCCTCCCCCCCCGGCCGCGCCGCGTGGCCGTTCCTGGACCGCCGCCGCCTCGCCGCCCGCGTGCGCGGTTTCGGCTTCTTCGCCCATGCCCGGCGTGCCCGCGGGCGCAGCCGCCGGCGGCACGACGCGCTCCTGATCTGTCGCCATCAGAACTCCAATCCGCCCTTGCGGGCGCCATCGGCCACCGCTTTGACGCGCCCGTGGTACTGGTAGCCCCCGCGATCGAACACGACCTTGGTGATGCCCTTCTCCTTCGCCTTGCGGGCGACGAGCTGCCCCAGCGCAAAGCTGCGCGCCGTCTTGCCCTTCCCCTCGACCGTGACCCCCTCCGACCTGTCCGCCGCTCCCACGAGCGTGACGCCTCGCGTGTCGTCTACGAGCTGGGCGTAGATGTGTTTCGAGGAGCGGAACACGACGAGCCGCGGCCGCCCCGCCGAGCCCGACACCTTGTGGCGTACCCGCAGATGCCGCTGGTGACGGCGGTTCTCGCGCGTCCGGACCTTGTGGATCGATCGCATGGCTTATTTGGCCGCCTGGGCGGTCTTGCCGGCCTTGCGCCGGACCTGCTCGCCTACGTAGCGGATCCCCTTGCCCTTGTACGGTTCGGGGGGCCGGATGGCGCGGAGCTCAGCCGCCACCTGCCCCACGAGCTCCTTGTCGACGCCCTCGATCTTCACCAGGACGTTGTTGTCCACCGAGATCTTGATCCCTGGCGGCGCGTGATACGGCACCGGGTGGGAAAAGCCCACCACGAGTTGCACCCCGAACGGTTTGGACTCGGCCTTGTAACCGACGCCCTGAATCTCGAGCGACTTCGCGAAGCCCTTCGTCACACCGTCCACCATGTTGGCGACGAGCGTCCGGGTGAGCCCGTGCAGCGCCTTGTGCCGGTTTTCGTCCGAGGGTCGCCGCACCACGACGGCGTTGTCCTCGAGCCCCAGGGTGAGCTCCGGGTGGATCGTCCGGCTGATCTCGCCCTTCGGCCCCTTGACCGTGATCTTGCGGCCTTCGACCTGGGCGGTGACGCCCTGGGGCAGCGCGACGGGTTTCCTGCCGATGCGCGACATGTCAGCCTCCTACCAGACCACCGCGAGCAGCTCGCCGCCCACCCGGGCGGTGCGGGCTTCGCGGTCCGTCATCAGGCCCTGCGGCGTGGAGAGGATCGCCATCCCCAGGCCGTTCTTCACGCGCGGGATCTCGCGCGCCTTGACGTAGCGCCGCAGGCCGGGCGCGGAGACCCGCTGGAGCTCGCGGATCACCGGGGCGTCGTTGTGATACTTGAGGTACAGCCGCAGCAGTCCGTGACGCCCATCGTCCAGCACCTTGAAGTCCTGGATGTAATGGTTGTCGAGAAGCAGCCGGGCGATCTCGACCTTCAGCTTCGATACCGGCATGTCGACGCGGCGGTGGCCTGCCTGGCAGGCGTTGCGCACGCGGGTCAGCATGTCGGCGACCGGATCTATCACGCTCATCTCGCCTTCCGTCCTGTTACCAACTGGCCTTGCGCACGCCGGGAATCTCCCCGCGCAGCGCGAGATCGCGGAAGCAGATGCGGCACAGCTTGAACTTCCGCAACGTGCCGCGACTGCGGCCGCACCGCTGGCACCGGTAGTAGCCGCGCACCTTGAACTTCGGCTTCCGCTTGACCCTCTCGATCCAGCATTTCTTCGCCATGCCGTGGTCCCCTAGTTGACGGCGACCGGAGCTTCGCCCCGGAAGGGCATTCCCAGCTCGCGGAGCAAGGCCCGGGCCGTGTCGTCCCGGCCGGCGCTCGTGACGAGCGTGATATCCATCCCGTGGATCTTCTCGACTTTGTCGTAGTCGATCTCGGGGAAGATCATCTGTTCCTTGATGCCGATCGTGTAGTTGCCCCGGCCGTCGAAGCTGTCCGGCGACAGCCCGCGGAAGTCGCGCATGCGCGGCACCGCGATGCTGATGAACCGGTCCAGGAACTCGTACATGCGGGCCCCGCGCAGCGTCACGGCGCAGCCGATCGCCATCCCCTGCCGCAGATTGAAGTTCGCGACCGACTTCTTGGCCCGCGTCACCACGGCGTGCTGACCGGTAATCGCTGCCAGCTCGGCCGCGGCGGCTTCCAGTCCCTTCGGATTCTTGGGCGCGTCCCCCATCCCGACGTTGAGCACGATCTTCACGAGCTTCGGGATCTCGTGCGCGTTTCCGAGCCCGAACTGCTGCGCGAGCTTAGGGCGCACCCGCTGCTCATAGTGGTCCAGCAGGCGAGGACGCGGCGCCGGCTCGGGCGGCGGACCGGCCGGCTCCGCCGGCTGCTGCCCGCCCCCGTCGGCCGGCTTCTTCCCCTTCTTGTCCTTCTTTTCCTGCCTGGGCGGTTTCTCCTTCTTGGGCTCCGCCCCGGGGGTAGCCGGTCCGGACGGCTGCTCCGGCTGGGGCGCCACCGCAGGGGCCGCTCCAGCGGCCTTCGGCTCTTCACGCGGCACCGCCGCGGCGTCGGCCGCCTGGGCGGGCTGGCCGGCTGTCGGCTCGTCACCCCGGGGCTCCGCTCCGGGGTCAGCCGCGCCGAGGGGCTTCGGTTCGTGCTCGCGAGTGTCCGCCATGGACTACCGCACCCGCGGGATCGGCTGGCCGGACTTGACCGCGATCCGCTCCACCGTCCCGTCCTTGTCGAGCCGCCGCCGGACGCGCGTGGGCTCCCCCGACTTCGGGTCGAGGAGCATCACGTTGGACGCCGCGATCGGCGCGGGGAACTCGATGATCCCGCTCTCGCTGCCGGGGGCGCCGGTGGCCCGCTTGTGCTTCTTCACGACGTTCACACCCTCCACCACGACCCGGAACTGCTTGGGATGTACGCGCAGGACCTTGCCTTCCTTGCCCCGATGCTCGCCGCGGATGACCCGCACCGTGTCGCCCTTGGCGACGTGGAGCTTGTGGCGCTCGGGCTCGCGGCCCCGCTCGCGGCGGCTCTTGCGGTAGACCAGCGTCCGCATCTCAGATCACCTCCGGCGCGAGCGACACGATCTTCATGAACCGCTTCTCGCGCAGCTCGCGACCCACCGGCCCGAAGATGCGGGTGGCGCGGGGCTCACCCTGATCGGTGATGAGCACGGCGGCATTCTCGTCGAATCGGATGTACGAGCCGTCCTTGCGCCTGGTCTCCTTCGCCGTGCGCACGATCACCGCCTTCGCCACCTCGCCCTTCTTGATCTGGCCCGTGGGGATGGCGTCCTTGATCGTGACGACGACGATGTCGCCCAGCCCGCCGTAGCGGCGTTTCGAGCCGCCCAGCACGCGGATCACGAGCGCGCTCCGGGCCCCCGAGTTGTCAGCGATCTTCAGTATCGTTTCCTGCTGCACCACGGTCCCCCCCGGCCCTTAGCGCGCGCGCTCGACGACTTCGACCACGCGCCACCGCTTCGTCTTGGAGAGCGGTCGCGTCTCCGCGATCCGCACGGTGTCGCCTTGCTTTGCACCCTTGTCGTTGTGGGCCGCGACCTGCTTGGTCCGGACCACCTGCTTGCCGTAGAACCCATGCGCGAAGCGGCGGACCAGCGAGACCGTGACGGTCTGCTGCATCTTGTCGCTCACCACCACGCCCGTGCGGACCTTGCGACGCCCCCTCATGCCTGCTTCCTCTCGCGCAGAATGGTCTGGATCCGGGCGATGTCGCGACGCATCGCGCGGAACTGCAGCGGGTTGGCGATCGCCTCCGTCCCGCGGCGGAACGTCAGGCGGAACCGCTCCTCCACCAGCACCGCGAGCTTCTGCTCCAGCTCCTCGGTCTTGAGCTCCCGCAACGCATCCGGCTTCTGCCGCACCATCCTACCGCTCCTCCCGCTTCACGAACTTCGACTTGATCGGCAGCTTGGCCGCGGCCAGCGCGAGCGCCTCGCGCGCCAGGTGCTCGGCGATCCCCTCGACCTCGAACATCACCCGCCCCGGCTTCACCACGGCCACCCAGCCCTCGGGGTTGCCCTTCCCCTTCCCCATCCGCGTCTCGGCCGGCTTCTTGGTGATCGGCTTGTCGGGAAACAACCGGATCCACACCTTGCCACCGCGCTTCATCTCTCGGGTCAGCGCCACGCGCGACGCCTCGATCTGCCGGTTACTGATCCACCCCGGCTCGAGGGCCATGAGCCCGTAGTGGCCGAACGCGACGGTGTTGCCGCGCGTGGCCATCCCTTTGGTTCGGCCCTTGAACCGCTTGCGAAACTTGACTCGCTTCGGCGCGAGCATGGCTCCCCCTCAGACGCCCGTCGAATACGTGCGACCGTGCAGATCCTCGGTACGCTCGCCTTTGAAGATCCACACCTTGACGCCGATCGTCCCGTAGGTCGTCTTGGCGGTCGAGATCGCGTAATCCACGTCGGCGCGCAGCGTATGCAGCGGCACGCGCCCCTCGTGGTAGCCCTCCGTGCGCGCGATTTCAGCCCCGCCCAGACGGCCCGCCGTCTTGATCTTGATCCCCTGCGCCCCCATCCGCATCGCGCTCTGCACCGCGCGCTTCATCGCGCGGCGGAACGAGATCCGCTGGGTGAGCTGGTGCGCCACGCTGTCTCCCACGAGCTGGGCGTCGAGCTCCGGACGCTTGATCTCCTCGACGTTGATCCCGACCTCCTTGCCCGTGAGCTGCGCCAGCTCGTCGCGCAGCTTGTCGACTTCGGCTCCGCGCTTCCCGATCACCACCCCCGGGCGTCCGGTGTGCACCGTCACCGTCACCTTCCCCGGCTTCCGCTCGATGTGCACGTCGGCGATCGCCGCGTGGCTCAGCCTGGTCTTCAGGTACTTGCGGATCAGCTCATCTTCCTTGAGGAGCTCCGGAAAGTCGCGGCGCGCGTAGTAGCGCGACCGCCACTGCTTGACGATTCCCAGCCGGAACCCGTACGGATGCGTTTTCTGGCCCACTTACCTGCTCCCTTTCTTGGATCGCGCCGCGGCCGCCTTGGGGCGCTTCCGCTTCGCGGCCGGCTTCGATGCGGCCCGCTTGCGCTTGGCGGGCGGCTCGGCTTTGGCCTCCGCGGTCCCCGCCTTGACGGGCGGGGCTACGGGCGCATCCTCCCCCGCCACATGGATCTCCACGTGGCTGGTGCGCTTGAGGATCGGTGTGGCGCGGCCCATCGCCGCCTGGGTAAAGCGCTTGAGGGTCGGCCCCTCATTCACGACCGCGTACTGGACCCGCAGCCGGTCGGCGTCGAAGGCAGCGTTGGCGCGTTGCGCCTGCTGCTCGGCATTCGCGACCGCCGACTTCAGCACCTTATGGATCTGCTTCGCGGCCAGCTTCTTCGAGAAGCGCAGGATGGCGTACGCCTCCGGCACCGCGCGGCCGCGGATCTGGTCGATGACGAGCCGCATCTTGCGCGCCGACTGGCGGACGGTCCGCTGAATCGCCCGGGCTTCCATCGTCTACGGCTTCGGCGCTTCGGCGGCCGCGGCGGCTTCGGCCTCGCGCTCTGCCGCCGAGCCCTTCGCGCTGTGCCCGCGGAACAAGCGCGTCGCCGCGAACTCGCCGAGCTTGTGGCCCACCATGTTTTCGGTGATGTACACCGGGATGAACTTGTTCCCGTTGTGCACCGCCAGCGTGTGGCCCACGAAGTCCGGCGTGATGGTGCTGCGCCGGGACCAGGTCTTGAACACCTTCTTCTCGTTCTTTTCGTTCAGGGCCTGGATCTTCACGAGGAGCGACGGCTCCACGTACGGACCCTTCTTAACGCTGCGTCCCATTGCTATCCCCGTTCTCGTTTACTGCGTCGCCTTCCCGCGTTTCCGTCCCCGCACAATCAGCTTCGTCGACGGCTTCTTCTTGTGGCGCGTCTTCTTCCCCTCGACCTTGCCCCAGGGCGAGGTCGGCGGCCGGCCGCCCGAGGTCTTGCCCTCGCCGCCGCCCAGCGGGTGGTCGACGGGGTTCATGGCTACCCCGCGCACCCGCGGCTGGCGCCCGAGCCAGCGGCTCTTGCCCGCCTTGCCGACCGACAAGAGCTCGTGCTCGGCGTTCGACACTTCGCCGATCGTCGCCAGGCATTCGCCGCGCACCATACGCATCTCGGTGGAGCGGAGCCGCAGCGTGACGTGGTTCCCCTCTTTCGCCACGACCTGCACGCCGGTCCCCGCGGAACGGCACAGCTGGCCGCCGCGCCCGATCTTGAGCTCGACGTTGTGCACCGTCGTGCCGAGCGGGATCTCGAACAGCGGCATAGCGTTCCCGATCCGGATGTCCGCCCCTGGTCCCGACACCACCGTGTCGCCGACGGCGAGGCCCTTGGGAGCGAGGATGTAACGCTTTTCGCCGTCCGCGTAGTGAAGCAGCGCGATACGGGCGGTGCGGTTCGGGTCGTACTCGACGCTCGCGACCTTCGCAGGCACGCCGAACTTGTCGCGCCGGAAGTCGATGCGCCGGTAGCGCCGCTTGTGCCCGCCGCCCTGATACCGGCTCGTGATATGGCCCTTGTTGTTGCGGCCACCCGTGCGCGTGAGCGGCTCGAGCAGCGAGCGCTCGGGTTCGGTCCTCGTGATGTCCCCGAAGTCCGACACCGAGCGGAAGCGCGTCGCCGGTGTGACCGGCTTGAACTGACGGATGCCCATATCAGCCCTCGAACACCGCGATCGCGTCCCCTGCCTTGAGGGTGACGATCGCCTTTTTCCAGGACGGCCGCCGCCCGACGTAACGCCCGTAGGTGCGGCGCTTGGCGCGCACGACCATCGTGCGGACGTCGGTCACGGTGACCTTGAACAGCGACTCAATCGCCGCCCGGATCTGCGGTTTGGTCGCTTCCGGGTGCACCCGGAATGCATACTCTTTGCGCGCTCCGTAGGCCGCCGATGACTTCTCGGTGACCACCGGCGCCACGATCGTGTGGTGCACCTCAGGCATCGGACGCCTCCACCGGGTCCGCGCTCTCCGCCGCCTCGCCCAGCGCTGGGAGCTCGACCACAACGGCGTCTGCCCAGAGGATCTCGTACGCGGTCGCGTCGGCGAACCGCATCACGTGCACGTTCGGGACGTTCCGGCCCGCGAGGTACACGTTGTGCGCATGGGCGGCGCCAGCCGTGAGCACCAGCACCTTGCGCTCGGCGACCCCGAGCTTGCCGAGCAGCTCGACGAGCGACTTCGTTTTCGGCTTCTCGTACGCGAGCGGATCCACCACGAACAGCGCGCCCTCGCGTGCCCGTGCGTTCAGCGCGGACTTCTTCGCCAGCTGCCGCACCTTCTTCGGGATGCCGAGCCGGTAGTCGCGCGGGTGCGGCCCGAACACGATGCCGCCGTGGCGCCAGTGCGGCGCACGGGTCGACCCCTGCCGCGCGCGGCCGGTGCCCTTCTGCCGCCACGGTTTCTGGTTGCCGCCCACGACCCAGCGCCGCGTCTTGGTGTCGTGCGTCCCCTGGCGCTGGTTCGCCAGCAACGTCACCACCGCCCGGTGGAGGGCGTGCTCGTTCACCGTGCCGTCGAACAGCACCGCCGGCAGCACCACGGCCTTCTTCTTGGTGCCGGTCGCGGAGTAGTGCGGCGCCTCAATCATGGCGGCTCGGGCCTCCCTGCTTGCGGACGGTGACGAGACCGTTCATCGGTCCCGGCACCGCGCCACGCACGAACAACAGGTTCCGCTCGGCGTCCACCTTCACGACCCGGAGGCCGAGCTCCGTGAAGCGCCGCGCGCCCATGTGACCCGGCATCCGCTTTCCTTTGATGATCCGGGACGGATCCGTCCCCGGCGCGATGGATCCGGGCTTGCGGTGGCGGGTGTTGCCGTGGGTCTCGGGGCCGCCGCCGAAATGGTGGCGATGCACCACGCCTTGGAAGCCCCGGCCTTTGGTCACACCGGTCACCTTTACGACGTCCCCCGACTTGAAGATCGCCACCGTGACCGCCTCCCCCGGCTTGGGCGCAGCGCCGTCGCCCGCCACAGGAAAGCTCTGCAGCACGCGGGGTGCCGTCTCGAGGCCCGCCCGCTTCACGTGTCCGAGCAGTGCTTTGGAGGTGCGCTTCGGCTTCTTCGCGCCGAAGCCCAGCTGGACTGCGGTCCCCGTCAGCTGCACCACGGGGCACGGGCCCGCCTCGATCACCGTCACGGGGACGTGCGCCCCCCCCTCGTCGAAGAGCCGCGCCATCCCGAGCTTCCTGCCGATCATGCCGTTCATGCGCCGCGCTACTCCACTTTGATCTCGACGTCCACGCCCGCCGGCAAGTCGAGCTTCGTCAACGCATCGACCGTCTGCGAGCGGGAATCCAGGATGTCGATCAGCCGCTTGTGCGTCTTGAGCTCGAATTGCTCGCGGCTCTTCTTGTCGATGTGCGGGCTCCGCAGCACCGTCCACAGCTGCCGCTTGGTGGGCAGCGGGATCGGCCCTGAAACTTGGGCGCCGGTCTTCTCGGCCGTGCGCACGATGTCGGCCGCGGCCTGGTCGATGAGGGCGTGGTCGAACGCCTTGAGACGGATGCGGATCTTGCCTGCCATTCGGTACCTCGATTCTAGCTTACTTCCTGATCTTCGTGGCGACTCCCGCGCCCACCGTCCGGCCACCCTCGCGGATCGCGAAGCGGAGGCCTTCCTCCATCGCGATCGGCGTGATCAGCTCGATCGCCATCTTCGTATTGTCGCCCGGCATCACCATCTCCACCCCCGCCGGCAGCTCCACCGTTCCGGTGACGTCCGTCGTCCGGAGGTAGAACTGCGGCCGGTATCCCTTGAAAAACGGCGTGTGCCGGCCGCCCTCTTCCTTCGTCAGGACGTACACCTCCGCGTCGAACGCCGTGTGCGGCGTGATCGAGCCCGGCTTCGCGAGCACCATGCCCCGCTCGATCTCGTGCTTCTCCACCCCGCGCAGCAGCAGGCCGACGTTGTCCCCCGCCTGCCCCTCGTCGAGCAGCTTGCGAAACATCTCCACCCCGGTGACCACCGTCTTCTTGTCCGTCCCGAACCCCACCATCTCCACTTCCTCGCCCACCTTGACCTTGCCCCGCTCGATCCGCCCCGTCGCCACCGTGCCGCGTCCGGTGATCGAGAACACGTCCTCCACCGGCATCAGGAACGGCTTGTCGACTTCCCGCTGCGGGATCGGGATGCTTTGGTCGAGGGCAGTCAGCAGCTCCCACACCTTGGGAACCCACTGCTTGTCCCCTTCGATCGCTTTCAGGGCCGAGCCGCGGATCATGGGGATGTCATCGCCCGGGAACTCGTACTTCGACAACAGCTCGCGCACCTCGAGCTCCACCAGGTCGAGCAGCTCGGGGTCGTCCACCAGGTCGCACTTGTTCAGAAAGACCACAATCGCCGGCACGTTCACCTGGCGCGCCAGCAGGATGTGCTCCCGCGTCTGCGGCATCGGGCCGTCCACCGCCGACACCACGAGGATCGCCCCGTCCATCTGCGCCGCCCCCGTGATCATGTTCTTCACGTAGTCGGCGTGGCCCGGGCAGTCGACGTGCGCGTAGTGGCGCTGCTCGCTCGAGTATTCCACGTGGGACGTGGCGATCGTGAGGATCTTCGTCGCGTCGCGCCGCCCCTGGGACTCGGACGCTTTGGCGACCTGGTCGTAGGTGACGTAGGTCGCGAGCCCCTTCTCCGCGGCCACCTTCGTGAGCGCCGCGGTGAGCGTCGTCTTGCCGTGGTCCACGTGCCCGATGGTCCCGACGTTCACGTGGGGCTTGGTCCGCTGAAACTTTGCCTTGGCCATGGAATCCCCTAAAAAGCGTTTCAGAACATCGTCACGAAACGGCGTCGCGAAGCAACGTTACAGAGAACCGTGATACGTTCCCTCGTGACGTCTTTTCGTGACGTCCCTCCGTGACGTCTCTTCGTGACGCCGTCTCTTCTATCCTTTCACCTTCGACACAATCTCTTCTGCTTTGGCTTTCGGCACTTCCTGGTAATGGCTGAACTGCATGCTGTAGATGGCCCGCCCCTGGCTCATCGAGCGGAGCGTCGTGGAGTAGCCGAACATCTCCGATAGCGGCACGCTCGCCGCCACCACGTGGGCGTCTGCGCGTTGGGTCATGCCGCCGATCTTGCCGCGGCGGCTCGAGAGGTCGCCGATCACGTCACCCATGTAGTCGGCGGGCGTCACCACCTCGACGTCCATGATGGGCTCGAGCAGGATCGGGTGCGCCTGGCGGGCCGCCTCCTTCACGGCCATCGAGCCCGCGATCTTGAACGCCATCTCGCTCGAGTCGACGTCGTGGTAGGAGCCGTCCACGAGCTCCACTTTCACGTCCACCATGGGGTACCCCGCGAGCACGCCGTTCTCGAGCGCCTCCTTCACCCCCTGCTCGACCGGGCCGATGTACTCCCGCGGGATCGCGCCGCCGACGATGTTGTCCTCGAATACGAAACCGGTGCCGGGCTCGCCGGGCTCCATGTTGATGACCACGTGGCCGTACTGGCCGCGGCCGCCCGTCTGGCGGATGAACTTGCCTTCGACCTCTTCCACGCGCTTCCGCACCGTCTCGCGGTAGGCCACCTGCGGCCGCCCCACGTTGGCGTCGACTTTGAACTCCCGGCGCATGCGCTCGACGATGATCTCGAGATGCAGCTCACCCATCCCCGAGATGATCGTCTGTGCCGTCTCGGCGTCGGTATGGACCCGGAACGTCGGGTCTTCCTCCGAGAGCTTCTGCAGCGCGATGGAGAGCTTGTCCTGGTCCGCCTTGGTCTTGGGCTCGATCGCCACCGAAATGACCGGCTCGGGGAACTTCATCGCCTCGAGGATGATCGGATGGGCCTCGTCGGACAGCGTGTCGCCGGTCTTCGTGTCCTTGAGCCCGATCGCTGCCGCGATGTCGCCGGCGCGGACCTCCTCGATCTCCTCGCGCTTGTTGGCGTGCATCTGCAGCAGTCGCCCGATGCGCTCCTTCTTGTCCTTGGTGCTGTTGTAGATGTAAGAGCCAGCGGTGAGGACGCCCGAATAGACGCGGAAGAACGTGAGCTTGCCGACGTAGGGGTCGGTCATGATCTTGAACGCGAGCGCCGCGAACGGCTCTTCGTCCGCCGCCTTGCGGGTGGCGTGCGTCGCGTCGTGATGCGGCAGATGCCCCTGAATCGCCGGGACGTCGAGCGGCGACGGCAGCAGGTCCACCACCGCGTCCAGCAGCGCCTGGACGCCTTTGTTCTTGAAGGCCGCCCCGCACAGCACCGGCACGACCTTGCCCGAGATCGTCGCCTTGCGCAGCACCGTGCGGATCTCGTCCTCGCTGAGCTGGTGCTCTTCCAGGTACTTGTGGAGGATCGCGTCGTCCTGCTCGACCACGGACTCGAGCAGGTGGTGGCGCATCTCGGCCGCCCGGTCCTTGAGGGCGGCGGGCACGGGACCCTCGACGTACTTCTTCCCGAGCGACTCGTCGTCGTACACGATCTCCACTTGTCGGATCAAGTCCACGACGCCCGTGAACAGCTCACCCGAGCCGAGCGGGAGCTGGATCGGCACCACGTTGGCACCGAGCCGGTCCCGCACCATCTTGAGGCACATGTCGAAGTCCGCGCCCACCCGGTCCATCTTGTTGACGAAGATGATGCGCGGCACGTGGTAGCGGTCGGCCTGGCGCCACACGGTCTCCGTCTGCGGCTCGACGCCGCCCACCGCGTCGAGCAAGGTGATGGCGCCGTCCAGCACGCGGAGCGACCGCTCCACTTCGACGGTGAAGTCCACGTGACCGGGGGTGTCGATGATGTTGATGCGGTACTGCTCGCCGCGGCGCGGCCAGAAGGCGGTGGTGGCGGCGGAGGTGATGGTGATCCCCCGCTCCTGCTCCTGCTCCATCCAGTCCATGGTCGCCGTGCCGTCGTGCACCTCGCCGAGCTTGTACGTGCGGCCCGTGTAGTACAGGATGCGCTCGGTCGTAGTCGTCTTCCCGGCATCGATGTGGGCCATGATGCCGATGTTCCGAATCCGTTCGAGCGGTGTGACTCGGGGCATTTCGTCCTATCTCGTTGACTCAGCAAAAACGCGGGGCGACCGTGACGCCCGTCGTGCGGGCCGGTCTCGCTCCGCCGTCATCGGGGGGCGTAAACCCCCTCGATGCAGGGTCCCCTTCAGCAGGGTCCCGAAGTTGTCGGTCTAAGCGTTTACCACCGGTAATGTGCGAAAGCCCGATTGGCTTCCGCCATCCGGTGCGTGTCTTCCTTCTTCTTGATCGTCTCGCCCTCGCCCTTCGAGGCGAGGATCAGCTCGGCGGCGAGCCGCTCCGCCATGTTCTTCTCGCGCCGCGCCCGGCTGTACTGGATCAGCCACCGCATCCCCAGCGCGGTCCGCCGCTCGGGTCGCACCTCGACCGGCACCTGGTAGGTCGCGCCGCCCACTCGCCGGGACTTCACTTCCAACGCAGGCTTCACATTTGAAAGCGCCTGCTTGAACACGTTCACGCCCGGCTGCCCGGTACGCTGCTCGATCAGGTCCATCGCCTGGTAGAACACCCGCTCCGCCAGCGACTTCTTGCCGCGCTCCATCAGGTTGTTCAGGAACTTGGAGACGGTCTGGCTGTCGTAGCGCGGATCGGCCGGCACCGGGCGCCGGATCGCCTTCTTGCGCCGGCTCATTGCGCCGCTTCCTTCGGCCGTTTGGCTCCATACTTGGAGCGCGACTGTTTCCGCTCGTTCACCCCCGCGGCGTCGAGCGTGCCGCGGATGATGTGGTAGCGTACGCCCGGCAAATCCTTGACTCGACCGCCCCGGATCATCACGATCGAGTGCTCCTGCAGGTTATGCCCTTCGCCCGGAATGTAGGCGGTCACCTCGAAGCCGTTCGTCAGCCGGACCCGCGCGACCTTGCGCAGCGCCGAGTTCGGCTTTTTCGGCGTGGTCGTGTACACCCGCGTGCACACGCCGCGCTTTTGCGGATTGCCGCGCAGCGCGGGCGCCTTTTCCTTTTTCTCCACGTCCCTGCGCCCGAGCCGGACGAGCTGATTGATGGTCGGCATACGCTCCGCTAAAAAGTTGCCAAATAGACTTGCAAAATAGTCGCGTAATTACGGTCAGGGCAACCCCCGACCGGCGGGCGGGGTGGCCGGGACGCAGCTTGCAGCGCCCCGAGATGGGAGCTATATGGAAGCCAAGTCCCTCGTCGGGAGTCCCGGCATGTACCCCGCCCGCCCGTACCGCCCGTTCGCGCTGACCCTGCTGCTCGGCGCGGTCGCCTGCACCATCCGCGTGATCCAGCCGGCCCCGGCCGCCGTGCCAGGGGGCGGCGGCCCGAAGCCCGACAGCGCCAAGAAAGACCTCCCTTGGAAGCCCTTCGCCGAGGTGACCAAGGACGCGCGCGTGCAGACCGGGCTGTTCACGGTGTATCTCAAACGGGAAAGCGCCTACCTCGCGCTCAAGCCGGAGCAGCTCGACCACGACTACCTCATGGTCACGGAGCTGTCGCAGGGGATCGGTGAGCTGGGCATCGACGGCGGCAGCGACATCCGCTCCGACCTGATCCGGTTCCACAGGGCAAGCGATCACGTCGAGCTGTGGGTCGTGAACCCCTATGCCACGGCGACCCCGAACACGCCGATGGCGCGCACCGTCGCCTACTCGTTCGGGCACTCGGTCGCCCAAGCGTTCCCGATCGCCAGCCTGCGCGATACCACGAACGAAGTGCTGGTCGATCTCGCTCCGTTCTTCGTGTCTGACTGGGCGGATCTGGGCGCGTTCTTCCAGTTCCTCTCGCAGCAGACGCCGCTGCAAGGCCCGGGACCGATGTTTGACAAGGAGCGCTCCAGCTTCACGTCGCTGCGCGTCTTCCCCACAAACACGGAAGCCGAGGCCCGGCTGACCTTCCGTACCAGCCGGAGCTTCGGCATGGACATGGTGCCCGACTACCGCTGGCTTCCGGTCGGGGTGCACTACTCGATCCTCGAGCTGCCCGCCACGCCGATGCGCCCGCGCTACGCCGACGACCGGGTCGGCTACTTCGTCGCCGCGATGAAGAACTTCTCGCGCGACACCGCCGAGAGCTTCTTCGTCCGCTACGTGAACCGCTGGCGGCTCGAAAAGAAAGACCCGAGCGCCGCGGTGAGCGACCCGGTGAAACCGATCACCTACTATCTCGACCGCACCATCCCCCTCGAATGGCGACCCTACGTGCGGGACGGGATCCTCGAGTGGAACCGGGCGTTCGAGGAGGCGGGCATCCGCAACGCCATCCAGGTGCTGGACGCCCCCGACGACTCGCTGTGGAGCGCCGAAGACGCGCGCTACAGCACCGTGCGCTGGATGGCCAACAACGCCTTCACCTACGCGATCGGACCCTCCGACGTCGATCCCCGCACGGGCGAGATCCTCAACGCCGACATCCTCATCGCCGCCTCCTGGATTCAGGCGTGGCAGGGCGAGTACCGAGACTACGCGGGGCCGCAGGCGATGATCCGCGAGGTGTTCCTCGAGGACTCGCTCCTGCGGGCGGACCCGAGCGGCCGCCGCTTCCAGCGGCTCTGCTCCTACGGGGCCAGCATGGCGCACTCGGGGACGCTGCTGCGGGCGACGCTCGCCGCGAGCGGCGCGATCGCTCCCGGCGGCCCCGTCCCGCGGGAGTACATCGGCCAGGCGCTGAAAGAGCTAGTGATGCACGAAGTGGGGCATACGCTCGGGCTGCGGCACGACTTCCGCGGCACCGCCGCCATCCCCATGGACAAGCTGTTCGATCGGGCGTACACGGCAACGCACGGCACGTCGGCGTCGGTCATGGATTACAACCCGCCGGCCATCGCCCTGGACCGGAGCAAGCAAGGAGACTATTACTCGCGCACCATCGGGACGTACGACCGCTGGGCGATCAAGTACGGATACGCCACCGTCGCCGCGGAAACGCCCGACGCCGAGCGCGCCGGTCTCCGAGACATCGCCGGCCAGGCGTCCGATCCCGATCACGTGTACGGGACCGACGAGGACGCCGGGTTCGCCGGCTACGGCCTCGATCCCACCGTCACGCGGTACGACCAGACGTCCGATCCGCTCGCCTGGGCCAAGGACCGCGCGACGCTCGTGAATCGGTTGTTCGACTCCCTCGAAACGCGTCTCGTGGCGGCGGGCGACGGCTACCCCAAGCTGCGGCGCGGCTTCCGGGACCTGCTGTTCGAGCGCTGGTACGCGACGCTCGTCACCACCAAGTACCTGGCGGGCGCGTACACGTCGCGCGATCACCGCGGCGACCCGAACAACCGGCCGCCGTTCGTCGCCGTATCGGCAGCCCGCCAGCGGGATGCGTTGGCGTTCATCGCCGATGCCGGGCTGGGCGAGAACCTGTATCGCTTCCGGCCGGAGCTGCTCAACAAGCTCGCGCCCGAGCGGTGGTGGCACTGGGGCGTGAATCCGTTCAGCGAGGGGCGGATCGACTTCCCGCTGCACGACTGGGCGCTGGCATTCCAGGGAACGCTGGTGCGGCTGCTCACGGACCCGCAGGTGCTGTCACGGGTGCGGGACGCCGAGCTGCGCGCCGAGACCCGGAACCAGATGGTGACGATCCCCGATATTCTGACGACCCTCACCACCAGTATCTGGGCGGAGGCGGGGGGCCAGGGGTCGCGCGGCCGGAACACCAGCTCCATTCGCCGCGACCTCCAGCGCTTGTATCTCGCCCGACTGCTGCAGATGGTCGTGACGCCCGAGCCCGGCATGCCGGAGGACGCGCGCACCGTGGCGCGAGCCACGCTTGCGAGCCTGAGCGGTGCCTTGGGGCGGGCGTTGGTGCCGGCGAACGAGCTCGACGGGTATACGCAAGCGCACTTTGCCGACTCGCGCCAGCGCATCGAGCAGGCCCTCAACGCGCACGTGGTGCAGCCGCTCGGCCCAACGCCTTCGCCACGCTAGGAAACGACGCGACCCAACACGACGGGCGCCCGGGATCGCTCCCGGGCGCCTTGGCTGTTCCCCCCCCGAAAAGCCGATCCGTCAGCGCGCTGGCCCGCCACCGCCTAGCCCGAGGAGCGGGATCCCGATTCCCACCGCGAGATGGATGTCGTTCAACTGCTTGTCCACGGCCGAAAAGCCGCCACCCGATGTGTTGGGCGCGTACTGCGCCTTATACACGAAGTCCTCCGCGTGCAGCTGCAGGTGCAGCAGTTGGCCGAGCCGGAAACGCAGCGTGGCCCCGATCACGCCCCCCAGATCGCTGTTGTCCGGGTCGCCCTCATAGGCCGTGCCGCTGCGACGCACCAGGCCGCCGCCGCCGTTCAGCTGGAGCGACACTGCGTTGGTCGGCGGCAGCAGCTCGATGAATGCCCTGCCGCTGGCAGACAGGATGTTGGCGTCGGTCGTCGAGGAACTGCCCGTGGCAGAGAACTTGAGCTTCGAGGGCGCGTAGTCCACCGTGGCCTCGATCCCGGCGCGCCGGCCGAGACTGAGTCCCACGCGCCCCCCCAGCGTGATCGAGACTTCTTGCTTGTACTCCTGCCCGGTCACGGCCTTCGTCAGCTCGGTCGTGGGGATGTAGACGCCGATGGCTGGAGAGATGCTCAGCTGTGCCACCGCTCGTCCTGACACGACGCACCATAGCGCGGCGACGACGGCTAGCGTGGATGCCGAACGGCGCGAACGGTGCATGATGCCTCCCGCGAGACGGGTGAGGGGGGGACCGACAGGGCCTGTTATCGCGTCCATTCGAGCGGGGGTCAAGCCCACACAAACGAACGGCGCCCGGGGAAGCTTCCCCGGGCGCCGCCGCTCGTTCGGGCACGCCAATGGCGTGCCTCTCCTAATCTGCTTCGACCTCCTCCGGGAACGGACTGGGCACCGCGCCCGGCGTCGCCTCCATCGGCGGCGGCGGAGGCTGGAAGCCCTCGGGGGGCTCGATCTCGATCTCGTGGTACCGGTAGATCCCGGTCCCAGCCGGGATGAGGTGGCCGATGATGATGTTCTCTTTCAACCCCAAGAGGTCGTCCCGGGCGCCCCGGATCGCCGCATCGGTCAACACCCGCGTCGTCTCCTGGAACGAGGCCGCGGAGATGAACGACTGTGTCGTCAGGCTCGCCTTCGTGATGCCCAAGAGCAAGGGCTCGCTCGTCGCCGGCTTGCCGTCCTTCTTCACCGCCCGCTCGTTGATCTCGCGGAACGTGAGCTTGTCGACGTGCTCGCCCTCGAGGAACTCGGTGTCGCCCGGATCCACCACCTTCACTTTCTGGAGCATCTGGCGCACGATCACGCCGATGTGCTTGTCATTGATCTTCACGCCCTGGAGCCGGTACACCTCCTGCACCTCGTTCAAGAGGTACTCCTGCACGGCCCGCGGGCCCTTGATCCGCAGGATGTCGTGCGGGTTCACGGGCCCCTCGGTGAGACGGTCCCCGGCGCGCACCCGGTCGCCTTCGTGGACGCGCAGGTGCTTGCCGGCCGGCACCTCGTACAGCTGCGGCTCGCCCTCTTCGGGGTGGACATAGATCTCGCGCTTGCCGCGCTTGATGTCGCCGAACCGCACGGTGCCGTCCACCTCGGAGATCGTGGCCGGGTCCTTGGGCCGCCGCGCCTCGAACAGCTCGGCCACGCGCGGGAGACCCCCCGTGATGTCACGCGTCTTGTAGGCCTCGCGTGACACCTTGGCGAGGACCAGGCCCGCGTACACGTCCTGGCCGTCGTCCACCGTGAGCTGCGCCCCTTCCGGGATGACGAAATCGCGCAGCCGCTTCTCCTTCTCCCCCTTCTTCTGGATGATCTCGATGTGCGGGTGCAGCTTCTTCTCCCGGTCCTCGATGATCACGCGCTGGCGCCGGCCCGTCAGCTCGTCGAGCTCCTCACGGACCGTCTCGTCCTCGACGATGTCGACGAACCGCACCACCCCTGCCACGTCGGTCATGATCGGGTTGGTGTAGGGGTCCCAGGTGAACAGCACGCCGTCGCGGGCCACCTTGGCGCCGTCGGCCACAATCAGGGTCGCGCCCAGCGGCACGTGGAAGCGCGAGTGCACCGAGAGCTTGCCCTCCTCGCCGGCGCCGTGCTTCGCCGCCCGGAGGATCAGCTCGCCCTCGTAGCTCGTGACGACGCGCTGCTTGTCGGGCGTCTCGACGAAGGTGAGGCGATCGCCGTACTCGATGACGCCCTCGACCTTGGTCTTCCGCACCGTCTGCTCCGCGATGCGCGCCGCCGTGCCGCCGATGTGGAAGGTGCGCAGCGTGAGCTGCGTGCCCGGCTCCCCAATCGACTGGGCGGCGAGGATCCCGACCGCTTCGCCCAGGTCCACCATGTCCATGGTGGCGAGGTTGCGGCCGTAGCACATGCGGCACACGCCGCGCTTGGCCTCGCAGGTGAGCACCGAGCGGATGCGGACCGTCTCGATTCCCGCGTCCTCGATAGCTTGCGCGGTCTCCTCGGTGATGAGCTTGCCCGCTTCGACCAGCACTTTGGGCCGCTCGTCCTCGTCCAACTCGTGGGGATCCGACACCTCGTCGAGGGCCACGCAGCCCACGAGGCGCTCGCGCAGCGGCTCGATGATGTCTTCCCCCTCCTTGAGGGCGGACATCTCCAGACCGAGGATGGTGCCGCAGTCCTCCTCGGTGATCGTCACGTCCTGCGCCACGTCCACGAGGCGGCGCGTGAGATAGCCTGCGTCCGCCGTCTTGAGCGCGGTGTCGGCCAGCCCTTTGCGCGCGCCGTGCGTCGAGATGAAGTACTCGAGCACGGAGAGCCCCTCACGGAAGTTCGACTTGATCGGGCTCTCGATGATCTCGCCGATGCCGCCCGTGAGCTTCTTCTGCGGCTTCGCCATCAGGCCGCGCATGCCGGCCAGCTGGCGGATCTGATCACGCGAGCCGCGGCTCCCCGAATCGAACATCATGAACACCGGGTTGAAGCCGCCCTTGGAGCGCTGCATCGTCTTGACCATCGCGTCGGCGATGTCGTTGTTGGCGTGGGTCCAGGCGTCGATCACCTTGTTGTAACGCTCGCCGAAGGTGATCTGTCCTGTGGCATAGGCGCGCTGGAACCGCTCGACGCGCGCCTCGGCGTCGTGCAACAGCGACGCCTTCTCGGCCGGAATCTCCAGGTCCTCGACGCCGATCGAGACGCCCCCCATCGTGGCGTAGCGAAAGCCGAACTCCTTGAGCATGTCCAGGAACTGCACCGTGCTGGCCAGGCCGGCCCGCCGGTAGCTCTCGAACACGAGCTCCGACAGGTCTTTCTTGCGCAAGACCTGGTTCTGGTAGCCTTGCTCACGCCGCAGCCCCTCGGGGAGGATGCTGTTGAAGATCACCCGCCCGGCGGTCGTGTAGACCCACTCGCCCGGCGGCTCGCTCCAGTAGTGCAGCGGCGAGTGGTAGGCGAGCCGCTTCGTCGCGAGCCCCATATCGAGCTCGGCGAGCGACCCGAGGCGAGGCGCCGCCGCCTTGACGCCGGGCTGCTCGAAGTCGGCCGGCTCCTTCGTGAGGAAGTAGCAGCCCAGCACCATATCCTGCGACGGCTCGGCCACGGGCCGGCCGTCGGAGGGCTTGAGGATGTTGTTCGACGAGATCATGAGCAGCCGCGCCTCGATCTGGCTCTCGAACGAGAGCGGCACGTGCACCGCCATCTGGTCGCCGTCGAAGTCCGCGTTGA
>DASPXE010000221.1:0-2974 GCA_035637455.1 Gemmatimonadales bacterium
CCGACGTCGTCGAGCGGCGGGAACAGGCGCCCGTGACACAGCGGCCAGTGGTCCCCGCACCCCATCCCGGAGCCGGTGATCCGGACGATGGCGCCGAGGACGATGAGCAGGTAGGTGCAGGCGGCGGCGCTCCAGGCGAGGCGGGTGAACGACGGAGTCATGGTGCGAATCTATACCCGCGAGTAAACTCGCGGCTCGGCCCTGTCAGTGAACTGACGCCGCTTCAGCGGCAGGGCCGAGCCACGGCTTGAGCCGCGACTCACCGGTAGGGTCGCGAGTGAACTCGCGACTCGGCCCTGTCAGTGAACTGACGCCGCTTCAGCGGCAGGGCCGAGCCGCGGCTTGAGCCGCGACTCACCGGTAGGGTCGCGAGTGAACTCGCGGCTCGGCCCTGTCAGTAAACTGACGCCGCTTCAGCGGCAGGGCCGAGCCGCGGCTTGAGCCGCGACTCACCGGTAGGGTCGCGAGTAAACTCGCGGCTCGGCCCTGCCCGTAAACGGGCGGTGCGCAGGCCGCTTCAGCGGCGGGGCCGAGCCGCTGTAAGCGGCGGGTGAAAATTGCACACTTTCGGCGGCCAAAATTGCACACTCGGCCCCGATCCCGGCCGTCGGCGGCGCGTCCCGTGAGAGGGCGGCAGCCGGGCGGCCACCGTTCAAATTGGCGTCTCCCCGATCCTGGGCCGAGGCGCGATGCACGGATGGGAGCCGCGTGTGCTCGTTCGACACTATCTGGAGCAAGGCCTTTCGAAAGCGGCGATCGCTCAGCGCGTGGGCGTCAGCCGCCGCACGCTGTACTACTGGCTTGCCCGCGGTGCGCTCGTGGGGGACGCGGAGAGCGTGCGCTATCCGCCCCGCCCGACGAAGCTCGATCCCTATCACGCGCTGATCCGCGAGCGCCTGGACACCTATCCGGAGCTCACCGCCGTCCGGCTGTTCGACGAAGTGCGGGCGGCGGGCTACGCGGGGAGCCTCACGCAGCTGAAGGTGTTCGTCCGTCAGATCCGGCCCCGGCCCGAGCCGGACCCGGTGGTGCGCTTCGAGACTGCGCCGGGCCACCAGGCCCAAGTCGACTTCGCGCGGTTCGCCTTCCCCTGGGGCGTGCGCTACGGACTCTTCGTCGTGCTCGGCTACTCGCGGCTCTTGTGGCTCCAGTTCGTGGCCCGCCAGACGATGCGCGTCTTGATGCAGGGGCTCGA
Source organism: Gemmatimonadales bacterium (assembly GCA_035637455.1). Taxonomy (GTDB): domain Bacteria; phylum Gemmatimonadota; class Gemmatimonadetes; order Gemmatimonadales; family GWC2-71-9; genus 20CM-4-69-16. The sequence continues at coordinate 1,196 of DASPXE010000221.1, forward strand.
GCAGGCCTTTCACGCCTTCGGCGGCGTGCCGCGCGAGCTGCTCTTCGATCAGCTCAAGGCGGTGATCCTCGAGGACCAGCGTCCGGCGGGCGGCCGGGTGCTGGAGAATCCCGAGTTCCTGCGCTTTGCCGCGCACTGGGGTTTCCGGATCCAGCCCTGCCGGCCGTATCGGGCCCAGACCAAGGGGAAGGTCGAGCGCCCAGTGCGCTACGTGCGCCAGAGCTTCGTCTACGGGCGCGCCTTCGCCGGCGACGCCGACCTCAATGCCCAGGCACTCGCTTGGCTCGCCCACACGGCCAATGTCCGGCTCCACCGCACCACGGGGGAGCGCCCGGTGGATCGCTTCGCACGCGACGAGCGCGCGGCGCTCCGGCCGCTGGCGGCGCGGCCCTATCAGCCGCTTGTGCTGCCGCCCGAGCGGCCCGTCCCGGTGACGGTCCCGCCGCCCGTCCCGCACGTCGTGGTCGAGCAGCGGCCGCTCGCGGCCTACGCCGCCCTCGCGGCGGTGAGTCCATGAGCGCCGCGGCGACGCCGTCCGTGCGTGAGCGCCTCCGCGCCCAGCTCGCGGACTTGAAGATGCCCGGGGCGCTCGAAGCCTTGGACCCGATCCTCGCCGACGTCGATGGCGGCCGGCTCGGGGCGGCCGACGCCATCGCCGCGGTGCTCGGGGCGCAGATCAGTCTCCGCAATCAGCGGCGCCTCATGGCCGCGATGCGCTCCTCGCGCCTCCCCGCCGTGAAGACCCTCATCGATTTCGACTTCACCTTTCAGCCCTCGCTCAAGCGCGAGCAGATCGACAGCCTCTACACGCTCGGCTTCGTCGAGCGCAAGGAAAACGTGATCTTCCTCGGGCCGCCGGGCGTCGGCAAGACGCACCTGGCAATCGGGCTCGCGATCGCGTGTGCCCAGAGCGGGCGCCGGGTCTACTACGGCACCCTCGCCGACCTCATCACCTCGCTCGAAGAAGCCCAGGCCGCCGGCCGGCTCAGTCAGCGGCTGAAGACGCTCGTCTTCCCCGCGCTCCTCGTGGTGGATGAGATCGGCTACCTCCCGATCAGCCGGACGGGGGCGATGCTCTTCTTTCACCTGATGAGCCGGCGCTACGAGCGGGCAGCCACTGTGCTCACGAGCAACAAGGGGTTCGAGGAGTGGGGCGAGGTCTTCGGGGACGACGTCATGGCCGGCGCGCTGATCGACCGGCTCGTGCATCACTGTCACATCGTCAACATTCGGGGCAATAGCTATCGCATGCGGACCCACAGCGAGCTCCAGCCGCTCCTCCGGCCCTCACCCCCACCCACCCCCACTCCCCAGCGGCGGCCCCGCCGCCAGGAGGCCCGGACGCCCTAGGCTCGTCCCCCCGGCGGAGTGTGCAATTCTGCCCGCCGTTTTCGTGCAATTCCAAACCGCCGTTGACAGCCGCGGCTTGAGCCGCGACTCACCGGTAGGGTCGCGAGTAGACTCGCGGCTCGGCCCTGCCCGTAAACGGGCGGTGCGCACGCCGCTTCAGCGGCAGGGCCGAGCCACGGCTTGAGCCGCGACTCACCGGTCACGCAGCTGCCTCAGAGGCGCTGCCTGAGCTCCGATCTCCACTCGTCCGTCCCTGCCTGTTCATACTCCGGTTCGTCACCGTTCCAACCATGAATCACATCGTCCGGGTGATGGGTCGGTTGCGCTCGCAAATAGTCTCGCACTACGGCGAGGCTCCGGGGGCTCACGGAGTGGATCGAATACCCCTTCGCCCATCGCAGGCGGTTGCCTTCCGTAGAGTGCCGCTCT
>DASPXE010000222.1:0-2216 GCA_035637455.1 Gemmatimonadales bacterium
CTGGAAGTGGCGGGGTACGCTGAGGGGGTCGAGTCGCTGGTTACCTACGAGGGGAACGGCCGATAGGTGCCCTTCCCCTCATCTCTTGGCCTCAGCCGACCATGGAACATGCGGGAGTGTCACTGCTCCGTCCTTGTCCACCAGCGGCGCCGGCGGGGCCACCGCATGCCCTTGCGCGTACCCTACCCCCAGGCCCCGCAGCTTTTCCAGAATGGTTTCGTTCTCCACCTCTTCAGCGATCGTGACGATGCCCATGATGCGACCGATCTCGTTGACGGCCTTCACGAGCGTGCCGTACACGGGGTCGTCGGCCACGCCGCGGACGTAGTGCCCGCCGATCTTGATGTAGTCGATCGACAGGGCCTTGAGGTGGGCGAACGAGTTCAGGCTGTTGCCGAAGTTGTCCAGCCCGACTCCGCACCCCGTCGCCCGGATCTCGGAAATGAGGCGCACCAGTTGCGCAAAGTTCCCGAGCGCAGCGGCTTCGGCGATCTCGAAGCACAGCGCCTCCGGCGGCAGCCGGTGCTGCGTCAAGTACTCTCGCACGGCGGGGATCAGGTCCGCATCGTCCAGTGAAGAAACGCTGAGGTTGATCGAGCAGAGGGGCAGCTCCAACTCCGGGTGGTCGCGATGCCACTGACCCAATACGGCAGCCGTCTGGCGCACGACCCATCGGTCAATCGCCGGCATCAGGCGATGGCGCTCCGCTTGCGGGAGGAAGGCATCGGCGGTCTCCACCCCCCCCCCCGCGTCCGGCAGGCGCAGCAGAATCTCGCACCGCGGACGTGCCGGGTGCTCCGGCGCCAGGGGTACGATCGCTTGCGCGTACAGCTCGAACCGGCCCTCGTCCACCGCTTGGGTGAGCCGCACGATCCGTCGACTCTCCACCTGCTGCTGGAGCCCGGGGGCCGTCTCCGGCTGCGCGACATGGACGCGGTTGCCTCCGGCGTCCTTGGCGGCGTAGCAGGCTTCGTCGGCAGCGCGCAGGACGTCAGCCGTGCGTCCGCTTGCGGCGGTGATCGCGACGACGCCGATGGAGACGCCCAGCGAGAAGCTCCGCTCCCCCCAGACGTAGCGGAACTCTGCGATCGCCCGCTCGAGCTTCCCGGCGATCTCTGCCGCCTTGGTCAAGGCACAGTATTCCAGCAGGACACCGAATTCATCGCCGCCGAGGCGCGCAAGCGTGTCCCGGCTGCGCAAGCGACCGCTCAGCAGGCGGCCGATCTTGCGGAGCAGGTCATCCCCGGCTTCGTGGCCGCACGTGTCGTTCACGAGCTTGAATCGATCCAGATCCAGGTAGCACAGGACGTGCTCCGCAACGCCGGCCGCGGCCTCCGCCAGCACGCGCGCCAGGCGCTCCTCGAACTCTTTCCGGCCGACGAGGCCCGTCAGGGCATCGTGAGTGGCTTCGTGCGAGAGTTTGCGAGCGGCGCGGCGCCGCTCCGTCACGTCGTGAAAGACCAGCACCACGCCGATCGTCGTCCCGTGGCGGTCCCGGAGCGGAGCCGCGGAGTCCCCGATCGGCACCTCCGTCCCATCGCGGCGCAGCAGCAGCACACCGTCGGCCAGGTCAACCGCGCGCGCTTCGCGGAGGCAGCGGGCTGGGATGCTCTCCATGGGCTGCCGCGTCGCGTCGCTGATGAGCGTGAGGACGGTGTCCGCTGGCTGCCCCAACGCTTCAGTGGTGCGCCAACCGGTGAGCCGCTCCGCCGTGGGGTTCAGAAACGTGATCCTTCCCGCCAGGTCGGTCGTGATGACGGCGTCCGCGATCGATGCCAGGGCGACGATGGCGTGCTCCTTCTGCCGGAACAGGCTCTCCTGAACGTCCCGCCACTCGGTGAGATCGCGCACCGTCACCAAGAATAGGGCGTCCTCGCTGGGACCGAGCGGGCTGCGGTGGATTTCCACTGGGAACTCGCTGCCGTCACGTCGTCGGGCGAAGATCCTGACCGGAGCACGTTTCGGCGGGATCTCCGGCGATTTGCCATCGCTCACGCCGAGGGCCTCGTACACCTGCTGGAAGCGCTGGGGGAAGACCTGACTGGACGGCTCGCCCCGGAGCTCTGCGTCGGTCGACCCGAAGAGCCGCTCGGCCTCCCGATTCACCGCCACGATGCTGCCCCGCTGGTCGACGACGACCATGGCATCGGGGGCGGCGTCGAGCATCTGCCGAAATCGCTTGTCCTGCATGCGAGGCGTTGTCATGGTCCGCTAGA
>DASPXE010000223.1:0-2799 GCA_035637455.1 Gemmatimonadales bacterium
CGCCTCGGCGACCTGCGGCGGCTGATTCGGCAGTACGGCCGCGCCGCCGACGCGGTGTTCCCGTCGGGCGCGTATTTCAAGTCCCAGGTCCCCACCTACGGAAGCGACGTCAACTTCCCGGTACCGGTGGACGAGGAGAACAACCCAAACTTCACGCAGTGCATCGACCGTAACCCATAGCCGTCCGGTGGGTCCGGTGCAGGAACGCGGGGGAGGCCTCGGCAAGGCCCTCCCCCGTTTTCATTCTTGATCCGCACCGTCCTTCGTCTTGATCACGATGACACCGCTCACCGCGTTGGTACCGTAGAAGGTCGTGCCTTCGATGCCGTTATAGATCGAGATCGTAAGGATCGTGGCGGCCGGGATGCCGTCGAGCGCGCGGAAGTCGGTGAGGCGTACGCCGTCGAGCACGACGAGGGGCGCGTCCTGAAGCACGATACTGGAGCGACCGCGCCGCCCTGCCGAGCCGGGGCGTCCGCCGCGTGTGTCGCGCAGCGTCAACGTCGGTGCTTCGCGTTTCAGGACGTCCCATGCGGTGCTGGCTCCGGATCGCGCGATCTGTTCCGCCGTGATCACTTGCACACCGGGACGCGTGTCAGCCCGCCGGTACGCGCCGGTCGCGCACGCGGCGAGCAACGCCGCGCCGAGGACGGTGACGGGGGCCCAGCGGAGGGAGAGATGTGCCGTCATAGGGGCCTCGAATGCTGAAGGCGCCGCTCAGGTCACTCAATTTCATCATGATGCCCGAACAGAACCGAGTCAATACACGCCTCTCCCGGGAATCCGGCTAGCTTTCGACCTACCATGCAACCCGCTGTCCTCCTGTTACTTGTCCAGATCGCCCTCCCCCCGCCCCGCGGCTACGTCAACGACTTCGCCGGCGTGCTCGACCCCGCCTCCGTGTCCCGCATGGAAGCCGTGATCGCCGAGGTGCGCGCGAAGAGTCGGGGCGAGATCGCCGTGGTGACGCTCGCCGACATCGGCGATCGCGCGGCGAGCGACGTGGCGCTGCAGGTCGGGCGGCAGTGGGGTGTCGGCGCGAAGGGCGCGGCCGGCGATCCGGCCAAAAACCTGGGTGTCGTGGTGCTGCTGGTGCCGCTCAAGAACCATCGCCCCGGCACGGGGCAGGTGTTCATCGCCACCGGCCGTGGCGCCGAGGGGTTCCTCACTGACGCCCGGGTGGGGCGGATCAGGGATGCCATGACGCCCTATCTCGCCCGCGAGGACTACGGCGCCGGGCTGACGCTCGGCGTGGAGCTGATCGCGCAGGCATTCGCGCGCGAATTCGGCTTCACCCTCACGGGGGAGCCGCCGCCTCCGATCGACGAAACCCACCAGCTGCCGATCCCCGCGGGCCTGGTGATCGCGGTGGTCGTGCTGCTGATTATCGTCACGCGCGGGCGCATCTTGTGGTGGATTTTCCTGTTCAGTCGGTTCGGCGGCAGAGGGCGGGGCTGGAGCGGGGGAGGCGGGGGTGGGTGGGGAGGCGGTGGCGGCTTCAGCGGCGGCTTCGGAGGATTCGGCGGCGGCGGTGGCTTCTCAGGAGGTGGTGCGGGAGGGAGATTCTGACGATGGCGAAGCTCACGGTGGAGCACTTCGCGGACGCGGTCGCGACGGCCTTGGGCAGTCGGCTCGTCGCCCTGTTGCTCTACGGCTCGGCGGCCCGCGGTACGCACGTGCCCGACCGCTCGGATGTGAACACTCTGCTCATCTGCGACGCCGTGGACGAGGATCTGTTCGCACGGCTCGAGCGGCCGGTGCGGGACTGGGTGAAGGCCGGCCATCCGGCACCGCTCATTCTCACCGAGCGGGAGTGGCAAACGTCCGCCGATGCCTTTCCGATCGAGTACGAGGACATACGCGAAGCGCACCGGCTGCTCGCCGGGCGCGATCCCTGGCAGGGGATCGGGGTGCGGCGCGAGCACGTGCGGCGCCAGCTCGAGCACGAGCTGATGGGCAAGCTGGTGCGGCTGCGCCAAGCGTATGCCGCGTTGCGGGGCGACCCGAAACAGCTGGCGCAGGTGATCGTAGGGAGCGCGGCCGGGTTCTTCACGATGCTGCGGGCGACGCTGCGCTTTGCAGGCAAGACGCCGCCTGTCCCGCCGGACGCGTTGGTTCGCGAAGCCGGCGCCCTCGTGGGATTCGCGCCCGAACGACTCGCGCCGCTCGAGGCGCACGCTCGCGGGGTGGGGCAGCTGAGACTGGCACCGGGCGATCCCCTTGCGGCGGCGTATCTCGCGGCGGTGGCGCGCGTCGCCGAGTTCGTCAATGGACTTCGATAGGTGCGGTGCCCCGTTTCGCGGCTGAAGCCGCGGCTCGGCCCTGCCGCTGAAGCGGCTTGCGCACGCCCGTTTACGGGCAGGGCCGAGCCGCGAGTCTCACTCGCGGACCCACAAGGAGCGACACTCTCGTGAACAAGGGAATACCACATTGGAACGCGGCGGCGCTGGTAGCGCTGGTCAGCTGGGGGTGCGGCTACAACACGATCCAGACGTACGACGAGCAGGTGAACGCCGCCGAGGCGCAGATCAAGGTGCAGCTGCAGCGGCGCGCCGATCTCGTCCCCAACCTGGTCGAGACGGTGAAGGGCTACGCCAAGCAGGAGCAGACGGTGTTCACCGAGGTGGCGGAGGCGCGGGCCAAGCTCGCGGGGGCGGTGCAGGGAGGCAATCTGGAGCAGATGGCGCAGGCGAACGCGGCGTTGACCGCGCCGCTCGGCCGGCTGCTCGCCATCGCGGAAAACTACCCGCAGCTCAAGTCGAACGAGAATTTCCGGGCGCTCCAGGACCAGCTCGAGGG
>DASPXE010000224.1:0-4022 GCA_035637455.1 Gemmatimonadales bacterium
CATCCAAACCGCGAGCAGTACGATCGCGCCCACCAGCGTCAGATTCATGGCACGCCCCACGATTTTTGCGTGACGGTTCTGTGTAACGCCCTTCCTTGACGTCTCAGGTCCACGTTGTATTGTAGTCTAGGGACGGGGAGAAAAATTATTGAGCCAACAGGCTCGATCGTGGACCCAGATACTGTGACCGATGTCAGGCCCCCTCCGAGGGGAAGACAGACGCCATGGTGAGGGACCAGTCATTACCTTCGGGCTTCAATAATCCTCTCTGTTCCTGACGTACCGGTCGGCCGGGCCGCGTTACAGCGGTGCCGGCCGATCGTGCTTTCAAGTGCGGAGTGGGGAATGCGGAGTGCGGAGTTGACGAGACGGCGTCGCGGCGCGGTTTCGCGGTTCGACGCCGGCATGACACTCCGCACTCCCCACTCCGCATTCCGCACTATCGCCGCACAGTCTCCCAGAAATACTTCGGCGCCAGCAGCGCATGCCCCCGCACCACGAATCCGATCACCAGGATCGCGATCCAGATCCCGTAGGCGACGGCGATCTCCTCGCGCAGCGTCGGCCGCAGGAACTGCACCAGCCACAGGACGAAGATGATGGTGGCGTCGAGCCAATCGAACTCCATGTTCGCGAGCAGCAGCACAGCGAGGCTCGACTGCAGCAACGTGAGCAGCAGCTCGAGCCGCTGGGCGTCGTCGAAGCGGAAATCGAGCCACACCCCGTGGTGGCGCAGACTCGAGTAGCCGTAGACGAGCGGGATCATGGCGGCGAGCACGGTCCACTGGTTGATGTTGCTCGAGACCATGTTCATGAGGGCCATGGGCGCGTGGTGGGCACGCCGCGCCCAGTAGAACGCCGAGACCTTCTCGGGAAATTCAGAGAGAAACGGCGCCACCCACTGCACCAGCACGAACTGGCTCACGCCAAACAATCCCGCCACGGCGAGCATGGACTCGAGGAACGGATGCGCGGTGGCGTAGAGCAGCCCGCCACCGGCCGCGAACAGCCCGCCGATGGCCGCCTTCTGCCGCCAGCCGCGCTGGCGGTGGGCCCAGCGCGACACCGCTGGCGCCTCGGCGACACTGTCCACGTCACGCGGCGCGGTGCGCAGTAGTGCCCACAGGTAGGCGATGTACAGGGTAAGGAGGACCGCCGCGTCCACCCAGCCGAAGCTGCGCCGCAGCAGGATCACGACGAAATAGAGCAGCGGCGGCACGAGCCCCACGACCTCGACCGCGTGCTCGCGGTCCAGCTGGATGGCGGGCAGTAGGGGCGCGGCATGCTGCGCTCCTCCGGCCTGCTTCCGTCCGGCGGTGGCGAACACGAAGTAGATCATCGGCCAGCCAAGCCCGAGCAGCAGCCGGATGGCGCCGGTCAGGTTGGCGATCGCGAGGTGGGCGCGCTCCGGCTCGGCACCTGCGTCCCAGGCGATCACCGCCTCCACGGCGAACTCGGGCAGCGTCTGCAGCCAGGCGAGGATGGCGAGCGCGAGGCCCTGGGAGATGAGGAACTGCGCGGCTTCCGCGCCCCACGTGACGAGAAACGCCGCCGCGAGGATGCTGGGAAACGTCCACAGCGCCGACAGCGCCGAGCCTCCCGCCGTGGACAGAAAAGCGAGTAGCTTTAGTTTCACGTGCGCCGAAGATAGTCCGGCTCCGGAGGCCCAACAAGCATGGGACGCGACAAAATGAAGTCCGCCAGCCTGCACAGCTTCCACGCGGAGCACGCCGCGCCGCTCGCCCCGGTGTCCTCCGGGGAAGGGCGCTCGGCATTCGAGACGCTGGTGCGCGAGATGCTCGTGCAGCTCGGCGAAGATCCCGCCCGGGAGGGCCTGCGTCAGACTCCGGCCCGCGTGGAGGCGTCGCTCAAGTGGCTCACGCGCGGCTACCACATGTCGGTCCCCGACGTGATCGGCGACGCCCTGTATCGCGAGCGCCACGAAAACCTCGTCTGCGTGCGCGACATCGAGATCTACTCGCTGTGCGAGCACCACCTGCTGCCGTTTTTCGGCAAGGCGCACGTGGCGTACCTGCCGGACGGCCGGCTCGTGGGTCTGTCGAAGATTCCCCGCGTCATCGAGGTGTTCGCCCGCCGGCTGCAGGTGCAGGAGCGCCTCACCGACCAGGTGGCCGATGCCCTGATGGAGGTGCTGGAGCCGCGCGGTGTGGGTGTGGTCATCGAGGCTTACCATCTCTGCATGATGATGCGGGGCGTCGAGAAGCAAAACTCCAAGACCGTGACGAGCGCGCTCCGGGGCGCGCTGCTGCAGGACGCCAAGACCCGCGACGAGTTCCTCAGACTGGTGCACGGCGGTCGGGGCCTGGAGTGAGCGCGGCTCCCCTCAGCGGGAGGCTCGCGCTCGTCACCGGCGCCTCGCGCGGCATCGGGCGCGCGGTGGCCGAGGGGTTGCACGCGGCGGGGGCCCATGTGGTCCGCCTGGCACGCAGCCTCCAGGACGGCGCGGCCGACCGGCGGACGGATCTGCGCTGCGACGTCACCGATCCCAGCGCCGTGGAGCGGGCGATGGGCCGCGTCCTCACGGAGCTCGGGGTCCCCGACGTCGTGGTGAACAACGCCGGGACGTTTTTCATCAAGCGGATCGAGGAGACGACCCCCGACGAGTTCGAGCGGACGATCGCCGTGAATCTCATGGGCCCGTTTCTCGTCGCCCGGGCGCTGGTCCCGCACTTGGTCCAGCGGGGCACCGGACACCTGGTGACGATCGGCTCCGTCTCCGACCACGTGGCGTACTCCGGGTCGACAGCCTATGCGGCGAGCAAATACGGACTGCGAGGCATGCACGAGGTACTCCGCCAGGACCTCTCCCGCACCGGCGTGCGCACCACGCTCGTCTCCCCCGGGCCCGTGGATACGCCGATCTGGGATGCAGTCGATCCCGATTCGAAGCCGGGCTTCACCAAGCGGAGCGCCATGCTGCAAGCACAGGACGTCGCCGCGGCGGTATTGTACGCGGTGACGCAAGCCCCGCGGGTGGATGTGACGGAGATCCGCTTGATGCCGACCGTCTATACGGCGAGGGGCTAGACGAATGCGGAGTGCGGAATGCGGAATGCGGAATTGCAATGAAGGGTCGTTCGACGCACGACGCCTCCACTTACATTCCGCATTCCGCATTCCACATTCCGCACTTTTTGCTGGCCTGAACTTTCTGTTGGCACCGTCTCTTTCCAGCCCCCAGGCTCTCCCCCCGCTCCCCGACACCACCGGCTTCGGGGTCCACGTACTGGCCATCGCCCGCGCTCCAGACAAGGCGATCTGGGTGGGGAGCTACGGCCAGGGAGTCTTTGTGCTGCGCCCGGGCGCTGCGAGCTGGGAGCAGCTGCGGCACGCGAGCGACTCCGCCGTCCACTCCACCTCGTGGGACTTCGTGCACGCCTTCGGGTTCGGGCCCGCGGGGGAGATCTGGTACGGCACGGTCGGCAACGGCTGGGGGCTGTCGACCGACGGCGGCAAGACGTGGACGAACTGGGAGTTCAAACAGCTCGGCCCTGAATGGCAGTACGTCGCGCCCAACGGCATCGTCACCCGCGGCGACACCGTCTACATCGGCACCGCGGACGGGATCAAGCTCTCCTGGGACCGCGGTGCGACCTGGGCCGAGGTCACCGATTCGGCCGGTGCGACGACGGCCAAGAGCGTCTGGGGACGAATTCGCAACCAGTACGTGCTGGCGCTCGCCGCGGGCCGGGACGGCGCCCTTTGGGCCGCTCATCTGCGCGGCCTGGCGCGCTCGCGCGACGGCGGTCGTACCTGGAGCGAGTTCCCGGTACCGGCTCGCGTGCGCGCCCTGGCGCCCGATTCCGGTGGCATTGTGTGGGTGGGGACCGAGCGGGGCCTGTACCGACTCGGACGCGAGTCACCCTCGGTCGGTCCTCACTCCCCGGCCCCCTCGCCGCAGCGCGGAGAGGCGGAGGCAGGGGGCGCCGCCTGGCTCGATAAGAAGGGGCGGCCGGCTTGCGCGGTGGCGCCAGTCGTGAAGGGCTGTCGCGTGGACATGG
>DASPXE010000225.1:0-2810 GCA_035637455.1 Gemmatimonadales bacterium
ATGGAGGCGCGGGGAATCGAACCCCGGTCCGAGAATGACTCCGATACAGCCGCTACGTGCGTAGGCGACGCTTTTTGAGTCTCACTACCACGGCGCCTCGCCGGCCACGGCAGCGACGAGCCCTTGGCAACTCTTACGCGACCCGTTCGGGCCCCAGGTCACGCCAGCCCGACTTTGCGATACGTGAGCGCCGCCTCAGGCGGGCTGCCACTCACGCAGGTGCGTGAAGCCGAAGCTTACGCAGCCAGTGCCAGGTTTGAATTGGCAGTTATGAAATTTGCCAGTGGTTTTACCAGGTGACTGACAACCTGGGCACGCAGCCATATCCTCGCCAAACCCGTCGAAGCCTGTCGCCCCCAAAGTTCCATCGACCGCAACCTAGCCGGCCGCGACCGCTTTTTCAACTCGATTGCGTCCGGCCTGCTTGGCGCGGTACAGCGCGGCGTCGGCCGCGCTGCGCAGGTTGGTGATGTCGCGCACGCTCTCGGGGTAGCCCGCCACGCCGCACGACAGCGCGAGCGCGTATGGGCGGCCGTCCCAGCGCCACACCGTCGCCTCCACGGTGCGCCGGATGCGCTCGGCCACTTCGAGGCCGGATTCGAGCGGCGTGTGCGGCATCCACACCGCGAACTCCTCACCGCCGATGCGCGCCACCAGATCCTTGTCGCGGATCGCCGCCTGCAGAATCGCCGCCACGTGCCGCAGCGCGGAGTCGCCGGCGGCGTGCCCGAGGCTGTCGTTCAGCGCTTTGAAATGATCCAGGTCGGCGTAGATCAGCGTCGCGATCGGGACGTTGGGCCCGCCGTGCAGGGCGAGCCGGCGCTCGAACTCGCGCAGGTTGCTGAGGCCGGTGAGCGGATCGCTCACCGCCCGCTGCTCCGCTTCGTGCACGGCGCGCGCCGCGGCCAGCCGCGAGCCGAGCTCCGCGACGAGCCGCTGGATCTGCTCGGCCACCGGCGACCCGGTCGGGAGCTGGGGTCCCGTCAGCACCAGCGCCCCAACCACAAAATGGCCGTCGAACACCGGGTACGCCGTGCCCGCCCGGTCCTGGCGCCGGCGGTCTGGCAGCGCGCTGCCGAAGATGTCCTCAGCGCCACGCGTCACCACCGGCACCGCCGACTGCAGGGCACGCATCACGGGCGCGTCGCTGGGGAGTACGAGGCCGGCGAGGCGACCGTCGCCGGCGGTTGAGACCGCGACCACGCGGGCCGTGCCGGCCGCAGGGCCGACACCGTGGAGCACGATCGCGGCGCCGCGCTGCGAGAACTGCTGCGCCAGCTCGACGCCCGCCTTGGCGATCCCGTCGAGCGTCTTGGCACCGCTGGCGATGGCCGCGAGCTGCTTGGCCACGAGCTGCCCCGCCTGCTCGGCCGGCTCGTGCAGCCGCGCGAGGCGCAGGCTCGCCACCAGCCGGCGCAGCTCCTCCGCCGCCGCGGCGGTATTCTGGGGTGCGGCATCCGGCTGGGCGAGCAGCACCCCGGCGCCGAATGGGAAATCGCCGACCGCGACGTAGGTGCCCTCGGGTTCGCGCGCCACGTGCGCTCGCCCGTCTACCGACGCCAGCTGCACGATGGCCGCGCCCCGCCGCCGGGTGTCGCGACTCACGTCGTTCCGCACCGTCACTTCCACATCGCCCTCCTCGAGCCCTACCACCCATCCCACCAGGGCGCCATGCGCCCGGCGCAGCAGGTCGATCGTGTGCTCGAAGTCCGACGGGCGGGTGGCGGGGCGCTCGGATAGCCAGACGCGCACCAGTGGAGCGAACGCCAGGCCAGTGGCGGCGAGAAAGCCGCCCACGGCGGCGAGCAGCGCCCACAGGTTCGCTTGCCACACGGACCAGACGACGGCGGCGAGGCCGAGCACGGCGAGTCCGCGCCCGGCCCACACACCGGCCCGTTTCATGCGTGGTTGATGCGGCTGGCGGCGGCGGCGGCGCCGAACCCGTTGTCGATGTTGACCACGGTGACACCCGAGGCGCAGGAGTTCAGCATGCCGAGCAGCGCGGCCACCCCGCCGAACGAGGCGCCGTAGCCGACGCTCGTCGGCACGGCGATCACGGGGACGGGGACCAGCCCGCCGACGACGCTGGGCAGCGCCCCTTCCATCCCCGCCACCACAATGATGACCGCCGCACGGCGCAGCGCATCCGTCTGGGTGAGGATGCGGTGGATCCCGGCCACGCCGACGTCGTTCAGCCGCTCCACCCGATTGCGGAAGGCGCGCGCGGTCACCGCGGCCTCTTCAGCGACGGGGAGATCGCTCGTCCCCGCCGTCACCACGAGGATGACTCCCCGCCCCGTCGGTTCGGGCGCGGGCTCGGGCGCGAGGTAGACCGTCCTGCCGAGCTCGTTCACCTCCGCGCGCCCAAATCGCGCGACCAGCGCCGCACGGTGCGCCGGCTCCGACCGGGTGGCGAGGAAGCTGCCGCTCGCCGCCACGAGCCGCTCGGCGATCCCGACCACCTGCTCCGCCGTCTTTCCCTGACACAGAATCACCTCCTGATGCCCCTGCGTGAGGGGCCGGAGGTGATCGATCGTCGCGAAGGGGAGGCGCTCGAACAGCTGCCCCAGGTCGTCCAGCTTCACGCCGCCCGCTCTACCGCCGTCGCTGCCAGATAGGCGGAGAAGATCGCTTCGGCCTGATGCATCGACTCGATCTGAAAGAGCTGCTCGCGCAAGCTCGCGGCGCCCGGCACGCCCTTCGTGTACCAGCCGAAGTGCTTGCGGAACTCGAGCGCCGTCTTGCGCGTGTCGCCCTGCAGCCGCAGGGCGAGCCGCGCGTGCTCGAGGGCGGTCGCGAAGCGCTCCTCG
>DASPXE010000226.1:0-1696 GCA_035637455.1 Gemmatimonadales bacterium
CTGATCGGAGAGCCACCCATATCTCCCGCGTCTCGGATTGCTGCGATGCCGGCGAGTAGATCTCAGGCTGGGGCCTGGCATCAAGCGAGGCCGAGCGCAGGTTGTCGATCAGGCCCACGATCGTGATTGGCGCTCCGGGTCCCCGCGGCCCGCCGATGGTGAGCTGCCGGCCGATTGGATCCTGGCCCGGCCAGAGCTGATCCGCCGTCGCCCGGTTGATCACCGCGACGCGTGGCGCACCGGTACGATCCTGCGCCGTGAAGCTACGACCCCGCCGGATAGGGATCCGGAAAGTCGTGAAGTAGTCCGGGGAGATGTCGGAGGACCGCAGTATCATGACCGGCTCGGGATAGTCCGGCCGGACCGTGCGCGGATCGAAGGCGAGCATGAACATGTTGCCACTCAACGGCAGCGTGCTCGCGAGGCTGGCCGATTGGACGCCCGGGTGCGCCTGCAGCGTCGCGAGCATGTTCTCGAAGAACAGCGTCTGTTGCGCGCCCGCGGGATAGCGCGCGGGCGTGAGGCGAATGCGGGCCGCTAACACGTCGCGCGTGTCGAATCCGGGATTCACGTTGTTCAGCCGGATGAAGCTCCGCACCAGCAGGCCCGCTCCCACGAGCAGCACCAGGGCGAGGGTCACCTCGCTCACGACGAGCGTGCTCTGCAATCGCCGGCGCCCACCGGTTGCGCCCGGGGCATCCTCCCGCAGCGATTGCTCGATGCCGGGCGCCGAAGCGCGCCAGGCGGGCAGCAGGCCGAACGCCACCCCCGTCACCAGCGCGAGGCCGAGACTGAACGCGAGAACCTGCGCGTCGAGTGCGATTTCCGGGGTTCGCGGCAGCGCGTGCGGCCAGACGGCGAGCAGGGCCTGGAGTCCCGACCCGGCCAGCACAACTCCCACGATGCCTGCGGCGAGGGCGAGCAGCGTGCTCTCGGTCAGCAGTTGCCGGACGAGCCGTCCGCGCCCGGCGCCGAGCGCGCGTCGAACCGCCATCTCACGGCGGCGCGCGGTGGCGCGGGCCAACAGCAGGTTGGCCCCGTTGGCGCATGCGATCAACAGCACCAGGCCGACGGCGCCGAGCAGAATGAGCAGCGGCCGGCGCACATCGCCGATCGCAGCGTCCCGCAGCAGGGTGACGTCGAAGCCGGTGTCGAGAATCGATCGGCCACCGGCGGAAGGGGCGCCTCCGCCCGGGCTCGCCTGGCCCGTCACGCTCAACTGCCGCCCGGCCCCGCTACTCCCAGAGTCGCTGGCGCTGAGACGCGCTGCGAGCAGCTTGACGTCGCCGACCACACGCTCCATGGAGACACCCGGCGCCAGGCGCGCTACGGCGTTGAGGAAATGCACCCCGCGGTCCGTCTCGACTTGCGGATTCTGCGACAGGAACTCCCCCATCGGCGTCCACACCTGCACGTCCTCATTGGGGAACTGAAACCATGTGGGCATCACGCCGACCACAGTGAAGCTGCGACCGTCGAGCGAGATCGACTTGCCCAAAATGCCGGGATCGCGCCCGAAATTCGTGACCCACAGTCCGTGGCTCAACAGCGCGAGCGGGTTGCGCTCCTCGGCGGCCGCGAAGCCGTGGCCGAGCTCGGGGTGCACGTGGAGCACATCGAACAGGTCCGCCGTGACCGCGGCGGCCTGGACTTCGCGCGGGTCTCCTGCGCCCGTCAAGTTGTGACGCTGCGTCCT
>DASPXE010000227.1:0-84124 GCA_035637455.1 Gemmatimonadales bacterium
GTGTGATGCGAGCGCCCCGGGAAGGGTTGGAGCACCATAGGACTAGGCGGGTCGCATGCTGCTACTAACGCGGGTCGGTCAACCGACTCTCGGCATCAGGCCGGACAGATCTCGTCTAGATCTTCCAACCCCACCAGCACATCCCGCGGCTTGCTGCCGTTGGCGGGGCCGAGAATCCCGGCCAGTTCCAGCTGGTCGATGATCCGCGCGGCCCGCCCGTAGCCGATGCTCATCCGCCGCTGCAGCAAGGAGGTCGAGCCGATCTGATTCTGGATGCAGACCTCGGCGGCCTGCCGGAACAAGGGATCCCGCTCACCTTCGCCCTGCCCCCTCCCCGTCCCTTCCCCAGCTTTCTCCGCTTCCTCGAGCTGCTCCATCTGCTCGATGATGTCCACCTCGACCCGCTGCTCGAGCTGAGCACGGCGCTCCGTATACCAGCCCATGAGCCGCTCGGTTTCGTCGGTCGAGATGAAGCAACCTTGGATGCGAACGGGCTCGCTTTTGCCGGGGGGCAGGAACAGCATGTCCCCGTTCCCCAGCAGTGTCTCGGCGCCGTTCTGGTCGAGGATCGTCCGGCTGTCCACCTTAGAAGCGACGCGGAACGCGATCCGACAGGAAAAGTTCGCCTTGATGAGACCCGTGATGACGTTCACGGAGGGCCGCTGGGTTGCCAGGATCAGATGGATCCCCACGGCTCGCGCCTTCTGCGCCAGCGTGGCGAGCGGGGTCTCCACTTCGTGCTGCACGGTCATCATGAGGTCGGCCAGCTCGTCCAGGATCACCACGACGTAAGGCAACACGCCCTCGCTGTACTCGGCGTCGAACGGCAGCTCTTGCTGGATCCCCGGACCGAAGCCGGGGACTGGCGTGGCGAGGGTCGCTCGCTGCCCTTTGAGCGGCTTCCCGTCGCGCACCTTGCGGTTGAAGTCCGTGATGTTGCGCGCGTGGTTGGCGTGAAACAGCTGGTAGCGGCGCTCCATCTCGCGCACTGCCCACTTGAGCGCCGTCGCGGCCTTCTGGTTGTTGGTGACGACCGGGTGGCGGAGATGGGGGAGCGCGTTGTACATCGAGAGCTCCACCATTTTCGGATCGATCATCAGCATCCGCAGCTCCTGCGGCGGATAGCGGTATAGCAGGCTCGTGATGATCGCGTTGATGCAGACCGATTTTCCCGACCCCGTGGCGCCGGCGATCAGCAGGTGTGGCATCTTCACCAGGTCGGCCACGACCGGCTCACCCTCGAGGTTCTTGCCGAGCGAGATGGGCAGGACGCGGGTCCCGCGGTGGAACTCTTCGCCTTCGATGAGCTCGCGCACGTGGACCATGCGCGGCATCGGGTTCGGGACCTCGATGCCGACCGCCGCCTTCCCCGGAATCGGCGCGACGATGCGCAGCGACTGGGCGCGCATCGCGAGCGCCAGATCGTCGGCGAGCGCGGCGATGCGGCCGACCTTCACGCCCGGCCCAGGTGCCACCTCATATTGCGTGACGACGGGGCCGACCGTCCGCCCGGCGATCGAGCCCTCTACCCGGAACGTCTGCAGGGTCTCGATCAGCTTGCGCCCCATCTGCTCGATTTGGGCGAGCCCGGCGTCCCCGTCTTCGGGGGGGGCGGGATTCAGCAGCTCGATGGGCGGGATGAGGACGCCTTTGGGGACAACGGCCGGTCGGACCGAGGGCGGCGTCTTGGACTTCGGGGATTTCGGGGGGCGGGGAAGGGGGAAGGGCGCCTCCGGTTCTTTTTTGACGTCTCGCTTCTCCCCCTTCCCCCTTCCCCCTTCCCCGGCCTTTTCCCCCGTTCGCAAGACGACCAGCGGATGCCACCCCACCGTCAGCAACCCCAACGCCGAGAGCGCGAACAGCCCGACCAGCACCCCGCCCGCCGTGCCGACCGCCTGGTGCACGCCGTGGGCGAGGGCGCCCGGGAGCACCCCCACCAGCTTTTGCGTGGCAGTCCACAGGTGGTAGTCGGCCGGGAAACTCGCCCCGGCGACCGTGCCGATCCCGTACGGGAGGAGCAGGATGAGCCCGGTGCCAAGGACGGCCGCACGGGCGGCGGACAGGCTCCCGAGCCGCTCGAACGCGGCCAGCGCCCAGCCGATGCCGAGCACCGGGACGAGCACCGACCCCGCGCCGACCACCCGCCACAGCTGCGAGCCGATCCGGTCGCCCCAGCTTCCCGTGATGGGCAAGCGCAGCAGGGTCAGCCCGAGGAACAGCCCCACCGCCAAGGCGCCGATCCCGACGAGTTCCTGGCGCGCCTTCTGCTTCATGTGATCCGGCGGTTCGCGTACGTCGGGACCACCCCGAATCGGTCCGCCTTCGCAGCGAACGCGACGTCGTCGCCGAGGTCCACGTCGGCGAGCTGGCGGGCGGCTTCGGAGTTCTCCAGCGCCTCCTGCCACGTCGCGAACTGCCTGGTGAGGGCGACCGCGGCCCGAGCGGCGTCGTTCAGCTCGACCTTGCGGACGCCCTTTTTCACGCCTTTCACGAGGCGGCCGGCGGTGTAGGCGTCTTCGATCGCGAACTGCTTCTCGCGGCCGGCACAGATGATCACGAGGTCACGCCGGCCGGCGACCACCTCGTGCGCGCGCGCGGTGAGCGCACGGAAGTTCACCGGGGCGCCGACCAGCACCGGGTCGCCGCCCTGCGCCGCCACCAGCGCCGGCGTCCCGTTGGTGGTCGCGAGCACGATCGTCTTGCCCGCGACCGTGGCCGGGGTCATCTCGCGCGGTGAATTGCCGAGGGCGAAGCCCTCGATCTTGAGGCTTTTCCGCTCGCCCGCGAGCAGCACGCCGTCCTTCTCGAGATTCGAGGCGAGGCGCACCGCCTCTTCCGATGTCGCGGCCGGGATCACCGCCTTCGCCCCGTTCGCCAGCGCCGTGACCACCGTCGTGGTAGCCCGGAGGACGTCGATCACGACGACGCCTCGACCCCCGAGATCTCCCGCAGCGAGGCCCAGCGGCGTGAAAAAGACGTCGATTTTCATGACGGCTGGAGCAGCTGGGGCTCGCGCTCGAGGAACTTGGTGTCCACCGTGCCGGCGACGAAGTCGGGGTGGCGCATGACCCGACTGAGGAACGGGATGGTCGTGGTCACGCCTTCAATGATAAACGAATCCAGCGCCTGGCGCATGCGGGCCAGCGCTTCAGCGCGGGTATTGCCGTGCACGATGACCTTGGCCAGCAGCGAGTCGTAGTAGGGCGGCACGGTATAGCCGGCATAGATGTGCGTGTCGACCCGCACGCCGGGACCGCCCGGCGGATGGTAGGCGGTGATGGTCCCGGGGCTCGGCTGGAAGTTGCGCGCCGGGTCCTCGGCGTTCACACGACATTCGATGGCGTGCCCCCGCAGCCGGTGGCCGTTCATCACGAACGAGAGCGGGTCCCCCGCCGCGAGGTGAATTTGCTCCTTCACGAGATCGAAGTTGGTGCACATCTCGGTGACCGGATGCTCGACCTGGATGCGGGTGTTCATCTCCATAAAATAGAACGAGCCGTCCTCATCGAGCAGGAACTCGATCGTGCCCGCTCCGGCGTACCCGATCTCCTGGGCGAGCCGCACCGCCGCGTCGCCGATGTCCTGGCGCAGCGTCTGGTCCACGGCGGGGCTCGGCGCCTCCTCGATCAGCTTTTGGTGGCGCCGCTGCACGGAGCAGTCGCGCTCGCACAGGTGCATCACGTGACCGTGGACGTCGCCCATGATCTGAATCTCGACGTGCCGCGGTCGCGCCAGGTACTTCTCGAGGTACACCTCGTCAGACCCGAACGCCGCCAGCGCCTCCTGTCGCGCGAGGCTGAACGCCTGGCCGAACGACTCCTCGTCGAGCGCCACGCGCATCCCCTTCCCGCCCCCGCCCGCCGCCGCCTTGATGATCACCGGGAAGCCGATTTTCTCGGCGATCTTGAGTCCCGCGTCCGCGTCTTCGACCGGCCCGGGCGAGCCCGGGACCGTCGGGACCTTCAGCTTCTGCGCCAGCTTACGCGCCGCCGCCTTGTCGCCCATCTGGCGGATCTGGTCGCCGGTCGGGCCGATGAACGTGATGTTCGAGGCCTTGACGATGTCGGCGAACTCGGCGTTCTCGGCGAGGAACCCGTAGCCGGGGTGGATGGCGTCGGCGCCGGTGATTTCGGCGGCGGCGATGATGCGCGGAATGTTGAGATAGCTGTCGCGCGACGGCGCTCGGCCGATGCACACGTCGTCGTCGGCGAACCGGGTGTGCAAGCACTCGCGGTCGGCCTCCGAGTAGACCGCCACCGCCTCGATCCCCAGCTCTTTGCACGCACGGATCACCCGCAGGGCGATCTCCCCGCGGTTCGCGACCAGCACCTTCTTGAACATCAGGGCGCGAGGTCGCCGCGCAGGCCGGCTGCGGCGGTGGAGCCGCCGAACGCCCGGCTCTGCCCGGACTCCACCCCCGACACCTTGAGCGCGAACTCGCTCGGGTTCGTGGCGTAGAAGAGCGCGCTCTCGTAGCTGATGACGCCCTGCTGGTACCACTGAAACAGCGACTGGTCGAAGCTCTGCATCCCGTACTGCACCGACCCCTGGGCGATCAGATCCGGGATGTTGAGCTGCTTCGAGAGGTCGCGGATGTTGTCCTGCACCGCGGCGGTGTTGATGAGCACCTCCGACGCCGGCACGCGCCCCTGACCGTCCTTCTTCGGGACGAGCCGCAGCGACACCACTGTCGCGAGCGCCGTGGACAGGAGATGGCGGATTTCGTCGTGCTGATGCGGTGGGAAGAACGAAATGACGCGGTTGATCGTCTGGGTGCAGTCCGTCGTGTGCAACGTCGAGAACACGAGGTGCCCCGTGTCCGCGGCCTTCAGCGCCGTGTCGAGCGTCTCCATATCACGGATCTCGCCGATCAGGATGACGTCGGGCGCCTGGCGCAACACGTGCCGCAGCGCCGCGTTGAACGACAGCGTGTCGTTCCCCACTTCGCGCTGCGAGATATTCGCCAGGTTGTCGCGATGCAGGAACTCGATCGGGTCTTCGATGGTGATGATGTTGACCCGACGGCCCAGGTTGATGTGGTTGATCATCGCGGCCAGCGCGGTCGACTTGCCCGACCCGGTGACCCCCGTGACGAGCACCAGCCCGCGCGGCTTGATCGCGATCTCCTCGAGCACCGGCGGCAGGTTCAGGTCCCGGATCGTCTTCACCTCGTACGGGATCGACCGGAACGCGAACGCCACGGTGCCGCGCTGCTGGTACACATTGGTGCGGAACCGGCCCACGCCCGGCACGCCGATCGCGAAGTCCGCCTCCTTGTGCTCGGCGAACTCCTTGACCTGCCGCGGCGTCATGATCTGCTCGGCGAGCGACTTCAATTCCTCCGGCTTGAGCGGGGCCGTGTCGAGCGTGAGCAGCTCGCCGTTCACGCGGATCGTCGCCGGCCGGCCCACCTTGAGCAACAGGTCGGACGCGTTGCGCTGGACCATCTGGGTGATGGCCTGCTTGAAGTTGAACGTCGCGCCGCTGCTGGTGGGTGCGTCAGGCATGCGGGTCCACTCGGAAGAGGGGCTGTCCGAACTCGACTGGCTGGGCATTCTCCACGCAGACTTCGCGCACCAAGCCCGCGACTTCGGCCTCGATCTCGTTCATGATCTTCATCGCTTCGATGATGCAGACGACCTGCCCGGTGGCGACGCGACTCCCGGCCTTGATGTACGGCTCCGCCCCCGGCTCGGGTGCAGCGTAGAACGTGCCGACCATCGGGGACTTGATCTCGACGAGCTGAGACTTGGGCAGGGCACCCGACGGGGCGGCGCCGACCGGGCCACCTGGAGCGGGCGGGGTGACCGGTGCCGGCGCCTGCGCCACGACCACGTGCTGCCCCCCCGCGTTCGTCCCGTGGCCCGCCTTCGTGACCCGGATCGACGACCACCTCCCCAGCAGGCCCCGGCGCACCTCGATCGCGCCGAGCTCCGGAGCGTCCTTCAGGATCTGCACCAGCTGCGCGATGATGTCGAGGTTCATGGGCCCGAAATCTACACGAGTTCGAGAAGTTCCGTACGACCGTCCGATAACAGGACCGGTCCCGCGGCCGACACATGGACATCGTCTTCGATCCGCACGCCGCCCTGCCCCGCGAGGTAGACGCCCGGCTCGATTGTCACGACCGACCCGACGGGCAGCGGGTCGACATTGGTCTTCGACAGCCGCGGCGCCTCGTGCACCTCGAGCCCCAGGCCGTGCCCCAGCGAATGACCGAACGCCTCGCCAAAGCCGCGCGCTTCGATCACGTCGCGCGCGAGCGCGTCGGCGTCGCGCCCACTCATGCCCGCCCGCACGCACCCCCGCGCCCGCCGTTGCGCCTCGGCGACGAGCTCGTACACTGCGCGCTGCTGCTCCGTCGCCCCCGCACCCACGACGACTGTGCGCGTGATGTCGGCGCAGTAGCCGTCCACCTGAGCGCCGAAGTCCAACAACAGCCACTCGCCCACCGCCACAACCCGCCGGCTCGAGCGCGCATGCGGCAACGCGGTGCGCGGGCCGGACGCGACGATCGTCGCGAACGGATGCCCTTCGCTTCCGAGTCGCCGCAGCGTGCCCTCCAGGATCCCGGCGATCTCGAGCTCCGTCAGCCCCGCCCTCACCTGGGTCAGCGTGCGCCGCAACCCTTCGCACGCCAGCTCGGCGGCGCTGCGGATCGCCGCCACCTCTCCGGGATCCTTGGCGGCCCGCAGGCGCTCCACCAGGTGCTTGGTCGGCTTCCAGCGCCACGGCTTGCCCGCCTGCGCGAAGCGCTCGGCGTCCTCCACTGAAAGCACGTGCGCCTCGTAGCCCACCACGGCCAGCCGCCCGAGCGTCGCCAGCGCCTGGAAGAACCGGTCCCACACGCTCGTGCGCTCCACCTCGATCCGGGCGACCGCGCCGGCTTCCGCCCGTGCCTGTTCGTCATAGCGGAAGTCGGTCACCAGCAGCACGTCGCCCCGGGTCACCGCCACGATCGCTGCCGAGCCGCTGAAGCCCGTCAGGTACCGGATGTTGGCGCGCGACGTGACCAGCAGCCCGTCCAGCTCTTCGGCGGCGAGCGCTGCGGCGAGCGCCTCCTGCCGCGCGCGCCGCGGATCAGCGATCATGGCGGGACGCGAGATAGCCGACCAGGCCCTCGAGTCCCAGCCGATAGCTCTCGGCTCCGAACCCCGTCACCACGCCGACCGCGACGTCCGCGAGGACCGAGCGGCGCCGCTCGGGCTCGCGCGCGAAGATGTTCGACAGGTGCACTTCCACGAACGGCACCCGTACGGCGACGAGCGCGTCCCGCACGGCGAGGCTCGTGTGGGTGAACGCCGCCGCGTTGATGACGGCGCCGTCCGCCCGCCCCTTGAGCGCCTGAATCGCGTCCACCAGCTCGCCCTCATGGTTCGTCTGGGTCCAGCTGACGTTCACGCCGAGCGCCTGCGCCCGCTCGCGCGTGCGCGTCTCGATCTCCGCCAGCGTGGCGCGGCCGTACAGCTCCGGCTCGCGCTCGCCCAGCAAATTGAGGTTCGGGCCGTTCAGCACGGCAATGTGCACTAGGACTTGAGGCCCTTCAGCCAGGCCTGGAACTGATCGAGCTCACCCTCGTCTTCGAGCGGTGCACGCGCCTTCGGACCCGACGGCCGAGCCGCCGGTTTGGGGCTCCCGCCTGTCGGCGGGGGGACCACCGCGCCGCCCGCGGGCGCCGCCGGCGTGCCGAAGAACTGATCGAAGGAAAATCCGCCGGTCTGAGCGGGAGGCGGCGCTGGCGGGACAGTCGCGGGCGGAGACTCCGCCGCAGGCAGCGATCCCCGCGTGCCCTCTTCACCGAACACCTCGTCGAGCGAAATCGTATCCTCCGCCGGGCGGCTCGCCTCCCCCGGAGCGACGATCTCCTGGTCCAGCCCGGCGTCCGGCGGCGCGATGGCGAACGCGCGCTCCAGCGGCGACCCCCCCCCCGCCCCCCCCGGCCACCCCGGGCCGGCCGCCTCGGGCACGGCCGTCACCTGCGGCCGACCCGCCAGGATCCGCTTGAGGAACGTCGGCACCGACTCGCCCATCTCCCCCTCCCTGCCCCGCCTCCGCTTCCCCCCGGGCGACAGTGCGTCGACGCGCGCGTGAAGGCGCGCGTCGCCCGGGCGCTGCGCCAGCAGCGCCTGGTACACGCGCAGCGCGTCCTCCGGGTGGCCCTGCTTCAAATAAAGATCCGCCATCGTCTCTGTTAACACCGGCTCGGCCCGCGAGAGGGCCGCAGTGTCCGCCGCGCCGTCGTCGTCCGACAACACCACGGCTGCAGGCGTCTCCGGCGCCCCCGGCGGAGGAAACCGGGGCGGGGCGGCGGGCGGGGGGGGAGCTGGAGGTGGCGCCAACGGAGCAGGCCACGCCGGTTGGGGTGAGCGAGACGGCGTCACATCCTCGGGCATGATGAGCGGCAGATCCACCACCGGCAGCTCAGACTCGGGCTGGGGCTCGGGCGGCAGATCGGGCGCGGCAAACGTGCCGCTCTCGTACTGCGTAGCCGCCAGTCCCTCGACCGTGAGGTCCTGGGGCTTGAGGGCCACTTCCTCCTGGACCTCGAGGCCATCCGCCTTAGCCGCGTCGTGTGCCACGGCGTTGAAGTCCAGCGTCCCGTCGAACGTCTCGATGTCTCCCGCCGGCGCCCGCGCCTCGAGCTGCGGGGCGGCTGGTTGCTCCGGCTCCACCACGAACTCGGGCTTCGGCATCCGAGCGGTCCTGGTTGCGCTCGCACCGGACCGCTCTGGGACAAGGACTGCCGGCGGGGGGACGGGCATCGGGGGGACGCCGGGAGCAGGCGCCGCTGACTTGGGCGCTGTCTGCGCCGCTTTCCCCTTAGCGCGCGTGAGGGCCTCGGCGGCGTCGCCGTTCATCGGGTCGACGGCGAGCAGTCGTGACAGCCACTCCGTGGCCTCGTCATAGCGCCCGCCCCGCTCCGCGATCTCAGCGAGCAGCCTGAGGCCGAGGACGTTCTCGGGATCGAGCTCGAGGACCTTGCGGAACACCTGCGACGCGGCGGCGTCGTTCTTCAAATCGAGAAAGCAGCGCCCGTAAACGATGTGGGCACTTACGTAATCGGGATGTCGCTCGAGCCCGGACTTGCATAGCTCGATGGCTCTATCTAATTCCCCCGCTTTACGATAGGCGTCCGCCAAGGGCGCGAAGTTGCGGCCCTTGGGGTTCTCGGCCCATCGCTTTTCGAGCTTTTCTATCTCGCTGGTGTACACGGCCTAAGTTCTTGCGGGAATTGGTCGAAGATAGTGTTCGGCCGGCGCCGCTGTCAATCGGAATCGCTGCCCCGTCGCTTGAGTTTCCCCGTTGTGGCTCTTAGACTTATGCCCCTTCGCATCCCCTCTGATCCGGAGCTTGGCGTCCTATGATGCGCTCGATGCGCGCCATTTATAAGCCCGTGTTCGTCATCGTGGCCACCACGTTCATCGGCTGGCTGGCGTACGGTCAGGTGACGGACATCCTCGGCGGCGGGCGCGACGTGGTCCTCAAAGTCAACGGCCAGGTCGTGCGCGCCACGCAGTTCCAGGCGGCCCTCCAGAGCGCCATCGAAGACTCTCGCCGTCGCGGCGCCGGGCGGCTAAGCCGGGAAGACGAGCAGCAGCTCCAGGACCAGGTGACCGACCAGTTCATCCAGCGAATCCTGCTCGAGCGCGAATACCGCCGGCTCGGAATTCAGGTGTCGGACGACGAGATCCGGCAGATGGCGCGCAGCACGCCGCCGCCGCAGGTCCTCCGGCAAGTCATGGAAGACCCGACCTTCCAGACCAACGGCCAGTTCGACATCACGAAATGGCAGCACTACCTCGGCAGCACGACCGAGGAATTCCGCGCGCAGATCGAGCAGCTGTACCGCGACTACCTCCCGGAGCGCAAGCTCGAGCAGTACCTGACCGCGGACGTGTACGTCTCCGACGCGAAGCTGTGGCGCATCTGGCGCGACCAGCGGGAGTCGGTGACCGTGGCCGTCCTCGCCATCCGCCCCGAGCAGATGCCGGACTCGACGGCCCCCGTGTCGGATGCCGAGGTCGAGCGCTATTACGCGGCTCACAAGAGCGACTTCAAGCGTACGGCGACCGCCTGGCTCAGCTTCGTCGCGCAGCCGCGCGTGCCTGACGCCGTCGACACGGCGGCGGCGCTCGCCAAGGCGCGGCAACTGCGTGCGGAAATCGCGCGTGGCGCGGCGAAGTTCGACGACGTGGCGAAGAAGGAGTCTGCCGATTCCGTGAGCGGCGCCCGCGGCGGCGACCTGGGGTGGGTGAAGCGGAACGAGGCGGGGTTTGATTCCCAGTTTCTCGCGGGGCTCCGGGGGCTTGCGCCGGGCGAGCTCAGCCAGCCGGTGCGCTCGAGCTTCGGCTTTCATCTGATCCGCCTCGATGCGGCGAAAGGCGACTCGCTTCACGTCCGTCACATCCTGATCGCGATCGTGCCGCAGGGCAGGCATCTCGATGAGATCGACGCGCGGACCGACACGCTGGACCACCTCGCGGCCGAGCAGACGGACGGCAGCCGGCTGGACAGCGCAGCGCAACGGCTCCACCTGCCCGTGGCGCAGGCACCAAGGCTGATTCAGGGCGAGCGGCTGACCCTAGGCCGGTACGTGGTCCCCGATGTGAGTGTGTGGGCGTTCGAGGCGCGGCCCGGTGAGACAAGCCCGGTGATCGAGGGCGAGCGGGCGAACTATGTGTTCCGGCTCGACTCGCTCCAGGCCGCGGGAACCCCGCCGCTCGCGCAGATCCGTGACCGGGTGCGTGAGGCCGCACGGTACGAGAAGAAGAAAGCGATCGCGCGGCAGCGGGCCGACGAGACCCTGGCCGCTTTGGCTGGCACGCCGGACTTGCTCCAGGCCGGACGGGCCCGGGGCCTACCGCTGGAAAAGCTCGGGCCGTTCACGCGCCTCAGTCCTCCGGCCGCGATCGCCCGTGACCCCGTCGTCCTGGGCGCGGCGTTCGGACTCCGTCCGGGTCAGCGCACCGGCGTGCTCGCCAGCCAGACGGGCCGCTTCATCCTGCAGGGGATCGCCCACCAGCCGGCGGATTCCGGGGCGTGGCTCAAGCAGCGGGACCAGCAGCGGGAAGCCATCCTGCGGCCGGCGCAACAGGCTCGCGTGCAGCAGTATCTCGCCGCCCTGCGGGCCCAGGCGAACGTCGTGGACCGCCGCAAGGAGGTGTTCCGGCCGACGACGTCCGAAACCGGAACCTAGTCGCTCAGCCGCTTCGGATCGCCGCTCGAGGGGACAGAGGAGGACGGACCCGGCGGTGAGAGATTGCGCGGCGGAGCGGACGACTGGTCGTTGGTGGCATCTTTCAGGCTGCGGTTGAACTCCTTGATCCCCTGGCCGATGGACTTTCCAATCTCCGGGATGCGCTTCGCCCCGAACACCAGCACCAGCACCAGCAGCAGGATCAGGATGTGGCTGAACGACAGGTCTCCGAACATACGCGCCTCGTTTTCAGAAGATCGATCGGGCGACGAAGTACGCGATCGCCACACCCACGACGGCCAGCAGCGACACGTCGAAGCCGATCGGACCGAGCGTGACCGATACGACGAGCAGGTCGAGATGCACCGGTCCGAAGGTCGGCGTCACGGCCGTGGTGAAGAACTCCTTGGCCGCGCCCTGGGGGAGAAAGCGCCGCAGCAGCGCGTGCAGCAACCCGCCGAGCACAAATCCACCGGCAAGGAACCCCATGTAAAATAGCGGGCCGCGGTGTCCGCGCGCCACGGGCTTAGCTGCGCCGTTCCACGGCATAGGCGATGCTGTCGTGTAAGGCGTCGCGCGCGGGTGAGGGTGGCAGGATCTCGAGCTCTGCTTCGGCCTGCTGGGCGAGCTGGAGCGCGCGGCGCCGTGCGTAGTCGAGCCCGCCGGCCGTCTCCACGAGACGCACGACCTCTGCAACGACAGCGTCCCCAGGATCGGGCGTCGCCATCAGCTCGGCCACCAGCCGCCGCTGTGCGGGGCCCATCGCCGCGAGTGCGGCGATGAGCGGCAGGGTCACCTTGTGCTCCTTGAGGTCGAGCCCCGACGGCTTGCCGGTGACCGCTTCCGGCTCAGTGTAGTCGAGCAGGTCGTCGGTGATCTGGAACGCCATGCCGAGCCGCATCCCGAAGCGCGCGAGCGCCTCCCGGTAGGGCACGGGCGCGCCGAGCGCCCCCACCTCGCAGGCGCCCGACAGCAGCGACGCCGTCTTCGAGCGGATCAGCTGGTCGTATTGGGCTTCGTCGTAGGCCAGCTTGTCGTGCGCCTCGAGCTGCCGCATCTCGCCGACCGTCATTTCGTTCGTCACCCGGGCGAAAACGCGCAACGGTGCCAGATCATCGAGCCGCACCAGCTCGATGATGGCGCGGGAGTAGAGATAGTCGCCCATGATCACCGCCACCTGGTGCGAGAACAAGGCGTTGATGGTCGGCATCCCGCGACGCAGCACCGAATGGTCCACCGAATCGTCGTGCACCAGCGTGGCCAGATGGATCAGCTCGACCACGGCCGCCAGCGTCACCGCCCGCGCATCGTCCGCCCCGGACGCGCGGTAGCTGAGGAGCAGCAGCGTGGGGCGGAACAGCTTGCCCTTCATCCGCAGCAAGTGCTCGTTGACGTCGGCGATGACCGGAAAGTCCGCGGCGATGATGCGCCGCAGCTCGTCCGCCACGCGCTCCAGCTCGCTCGCCACAGGCCGCTGGAGGTCGGCCAGCGCAACGGGGGCGACTTGCTGGCTCACGTCACTTCACCTTGGCGAGCGCCCGGGACCGCGCGCCGACATCCTTGAAGCGGATATCCACGGCGAAAACCCGGCCGTACTGCTCCCGCGCCTCCGCTTTTTTTCCCTGCTCCTCGAGCGCCCGGCCGAGCCAGTACAGGACGCCGAGCCGCTCCTGATCACTCGACGCGGGCAGCTCGAGCCCGCGCCGCAGGATCGACTCGGCCACGACATACGCGCCCTTGTCGATGAAGCAGACGCCCAGCGCCTCGGACGTCCTGAGCTTGCCCTCGGGCGCGCGCAGCGCCTTCTGGAGCTCGGCGATCGCCTCGTCGAGCAGCCCCATCTCCTTGAACGCGACCCCCAGGTCGTAGTGCGACTGGAAGTCCGCTTCGTCGATGTTCTCGTCGATCCCCTGCTTGAATCGGGCGAGCATCTCCTGGAAGTCCTTCTCCTCGTCCCCCGTCGGCTCCTCGTCCGCGACCTTCATGCGGGTGTCGCGCACCAGCGCCTCCTCGTCGAGGATCATCGCGCTGAGGTCGACGAAATCGCCTGCCTCCGCCACCTCATCGCGCACCTTCATCTTCGCGTCCTTGGGCGCGGTCCGCCCCTCCCGCGCGGGCGGCTTCGGCGGGGCCGGCGGCGGAGCGGCCGGCGCGAGCATAGCGAGCGCCGCCTTCGCCCGTTCGCTCGTGGGGTCGTGCTCGGCGACCCGCTGGTAAACGGCACGTGCCTTGTCCGGCAGGTCCTGCCGCAGCAGCGTGTCCGCCAGCTCGAGATACGCCTCGATGAGCTTCGCCTTGTCACCCGCCTTGAACGCGTATTCCACCTGCTGTTGCCGGTGACGCACACTGTTCGGGTCCAGCCGGAGGATCTCCTCCACCAGGTGCCGCGCCTGCGGCAAATTCCCCAGGTTCTCGAAACCCGCCGTCGCGTGGTCGAGCTCCTCGATCCCGCGGTCCCGTTCGCCCGCCTCGATCAGCGCCTCGCCGAGCGCTTGGTGCGCCTCCGGGTCGTCCGGGTCGTCGGCGACGCGCTCCTCGAGCTCCTCGATGGTGGGCGGCGCCGGCGTGGCCTCGATGTTCGTGAACACCAGAGAGGCCGACGTGTCTCCCTGGTTGACCACGCTGTCCAAGCCCAAGTCGATGAACGCCGACTTCCGCGTCTCCGAGACCGACGTGTCATCTTCGGTCTGGATGAATCCCCCCGTCGGCGGGATGTCCTCGACCGCGAGCGGCTCGTCGTCCACATCGTGGCCCGCCTCGGCGATCGCCGTATCAAAGTCGGGCTCAAGCTCGAGCGGCGGCACTTCGACCACGGTTTTCCGCTTCGGTGGCGCGGGCGCCGCCGGCGGTGCGGCCGCCGGGCGCTTCGGCACGACCGGCTTGAGTTTCGGCGGCTCTGCCGCCGGCGGCCGCGGCTTGGATCCAGGCGTCGCGGGAATCTCGACGCGGCGCGGCGGCCCGACCCCCGGCCGTGCGCTCGGCGGCGCGGGGGGAGGGGGCGCGGACCCGGGTAGCCCGCCGGGTCGCTTCGGCACGACCGGCGTGACCTTGGCGGGCGCCGAGCGGGACGGAGGTGGGGGCGGGGGCGGGGGCGGCTCGATCTCGATCTCGTTGTCCAGCATGGGCTCGAGCTCGACATCGAGCTCGGGTTCGTCCGCCTCGACCGGCACTGTGGGTTCGAGCTCCGCCAGCGGACGCACGTCGTCGGCCGTTTCCGCTTCGCGCAACGATGGCACATCGCCCCGGCCGGCGTCGAGCTGCACTTGCCCGAACTCGGCGCTCGTCGACTCGAACCCCTCCAGCACCGTTCCCCGGGTCCCGTCGCCTCCAGGCGGTTCCACCTCCTCCGCCAGGCTGGTCGACTCGATCTCGAGCGACGTGTCCGGGTCGGGGGTCGTGGATTCCACCAGACTTTGCGCCAGCGGTGCGACCTCAGGCTCCGGCTCGGGCGGGCGGAGCGGCGGTGCGACCGGCTTCCCCTTGGGGCCGGGAGGCGCGTCCACATCCAGGAACACGAGGCTGGACGTCTTCCGCTTTCCCGATTTCGACACGTCTTCGCGCGGCGGAGGGGGTGCCGCAGGCGCCGGAGCCCAGGTGGACGGGCGCCGCTCGGCTGCACCGTACATCAGGAGATGCTCTTCCAACATCTCCCGCAGCTGGGTGTTCTCCGGAGAAATGTCGGTGAACTCCTTCAGCGCGGCGAATGCGTGCTGGATCTTGCCGATCTTCTGCATGCGCTCGGCGTACTCGACGAAGTGCTGCTTCGCCTCCGCCGTGAATCCCTTGGCCGCGTACAGCTTGGCGAGCTTGAGATAGGTCGTCTGCCGGCCCGGCGCATTCCGGAGCACCTTGTTGCACATCGCAATCGCGTTGTTGTGGAAGCCGAGCTCGGCGTACTTGTCTACAGCCCGGTCGTAGTAATCGGCCGCCTGGGCGGGGTCCTTCACCTTCAAATAGAGATCACCGACGCGATTGAAAATGGACAGGTCGGGGTTGGGCTCCCCCTCTTCCTCCTGTATCTTCAGAACTTCCAGCCAGGCCTCGATCGCCCCCCTGGGGTCTTTGGCCTCGAGGCCCTTGGCCTTGTCTTTCAGCTTCTCAAGCTTCGACATGAGGGTCTAAAGATACGGGGCCCGGAGGGAGCGGACAAGCGAACCTCCTGTCCACACGGCGGTTACGGGATTCGCGCCCATCCAGTACGCCACTTCCCGCCACTCTGACACGTCGCACAGCACGAGGTCGGCTCGAAAGCCGGGCGCGACTTGGCCCCGATCGGCCGCCTTGCCTAGCGCAGCAGCCCCGTTCACCGTCACGGCGTTGACGGCCTCCGCATGGCGGAGTCCGAGCTGCGAGACGGCGAGCGCCATGACGAGCGGCACGCTCACGGTCGGTGACGACCCGGGGTTGAAGTCGGTGGCGAGAGCGATCGTCGCACCGGCGTCGAGCAGTTGGCGCGCCGGCGCCTGCCTGTGCCCGCCCAGGAACACCAGCGTCGCCGGGAGCAGCACCGCCACCGTGTCGCTCGCCGCGAGCGCGCGGATGCCCGCGGCCGAGACGCCAGCGAGGTGGTCGGCGCTGAGCGCGCCGAGCTCCACCGCGAGCTCCGCCCCACCCGAGCCCTCGAGCTCATCGGCATGGAGCTTCACGGCCAGGCCGGAGCGGCGGGCGGCGCCGAGCAGCGTGCGCGCTTCGGCGACGCTGAACACGCCCGGTTCGCAAAACACGTCGCACGCGACGGCGAGCCGCTCGCGCACGACCGCTGGTAGCATGTCCTCGCACACCAGGCGGAGGTAGTCACCCCGCCGATTACGGAATTCGGAGGGTACCTCATGCGCGCCGAGGAAGGTAGGGACGAGCGCGGCGGGCTGCGCCCGCGCGAGCTGCCCGATGACCCGCAATTGTCTCAGCTCGGTCTCGCGGTCGAGGCCGTAGCCCGATTTCACTTCGATCGTCGTGGCGCCGTGGCTGAGCAGCGCACCGAGTCGCGCGCGTGTGAGCGCCGCCAGCTCGGCGTCGGAGCGGGCGCGGACGTCGCGCACCGACTCCAGGATCCCGCCGCCCTCCGCGGCGATCGCCTTATAATCCATTCCGAGCGCGCGTCGCTCATGGTCGTCGAGGCGCGGCGCGCCGAAGACTGCGTGCGTGTGGCAGTCGACGAACCCAGGGAAGAGGACCCCGGCGACCTCCACAACCTCCACCCCCCGTTGCACGTCGCCTGTTCCAGGCCGCAAGTCAGCATACCGGCCCACAGCGGCGATACGCTCGCCGTCGATCAGCACCGCGGCATTCGTGAGGACTTCGAGCTCCGCCATCTCCCGGCCGCGGCGTGCCCGTGTCGGGCCGCGACAGGTGACGACCTGGCGCGCGCCGACCAGGAGCGTCCTCAGTCGCTCGCCTCGCGCATCGGCAGGCGGATGGCGTGTTGTCGGGCGGTCTCGATCGCAGCCGCATAGCCCGCGTCGGCATGACGCGCGATCCCGATCCCCGGATCGTTGGTGAGCACGCGCTCGAGCCGCCGGGCGGCGGAGGCCGTCCCGTCGGCAACGCTCACCTGCCCCGCGTGCAACGAGTTACCGATTCCGACCCCGCCGCCGTGGTGGAACGCCACCCAGGCGGCGCCGGAGGCGGTGTTCAGCAGTGCGTTGAGGATCGGCCAGTCGGCGACGGCGTCCGAGCCGTCCTGCATCGCCTCCGTCTCCCGGAAGGGCGAGGCCACGGAGCCCGCATCGAGGTGGTCACGGCCGATGACGACGGGCGCGCCGACCTTACCCTGCTTGACGAGGTCGTTCAAGGCGCAGCCGAAGCGTGCGCGCTCCCCCTGCCCGAGCCAGCAGATGCGCGCGGGCAAACCCTGGAACGTCACGCGCTGCTGCGCCAGCGTGATCCAGCGCCGCAGGTGCTCGTTTTCGGGGAACAGCTCGAGCACCAAGCGATCGGTGCGATGCAGGTCTTGTGCGTCGCCCGACAGTGCCACCCACCGGAACGGCCCCTTACCCTCGCAGAACAATGGCCGGATGTACTCGGGGACGAAGCCCGGGATGTCGAACGCGTCGGCAACCCCCGCGTCCCGCGCCTGCGCACGGATATTGTTGCCGTAGTCGAACGTCACGGCGCCGCTCCGCCTCAGGTCGAGCATCGCCCGCACGTGCGTGGCTATCCCGGCAACCGAGCGGCGCAGGTATTCCTGCGGGTCGCGCCGCCGCAGCTCGGCCGCCTGCGCCATCGACAGTCCCGGCGGGATGTACCCTTGCAGCGGATCGTGCGCCGACGTCTGGTCGGTCAGGACGTCGGGGACGAAGCCACGACGCGCCAGCTCCGGCAGCACCTCGGCGCAGTTGCCGACCAAGCCGACCGACAGCGTCCGTCCCGCGCGCCTCGCCTCGTCGCACCAGCGCAGCGCCTCGTCGAGGGACAGCGTCGAGCGATCGAGGTAGCGCGTGTCGACACGGCGCTGGACGCGCGCCGGATCCACTTCGACGGCGAGGCAAATCGCGTCGTTTATCGTGGCGGCGAGCGGCTGCGCACCGCCCATGCCGCCGAGCCCGCCGGTCAACACGATGCGCCCCTTGAGCGAGCCGGCGAAGTGCCGTCGCGCGACGGCGCCGAGCGTCTCGTAGGTGCCCTGCAGGATTCCCTGCGTGCCGATGTAGATCCACGAGCCCGCGGTCATCTGGCCGTACATGATGAGGCCCTTCCGCTCCAGCTCGCGGAACACCTCCCACGTCGCCCAGCGGCCGACGAGGTTCGCATTCGCGATCAACACGCGGGGCGCTTCGGCATGGGTCGTGAACACACCCACCGGCTTCCCGGACTGCACCAGCAACGTCTCGTCGTCCTCGAGCGTCAGCAACGTGCGGCACACGGCGTCGAACGACGCCCAATCGCGCACGGCCTTGCCGGTCCCGCCGTACACGACCAGGTCTTGCGGCCGCTCCGCCACCTCGGGGTCGAGGTTGTTCATGAGCATCCGCAGGGCGGCCTCCTGGATCCAGCCCTTGCAGGACCGCTCCGGTCCCCGCGGCGCGCGAACGACTCTGGGGCCAGTCACGGTTCCCGATCCCACAAAGTGCGGAATGAGGAATGCGGAATGCGGAATGGCAGTGCAAGGTCGTTCGCTTCATGACGCTCGCACTTCCATTCCGCATTCCGCACTCCGCACTCCGCATTCATACGGTCCCCGGA
This sequence comes from Gemmatimonadales bacterium, assembly GCA_035637455.1. Classification (GTDB taxonomy): domain Bacteria; phylum Gemmatimonadota; class Gemmatimonadetes; order Gemmatimonadales; family GWC2-71-9; genus 20CM-4-69-16. The sequence continues at coordinate 18,380 of DASPXE010000227.1, forward strand.
TCGAACTTCCCCGCCCGCACGCCCGCCGCCACCCGTTCGATATCGGCCGTGAGTGGGCGGTCGCCGTCCAACGGCGCCACGTCACGCCGGATCGCCGCATAGGTACGCGCGACGCCCCGGCCCGGCGTGAGCGGCTTCAGGTACTCGAGCCCCTGCGTGGCGGCGAGCAGCTCGATCGCGACGATCCGAGTCGCGTTCGCGAGAATCCGGTCCGCTTTCCAGGCCGCGCTCATCCCCATGGGCACGACGTCCTCCTGGTTCCCTTCCGTCGGCACCGACTGCACACTGGCCGGCGTCGCCAGCACCCGACAGTCGGCGACGAGCGCCGCCGCGGCGATCTGGGCGGTCATGAACCCCGACTCCACCCCCGGATCCCGCGCCAGGAACGCCGGCAGTCCGGAGGAGAGGTCGGGGTTCACGATCCGCTCGATGCGCCGCTCGGCGATGCCCGCCAGGGTCGCCAGCGCGATCCCCAAGACGTCGAGCGCCAACGCGATCGGCTGGCCGTGGAAGTTGCCGCCCGAGAGCACGGCGCCGTCGAACACGAGCGGGTTGTCGGTGGCGGCGTTCAGCTCCACCGCGACCAGCCGCTCCGCGAATGCGATGCCCTCCCCCACGGCCCCCAGCACCTGCGGGGAGCAACGGATCGAGTACGCATCCTGCACGCGGGGATCGTTCTCGCGATGCGACTCGCGGATCTGAGACGCCGCGAGCTGGTCACGCAACAGGGCCGCCGAGCGCTGCTGGAACGGGTGCGGCCGGGCATCGTGGATCCGGGGGTCGAACGGCTCGGGCGTACCGCGGGTCGCTTCGAGGCTCATCGCCGCGGCGGCGTGGGCCGTTCGCCACAGCACCCAGGCGTCGTGCACGACGAGCGCCGCCAGGCCCGTTTGCGCCTGCGTCCCGTTTACGAAGGCGAGCCCCTCCTTCGCTTCGAGCGCGATCGGCTCCAGGCCCTGTGCCTCCACGGCGCTGCCGTCCTCACCTTCGCCGATCATCGCGAGCGCGAGGTGCGCGAGCGGCGCGAGGTCGCCCGAGGCCCCAACGCTCCCCTGCGACGGCACGCGTGGGTGCACGCGCTTGTTCAGCATCGCCACGATGAGCTCGGGGAGCGCGGGCCGGACGCCGCTCGTGCCCCGCAGCAACACGTTGGCGCGCAACAGCATCATCGCCCGCACGGCTTCCTCGGAGAGCGGGTCGCCCACGCCGGAAGCGTGGCTGCGAATCAGGTTCAATTGGAGTTGGCGCGCGCGCTCTGGCGGGATCCGTACGTGCGCCAGCTTTCCGAAGCCGGTCGTCACCCCGTACATCGTCGCGCCGCGCGCGATCGCGTCTTCCACGGTGCGGCGCGACGCCCGCACGGCGTCGAGTGCGCGCGGTGCGATGGTCACGGGGACGCCACGGCGGGCGACGGCCACGACGTCCTCGATCGCGAGAGAACGACCGTCCAGCGTGACGGAGGCTGTCATGTGACAGGAAGCTACGTTCAAGGCGGAGCAGACGCCAAGTCACGACGGGCGTCACGAAGAACCGTCACGAAAAAGCGTCACGGAACAACGTCGTTCCGTGACGCCCCTCCGAGACGCCCCTTCGTGACGCCTCTCTGAGACGTCCCGTCTACCGCGACCCCGTGACCCGGGCAGCGAGCGCAGGCTGCATCACCACCAGCTCGGGATTCCCAGGATCGGTCTGCGCGCTCCAATCGAAAATGACGTATTGCCGACCGACCGCCGTAACCCGCAGAGCCGCGTAGTGGTACTGGCCGTTCTCGTTGCGCTGGAACACGTATCCATATCCGGGGACGGCTTGGATCATGTTGCGCGTATAGCCCGACGCCGGCGCGAAATCGATCGATGTCAGGTCCGCGACGGGATGGGTGCTGTCGTACAGTTGGAGGCTGTCGCCTGCGAACTCGGGCACGATCCACAGAGTCGAATCGCTCGCCTGCAGGTGAACCCAGAAGTCGATATCCGTGCGGTTACCGTCCTGCGGCAGCCCCAGCTCGCCGGGATCCCCTTTGCCGTTGCCGTTCGCATCGTTCCAGAAGCGGAATCCCGACTGCGACTGGCTCACCTCATACGCCGAGACCAGCACGTTCCGCGCATCGGGCCGCGGCGTGTCGTGCCACAGGGGCGACCACAGGCTTTCGTAGCCCTCGACGCTGATTGCCGACACCCCGAAGCAGCGAGGCACTCCGTTCACCAGCAGCGTGGCCAGGAATTCGTTCGACACGGTAGTGCCCTCGAGGAAGATCGAGTCCCGTTGCGTAATGCAGACGCCCTGATCGAGATCATAGGGCATGCTATACAAGCGGTACCAGTTGAAGCGGCCGGGATCGGACACAGCGGCGTTGTCCGCCCACTGGAGATGAATGGCCTGGTTGAGCGAAATCGAGGTAAGGCTCGCGGGCTGTGGCAGCTGCAAGCGCTCGTCGACCGTGATGATGTTGCTCGGGTCGCTCTCGCCGCCGTTCACGTCCGCGGCGGTCACGTAGTACTGCAGATGGGGAACGCCATTGTCGTGGAAGGTGTTGGAGCTCGTCTCACCGCGGAGCCCATACGGGCTGCTGGTGCTGCCGTGTGAATAAATGCGGTAGCTCCCCAGGGCCGAGCTCTGCACGTCGTCCCAGACGAGCAGGATCCCGGCCGGCTGGGCCGGGTCGCCGCTCGGGTCGAGCTGATAGGCGAGGTTTTGCGGTGGCGGAAGCGTGGAAACGAGGCTCGTGGTGTTCGACTGGCAGCCCCAGCTCAAGAGCGCGGCCGCCAGGCCGGTGTATCGCGACAGGAGACGCATGATGCCCTCGGGAAGCATTCGGGAAGGTTGTAGGCACGGCGCGTGCCCCAACGTAAGTGACCCCCGGGGAGCCGCTTATGACATCACGCCGTAGCGAGCGTGTCACCCGCAGAGGACACGCGGTTTGCGAAACCGTTAGCGGGCGAAGCTCTGCTGGTTGTAGTCGAACTTGATGTCCGGCTCGTCCAGCAGGCTCACAAAGAACGAGAAAGCGAAGTTGCCGTTCGGGCTCTTCAAGAACGAGAAGCTCGCGTGCCAGCGGTGCAGGTCGCGCTGCAGTTGGATGACGTGCTGGCCGAATTGTTTGGTGTCGACGTCGTAGGTCGAGGTCCATGACGCCGACCAGTGCTGCGTGGGGCTGAACGACAGTCCCAGCGTGAGCTGCTGCTGGCCTCCCTGCGCCGGGGTGAGCGCGCCCACGGAGTCGGGGCGCGGCCGGATGCGGGTCCCCGAATAGGAGACGGTCAGGTTGAACCCTCGCCCACCAGCACCGGCCGCGAACTGGGGCGGCGGCCCGCCGAAAGCCCGCTGATCGATCGGGCCACCGGGCAGTTGACCCGGCAGCTGGCCGCCGGGCTGGCCGCCGGGAGTGGGACCGGGGGCAGGCGCGGCGGCACCCTTTCCGCCGCCCAGCCCGAACAGGCTGCCGATGCCACGGATCGTCGCCGGCGTGACGGAGAACGATGCCGTGATGCTCGTGAGGAACGGGGAAAACTTCGCGGTATCGCTGCCCACGGTCCCCTGCCAGAGATCGTGCGTCAGCGCGAGGCTGAACCCAGGGAGGAGATCGGAGGCGAAGGTGTTCCCCAGCGTCTGCGTGGTCCAGCCGGTCCGCCCCGAATCCTTGGCCTGCTCGAAGTTGTAGCCGATCGAGGTGGTGTTGATGCTGAGCAACCGGATCTTGCGCGCCTCGCGGCCCGTCGTGTCCCCGGGCGGCGGCTTCAGCTTCGCCTCGAAGTTCTGCGACAGCCCCAGGCCGATAGTCTGCTGGGGATCGGTGCGCGCCTGCGTGTTCCGGCCCGTGGGGTCGAGGGCCCGGGCGAACTCTTGCGGGACCGCGGCGCCGGGCGCGTAGAAATAGCTCAGCTGCGGTGAGATCGAGTGGCGGATGCGCTGCAGCGGGCCCACGCCGGGAAAGAAGCCGAAGAACGTCGGGGACACGCTCGCGGTGAACGCGAGGCGCTTCCCCTGGTGCAGCCAGCGGCCTCCGGTGAACTGATTCCGGATCGCGTACGGCCCTGCCGTGGTGGTGTTCACGATCGACAGCCCCGGTTGCAGCTTCCACGTTCCTGTGAGCAGCGACGGCAGGTTGATACCCGTTTGCCACTCGACCCGGGTTTCGAACGTCTGGTCGTACAGGACGCGCCGGGCTCCGCCCGGCGACGTCGAATCGAACACGAACTCCGTCCGCTTGTCGCTGATCCGGTCGGTGACCTGGAAGCTGTTCGACCAGTTCCACGGCCCGATCCGCAGCGGCGTCTGAAAACTGAGCTGGGTCTCGCGTGAGTCGGCGAAGCGGGCCAGGGTGTCCGGCACGCCCCCAGGCCCCGCCACGAGCAGCGACGTCGAATCCGAGTGAAACGTCTGCTGGTTGTTGAGGGAGAACCCGGGGGACCACGTGATCCACGACGTGATGTTCACGGGCGACGGCGTGAGGCCGATGTTCGGGAAGTTCTGCGAGATGAGGCCGTTCCCGATGTCCTGGTACCGGTTGCCTCCGATGTTGAGCGTGCCCCAGTCGAACTGCTTGGTGAAATTCAGCTGCGACCCGAGTCTGGCGGTCGCCAGGTACGGATTCGCTGTATTGCTCTGGATGACGCTGGTATTGGTCGAGTAGTCGATGCTGGCGTTGAAGTTGGTGCGCGAAGAGAAGCTCTGCTGGTGCTGCCAGCCGACGCGGATCGAGTGGGCCGTCACGTCGAGCTGGTTGTACCAGTCGAACGAGAAGCTGCCCGTGACGAAGCGGTCGAGCCAGCGGTAGTGCGTTTGCCCCCGCAGGGCCAGGTACCGGCCCGAGTACCAGTCGCCCGACACCAGAAAATCCACGTAGTCGTTGACGACGAAATAGTAGCCCAGGCCCGCGACGTGGCGGTGGTAGCTCCGCGTGGGGCGTACGATGTCGTTCAGGCCAAAGCGGGGGACGAGGATACCGCTGCGGCGTCCCGGCCGGATGTCCTGGAAGATGAATGGCAGCCACATGATCGGAACGTCCCGCACGTACAGCACCGCGGGGCGGCCCACCATGACGGTCTTGTTGAGCCATTTCACTTTGTGCGCGCCGAAATGGTAGTCGGGCACGGGGTTGTCGTCGGAGGTGATCTGGCTGCTCGCTCCGTACAGGCGCGTGGAGCCCGAATCGACGGCCAAGTCGCCGCGCATGTACCACGTGGCACCGCCCTGCTGGAAGTGCGTCAGGGCCTGGCTCACGGTGCCCCGCCGAATGCAGGTGTCGTAGCGCATCCGCTCCCCGACGAGCACCGTACCCTGGTCGAACAGACGCGGATCGCCGGTGGCGTCGAGCCGACAGCTCGCCTGCCGGTAGCGGATCGAGTCGGACTCGAGCTTGGTGCCGTCGCGATCCACGAACGCCTGACCCCACAGCGAGATGGCGCTGTCGCCCTCCACGAGCATCGTGTCCGCCACGTACTGCGTAACGCGGTACCCCTTGAGCTTGAGGAGCGAGTCCATCACCGCGTCCGACGGGGGAAAGCTCCGGGTAGGTCCGGTCGGCAGCCCCAGCTTGTGTGCGGTGGCGGAGTCGAGGGTACGGCCCTGCCCCGCCGAGTCGGCCCGGACGTGGGACGTGTCGGGCCGGGGCGGCGGACCTTGGGCGTGCACCCGTCCTGGCGCGGCGACAAGCAGCAACAGTACGATGCCCGCCGCGCTGGCCGCCCGCTCGCGCCGCGCGCGCCGCTTGGTGACGACCCAGGCGCAGACGATGCTCACCTCGTAGAGCAGCAGCAACGGCACCATCATGATCAGCATCGACACCGCGTCGGGCGGCGTGAGCAGCGCCGCGGCCACCGCCGAGAGCGCGATCGCGTAGCGGCGGTTCCTCGCCAGGAGCTGCGGCGTGACGAGGCCGAGGGCCGCGAGGATCACCACGACCAGCGGCAGCTCGGTCACTACACCGAACCCGATCATGATCTGGGCCGCAAATCCGAAGTAGCCTTCCGCAGTGATGATCGGATCGAATACGCTCTGTTGGAACCCGAACAGCACGCGCAGAGCACGGGGCAGCACCCAGAGATAGGCGACGGTCGCCCCGCCGAGAAACAGCACCACGCCCGCCGACAGCGCCGGCACGATCAAGCGCTTCTCGCGCGGGTATAGCGCCGGCGCGAGAAAAGCCCACGCCTGGTAGATCACCACGGGCGACGAGAGCACGAGCCCCAACACGAACGCGAACTTGAGGGTGATGAAGAACGGCTCGGTAGGGTGCGTGAACTTGAGTTTGCCGTCGGGGAGCAGCGGCTTGATCGGCTGGATCAAGAGCCCGATCACATCCACACGCTCGACGATGACCCAGCCTGCCACCGTGGCGAGCACGATAGCGAGCAGGCTCCAAAGAATGCGCCAACGCAGCTCCTCGAGGTGATCGAGGAACGGCATCTCGGCGCGGGCATTGGGACTCTCAGGCACGCCGGCCCCCTCGGACCCCCCCGGCCCGCCGGCCCCCCGGGGCTGTCCGGGCCCCCAGGCGAGCGCCGCGGCGCCGGCTACCGCCCCAGACGCTGCAGCTTGTCGCGCGCGAGGTTGGCCTCGTCAGAGCGGGGATAGCCGGCGATCACCCGGGCGTAATACGTGCGGGCCGCCGCCTTGTCAGAACGCTGCTCCGCGAGGAGGCCCAGCTTATAGAGAGCCGCGGGGGCCCGCGACGAATTGGGGTAGGTCTTCACCACCTGTTGATACACGGCAGCCCCGGAGTCGGCGTTTTCGCCCGCCCACGTCTCCCCCACGTAAAACAGGGCGTCAGCGGCGTGCTCGTGGGTGGGGAACACGCGGAGGAATTCCCGGAAGCCGATGCGCGCGGTGGCGAGGCTGCCACGGCGGAACTGCTGCAGGGACAGATCGTACATCTGGTTCGGCCCGGGGCCGGCCGGATTCCCCGACGGCCCGACCGGCGGGCCGGCGCCCGGCCCGGCCCCCCCGGCCCCCCCGGCCCCGCGGACCGTGTCGACCGGCGGCACGGGCTGCTGGGCGCGCTCTTCGATGCGCGCCCGAAGCTCGCTCAGGCGCTGCTGGCTCTGCCCGGTCAGCTCCTGCACCTGGACGAGCTGCTGCTGGACGGCGAGCAGGTCGGTGCGCACGTCGCCGCGCAGCTGCACGAGATAAGCCTGCTGCGCCGCGAGCGCCTGATGCACCGCGGCGAGCAGGACCCGCACCGAATCGAGCTGGGCCGCGCGCTCCGCATCGGCGCGGGCCCGCTCAGCCCGCGCCGCCTCCACCTGGAGCTCGACCTTCCGGACGTCCCCTTTCAGGGCGCATCCGGCGGCGAGCCCCAGGGCGAGCACCAGCAACGGTTTCAGAGACATCTACGCGCGCCTCACGGCTGCCTCAGGGCGTCGCCGCCCGCGATGATCTCGAACTCGTCCCGGCGATTCTGCGCCCACGCCGCCTCGTCGTGTCCCTGCGCGAGCGGGCGCTCTTCGCCGTAAGACACGGTCTCGATGCGCCCCGCATCGATGCCGTGGCTCACCACGTACTGCTTCGACGCGGTCGCCCGCCGATTCCCGAGCGCCAGGTTGTACTCGTCCGACCCACGCTCGTCGCAATGCCCGCTGATGCGGATGCGCAGATTGGGATTCGCCTGCAGGATCGCCACCTTCTGGTCCAGAATGCTGGCGTCCTCCGACCGGATGTTCGACTTGTCGTAGTCGAAGTGAATCATCGTCGCCACCATCGTGCGCACGGCTTCGGTGGTTTTTCCCATCGCCGCGAGCGAGTCGGCAATCCGTTGCTGGCGTTGCCGCTCGGCCTCCTCGCGCGCCCGGGCGTCGGCCGCCGCCCGGTCGATCGAGTCCTGCCGTGCCTTCTCGGCCTGCGCGATCGAGTCCACGTTCTGCTGCGGGGTCACGGGCTGCGGCGGCGCCCCACCGCCGCACGCGGTCACTGCCACTACCGCGATACCGCCGAGCAGGAGCAAGGATAGGCGTTTCATCGTGTGCGCCCTCTCCGAATTCAAGGGGTGGACGAGGCGGTCTCCGGTATCCGTGGAGACCAGGCCGGCAGACGCGCGCCGCTCTGCTGCAGCAGCGGGCGGATGCGGCCGGTTTCTAGGTCGATGATCCAGAGCTGCCGGTACCCCGAACGATCCGACACGAACGCCACATGACGGCTGTCGGGCGCCCAGGTTGGATCTTCGTTCCGCCCTAGGGAGGTGAGTTGCCGCACCGCCCGCGTCCGTACGTCGAGGACGAAGACTTGCAGGGTGCCCCCCACGTCGCGGTGGAAGGCGACGGATTGGCCGTCGGGTGACCAGTCCGGCGCGTTGGACGAACCGGTGACGCCGTAGTCGAACGGCGCGAAGAGTTGCTGGTCCGTCCCGTCCGCCGCCATCACATAGATCTGCGGCAACCCCGGGCGCGTCGAGACGAACGCGACCCGCTGGCCGTCGGGACTGTAGGTCGGTGACAAGTTGTCAGAAAAGCGCCCCACGGTCAAGCGCTGTAAACAGCAGTTGTCCTTGACGTTAACCGTGTAGATGTCGGTGCCCTCTTCGGTCGCGCGGCTGAACGCCAGCGTCTTGCCGTCCGGGGAGAACGCCGGCGTGAAGTCGAGCGCCTGGCCCGTGGTGGCCACCGGCTGCCGCTTGCCGCTCCCGACGGGCTGGGTGAAAAGCTGTCCGTGACCAGCCCAGAACTCCATGTACGCGAAGCGCCGCCCGTCCGGCGCCCACGCGGGAGACATCGCCTGGTGATCGCTCGAGGAGACGAGCTGCCGGTCGGCGCCGTCCTGATCGATCACATACACCTTGCCGTCCATCACGAACAAGATGCGCGTGGCCGCGATGCCGCCGGTGCCCAACGTGGCTTCGAGGACATGGTCGGCCAAACGGTGCACCGCCATGCGGAACCCGGGGTCCTTGAGCGGAGGCAGCACGGCGCGAAACTCGCGCCGCACGCCGCCCGCGGCCACATCGTGCACCGCCAGAACCGTCGTGTCCGCCGCCAGCGCGATCCCGACGGCGAAATCGGCCCCCAGGGCCTGGTACAACGGGTAGTTCAGGCCTGCCGCAGCGCCCCCCCCGGCTCGCCCGCCGGTCGGCGGGCGGCCCACCGGCGACGAGGCAGCCCCACTGAAGCGGATCGAGTCTCCGCCCGGCAGCGTGATCAGCTCGAACCGGTCGCTGTAGTCCAGGTCCCGAGCGATGATCACGCGCGCCGAGTCGAGCGCTGGCGCGGGCCCCGGCAACACCACCAGTCCGGGACGGACCCCCGGGCGGTAGATGATGCCGATGCGCACGCCGCGGTCGATGGCGGACGTATCCTGGGCGGCCAGGCGGTTGGACGGGTAGACGGCTAGTAACGCCGCGGCCGCGACGCAGCCCCTAACCGCCCAACCGTCTGACCGTCTCGCCGCCTTCATGATCGCTTCCCCGAGAAGTAGAACCGCACGAACAACACGTCGGGCGTCCATCCATCCGGTAGCGCCCCGAACGCCTTGAACCGCCCAGCCTCCTCGACCGCGCCCTGCGCTTCGAGGTCGAAGGCGAAGTTGCCGGAGCGCTTGATGAACTGCAGATCGCTCACAGAACCGTCGCGATGCACCAGGAACGACACCTCCGCTTCGAGTGGTGTGCTCTGGAGCGGACGCTGCCAGCGCCGCAGCACCTGCCCCACGATGTTCTGCAAGTACTCCGGAAACGGAAACTCGACGCCTTCGGTGCTGACCGTCGCGACATCGCTCCCGGTCGAGGGCGTCTCGCCGGGCAGCGGCGCCGTCTTGGGCGTCGTGCGGGGCGCCGCTTCGCGCTTCGTGTCGTCCGCCGTCTTGGGCGGCGCCTCTTTCGCGGCGGTGCTCTTAGGCGGCGGCTTCTTGGTGGGCACCGGAGCGGGCTTCTCTTCGGCCGGCCGCTCGACGGCTTCCGGTGCTTTGCGCTCTTCGTCGGTCGGCGCGGGAGCGGCGATTAGCCGCACCTTGTAGGTCGGCGGCGCCGGTTTGCGCGCGCCGGCCGCGCCAGCAAAGATGAACAGGCTGGCGATTCCATGCACCAGCATCGTCCCCGCCAGGCCCAGGCCGACATTCGGGGACGCCCGGCGCCGCTGTCTCACCGCTCGATCGTCTCCGGCTCAGCAACGAGCCCGACGTCGCTCACGCCCGACGCCCGGATCACCGCGAGTACCTGGACGACGCTGGCATAGGGGACCCGACCGTCGGCCCGAAGGTACACCCCACTAGGGCGTTTGGTCCGCACCAGCGCGCCGAAGGTCGCGCGGAAATCTTCGTAGGACAACGGTGCCTGCTCGATGAAGATGCGCCCCTCCCGATCGACGGTCACGATGAGCCCCTGCTTCGGGTCGAGTGGGCGCGCCGCGGCGCGCGGCAAGCGCACGTCGACTCCGCCTTGCATGATGGGCGCGGTGATCATGAAGATGATGAGCAGCACGAAAGCCACATCCACGAGCGACGTGACGTTGATGTCGGCGTTGAGCGGCAGCTCACCGTGCCCGCGCAGCCCGCCGCCGCCGCCCAGCAAGCCGGCCACTCACAGCCTCCCTTCGCGCGCCATCGTGCCGATGATCTCCTGCGCGAACCCTTCGAGCTCGCCGGCGAACAGGCCGAGGCGGTTGACGAACAGATTGTACGCCATCACGGACGGCACGGCGACGGCGAGGCCCGCCACGGTGGTGACGAGCGCCTCCGCGACGCCTGGTGCGACTGCGGCGATGTTCCCGGACCCCCCCAACGCGATCCCGATGAAGGCATCCATCACGCCGAGCACCGTGCCGAGCAGGCCGAGCAGCGGGCTGACGGACCCGAAGGTGGCGAGCCAGGGGATGAACCGCGCGGCCGCGTCCCGCTCCGCAGCCACCTCCTTGGCGAGCACCATCCGGAGGGCTTCGAGCTGGGTGGTCGTCAGCGTGGTCGGCGGCCCGACCGTGGCGGGCCCGTCGCCCTTCAGGCCGCCCTTCAGGCTGCCCGGCTTGAGCTCCGAGAAGAACTGGATGCCCTCACGCAGCAGCCGGTTGTAGGGCGAGGAGGGCAGCCGCATCGCGGCATGATAGGCGTCCTCGAGCCGGGTCGCCCGTTCGATCTCCCCCATGAACCGGTCCGCCTGCCGTCGCATTTTCCGGAATTGCCACCACTTGAGGAAGATGAGGTACCAGGAGACGACCGAGAAGACCACCAAGATCGCGAGCACGAACTTCGTCTCGCGGCTCGAGGTGAGCACCAGCTCCCAGGGCGTCGTCGGCACCGCCCGACCCACCTGTAGCAGCAGCACGCGTCAGCCCTCCCCCCCAAGAAAGCGGCCGAAACAGGTCAGTTCGAATACCCGGACGGGTGCGTCCGGTGCCAGTCCCACGCGCTCGCGATGATCTCGTCCAGCGCCGAGCGCCGTGGGCGCCAGCCGAGCAGCTGCTCCGCGCGGCCCGGGGCGGCGACGAGCGTGGGCGGATCTCCGGGGCGCCGCGGGCACGCCACCGTGGGGATCGACCGCCCCGTGACGCGCCGCGCGGCCGCGGCCACGGCCAGCACCGAATGGCCCGCTCCGGTCCCGAGGTTGACCGCTTGGGCGCCCGTCAGGTCCGCGTCCAGTGCTCGGACGTGGGCGTCGGCGATGTCCGCGATGTGCACGTAGTCCCGCACCGCGCTGCCGTCCGGGGTGCGATAGTCGGTGCCGTAGACGTCCACGGCTGGCCGTCGGCCGAGCGCCACCTGCAGGACGTTGGGGAGCAGGTGCGTCTCCGGATCGTGGTCCTCGCCGTAGCGGGCCGTGGCGCCGGCCGCGTTGAAGTAGCGCAGGCTGATAGACGCGACCTGGTGTCGCTGGGTGTAGTCCGCGAGCAGGTGCTCGAACTCGAGCTTCGTCTGCCCGTACGGATTGACGGGTGCGCGGGGCGCGTCTTCCGGGATCGGGATCGCGGGCGGGTGGCCGTACACCGCGCAGGACGACGAAAAGATCACGCGGCGCACACCCGCCGCGACCACGGCATCGAGCAGCACGCGGCCCGCCGCCACGTTGTTCGCGAAGTACATCTCCGGATGCGCGACCGATTCCGCGACTAATGCGTACGCCGCGAGGTGAACGAGCGCGTCGAAGGAATGGCGCGCGAGCAGCTGCTCCAGGATGCGCCGGTCGCCGATCCCGCCCTGCACGAATTCCGCGCCGGGGTCGAGCGCAGCGCGATGACCCCGACTCAGGTCGTCCAGGACGACGACGGCGTGGCCTTGCGCCAGCAGCTGCTCGACGACCACGCTGCCGATGTACCCCGCCCCACCGGTGACGAGGACGTTACGAGCCATCCGGCCGCTCCAGGCCGAACAGCTTCTTCAGCGACTCGAGGAGACCGTAGCCGCGGCCGGCCTGCGCGGCCTGCTTGAGCGCAATCGTGGGGTGGTGCAGAAACTTGTTGAGCAGCGCGTGGCTGAACTGCTCCACCTGGGCCCGATCCTCCGGCGACAAGTGCGCGAGGCGCTTGAGGGCGCGCTCCAGCTCGGCCGCGCGCACGTCGTCGAGGCGCCCGCGAAACTCTTTCAGCACCGGCACCACGGCCAGCCCGCCGTACCAGGCCCAGAACCGCTCGACCTCGTCGCGCACGATGCGCTCGGCCGCCGGAACCTCCTGATGCCGCTCGGCGGCCGCGTGCGCGGCGACCGCCTGTAGGTCGTCGATGTCGTACAGAAACACGTTCTCGAGCTGCCCCACGGCAGGCTCCACGTCCCGTGGCACCGCGAGGTCGAGGATGCAGAGCGGCCGTCCACCGCGGCGACCGATCGCGCGGGCCACGCGTTCCCATGTCACGACGGCGTGAGGCGCCGCGGTGGAGCTGAGCACGATGTCGGCGTTGGCGAAGTGCTCCCAGGCCTCGTCCAACGTGAGCGCCCGTGCGCCCAGCTGCTCGGCGATCGCGCGCGCCCGCTCATAGCTGCGGTTCGCGACGAGCGTGACGCGCACGCCTTCCGACACGAGGCAGCCCGCGGCGAGCTCGGCCATGTCACCCGCACCGAGGACCAGCGCGGAGCGTCCCGCGAGCCGGCTGAAGATCTTGCCAGCCAACGCCACGGCCGCCGAAGGAGCCGACGCCGCCCCCGTGCCGAGCGCCGTCTCATTGCGGACGCGCGCCCCGACAAGCAGGGCGGACTGGAATAGGCGATGGAGCACGGGGCCGGCTTGGGGCCGCGATGCTTCCCACGCCTCGCGCACCTGGCCTTGGATCTGGGACTCGCCGAGGATCATCGAGTCGAGACCCGCCGAGACGCGGTAGAGATGGCGCACCGCTTCGCGGTCGCGCTGGAAGTATCCGTACTCGCTGGCACTGCGACCGGCGCCCAGGCGCTCGCCCAGGATGGCCCAGACCGTCTCGGCCGTCGAGTCGCTCGGTTCGGCGAGGTAAAATTCGGTGCGGTTGCACGTGGACAGCAGGACCCCGCCGCCCGCGCCGGCCGACAGCACCCGCTCCAAGGAAGCCGGCACCTCGCGGGGAGCATGCACGAACCGCTCGCGCACCTCCAGGGGCGCCGTCCGGTGATTGACTCCGACGACCGCGATGCTCATTGCGCGCTGCCGCCCTAGAGAAAGCGTTGCGTCCCCGGCTCGGCGAGCTTGAGGGCGAGGTACACGAGCACCACCGCCACGAAGCCCGCGATGCTCGCGAACGCCGCCCGTCGGCCCGCCCAATGCCGCACCACCCGCATCCACACGGCCGACCCCAACACCACCCAGGTGAACGAGCCCCACACGATCTGTGCCGGGTCCACGTGCATGCCACCGGCATAGCGCACCGCATAGCCCAGCGCCAGCAGGACGCCCAGCGTCAGCGCGGGGAAGCCGGCGACGAGGGCCACGTGGTTCAAGCGATCGAGCCGCTCCAGCGGGGGAAACAGACGAAACACTTGACCGAACCGTTTCGACTTGAGCTCGCGGAACTGCAGCAGATACAGCGCCGCCGTGATGAAGGCGAGCGCCAGCAGCGCGAGCCCGAGCACGCTGAGCGTCACGTGCAAGATAAACCAGGCGTTGCCGCCGCCCGAGGGCTCGGCACCGGGTCCCAGTCCGATCAGCAACGCCAGCCCCACGAGCCCGGTCGCGAGCGGACCGGTGAACAGCGCGACGGCGGAGGCGCGGAACACGCGCTCGCTCATGACCTGCAGCAGCATCAGGAAGAGCGCGAGAATCGACAGCACCGGAGCGACGCCCACCGGCGTGAGCTGCGCGACGCCGACCACGTGCGCCGTAGCGCCCGAGAGGGGGGCGCCCAGCGTCAAAGCACGCGGTGCGGGCCGAAGCCCCGCGAACGGCGCGAGCGCAAGCGCCGTGGCCAGGCCGTACAGCCCCAGCGCCAGGAGATGCGGTACGAGAACCACGGGCGCGGTGCGCCGGCCCCGCCAGGAGCCGGCGGCGGGTCAGGAGGGCATCTTCCGGACGAGACGGACTGGCATTCCGGGGCGAACGTCGGGATGATTGATGTTGAGCACCAGTCCGGACGCCGAATGGTCCCGCGTATGCACGATCTCGAGCACCATGCGCACTTCTTCGGACGCCGTGCCCGGGACGCCCGACGCCGGTCGGAACACCTCGAACACGTCGCCCGGGGTGACCCCTTCGGCGCGACCGCGGTTGATGAACAGGATCTGCTGCAGGTCCGTCAGCCCGTGGATGTCGCGTTCGGCCACGATCTGTCCCTCGAGGCCTTGCTCCACGGGCGTGGGCCGGGCGAGACCCGGGTCCTTGAACGGCTCGAGCGGCATCGCCAGGTGGCCGTCGTGGATCCGGCCGAACTGCATGACCACGTCCGCCAGCACCTGCCTGCGCTGCAGCTCCGTCACCCGGGCCACGCCGACCGGCACCACTACCCCTCCCCAACCGGCGATGTCCCGATCGATGCGCGCGATCAGCAGCGAATCGCCGACGTGGTACGACGCGTTGCGGGGCGGCGCGAGCGCGATCTGATCGAACCGCGTCGCGGTGGAGCGCTCCGTCAGGCGCGGGATGGCTGGAGTCGCGGTGTTCCCCAACACCCGGCCCCACGGCAGTCGCTCGTTCTCGGTCAGGAAGCCCGCCGCATAGAACTCACCGCGCCGCAGCGGTCGATACAGCGGGTTGGAGTACGCCCGCAGCACGTCCTGCACCTGTTCCCGGGGTGTGCGGCGCCGCTCGAAGATCGTCTCGTAGGCGTCGGTGGCCGCAGGCGGGGGCGCCTCCACCACCCCAGCCGTATCGAACGCCGTCGACGTATCGGGCGCGATCGCCGTCACGGTGTCCGCCTGGGCCCGCACCGTGTCGGCCGGGGCGACCGCTGCGCTCTCAGGCGCCTGCGCCACCGCTACCACAGACCCGATGTGCAGCACCTCGCCAGGATAGATCCAGTGCGGGTCTTCGATCACGGCAGTGTTCAGACGGTAAATCTCGGGCCACAGTAGCGGATCGCTGAAATACAGCTGGGCGATGGACCATAGGCTCTCGCCCGTGACCACGGTATGGCTGGCGGGAAGCTGTCCTTCCTGGAAGGCCGCGGTGGGCGGCGGCACCTGTGACGTGTCCTGCACCGCCTTCGAGCTGTCCGCCCGAGCCTGGGTCGTGTCCTGAGCCACGAGCGGCGGCGCCACCACCCCCGCGAGCAGCCCTGCTACAAGGGCGAGCAGGGCTGCTCGATCAGAACGGCAGATCGTCGTCCTCCTCATCCAGCGCCTCCGGGAGCGCGTCGAGCGACTCCGCCTTGCCCTCGGGCGTTACCTTGGCCGCGGCCTTGGCCCGGGCGAACTCGCCGGCGCCTTCACCGCCTCCCCCTCCCCGGGACGACAGCAGGATCACTTCTCGCGCGATGATCTCGGTGACGTAGCGGGTCTGCTTCTCGCGATCCTCCCACGTGCGGTACTCAATCCGCCCTTCCACGTAGATCCGGTCGCCCTTCTTCATGTACTTCTCGGCCAGGTCAGCCAATTGGGCGCCCTTGTTGTTCCAGCAGATCACGCGGTGCCACTCGGTCTTCTCCTGCTTCTCCCCACCCTGTCCCGTCCACTGGCGGCTGGTCGCCAAGGAGAGATTCGCCACCCGGGAACCGTTGTTCGTGCTCCGCACCTCGGGATCGGCCCCTAAGTTCCCGATTAGCATGACTTTATTCAGGCTGCGACTCACAACAGGCCTCCAAACGATGGGCGGGCAGGGACCAAGGGCGACAACAGTATATGAATCGCAAGTTATTCTGTCAATCAAAGATACGCCACTTGGGCTAAAGTTTTGCAGACATCCCGGCCGCTGGGATGGCCGCCCGGAGGATCACGGCATCCTCGACCGGACGCCGGTAGTAGCGCGCCCGCCGCCCGACCTCAGCGAAGCCCAAGCTCTCGTACAAGCGGCGGGCCGCGGCGTTCGATTCCCGCACGTCGAGATAGACGACCCGCACGCCACGACCCTGCAACGTCTCGAGCACCTGCTCGACCAGCGCCCGCCCGACCCCGCCGCGCCGGTGCACCTGGGCCACGCCCAAGTTGAGAATCTCCCCTTCATCCGCGGCGAAATGGGCGACAGCGTAGCCCGCGATGGCGCGGCCTACGACGGCGACGAGGAACGGGGCCCCGGCGGCCAAGCACTCGGTGAAGTCGTTGGCCGACCAGGGGTCGGAGAAGACGGCGCGCTCGATCGCGGCTACGGGCGCCACGTCAGCCGCTTGGGCGGGACGGATCCGGTAGGGGCCGGCCGTGGCGGGCCTCCCATTTCGCTTGCGCTTCGGCCGGCCGGCCGTAGGCGGGCTCGGCGACGAGCGGCTCATCCAGCGAGCGTGCCGCCCCTTTCCGGGTGAAGAGCGAGAGCAGCGTGGTGGCGTTCGGCGTCAAACTCTCCAGCGGTACTGGCGCGGCACCGCTCCACCTGAGGACGTCTTCCGGATAGCGCATCGCCCCGTCGCCGACGGCGACCTGGGGGCGGACCAGGGGAGGGGCGGCGCGCGCCAGCTCGGCGACGGTGGTGACTGCCGGCGCCATCGCCGTTTCGACCTCACCGGGGCGGAACACGTACACCGCGCCATACACCTGTCCGCGCAAGGCGTCGTAGCACGCAGCGACCGGCACCGAATCCAGCCGTCCGGCGACGCCGGCCGCCGCCGCCATGAGTGACGGCACGGCGCGGAGGGGCAATGCTGCCTCCTGCGCCAGCCCTTTCGCCGCTGCCCAACCGATCCGCAGGCCTGTGAAGCTTCCCGGCCCATCCCCGATCACGATGCCTTCCAAGTCCGCCGGCCGCAGTCCCGCCTGCGTGAGCACGTGATCGACGAGTTGAACGATCGCGGCCGCGTGACGGCGCGCTCCCCGCACAAGCGCTCCCGCCTCCGCGCCAGCCGGCGATCCGACGGCGACGCTCGCGATCTCCGTGGCGGTATCGATGGCGAGCCACACCCCGCCCATCAACCCTTCCCCAATTGCGGATTGGATGCTCGATCATCGATTCCGCAATCCGCCATCCGCAATCCGCAATTAGGCACCGACAATCCTCCCCTCATCGGACCTCCTCGAGCTCGCGAATGTCGGGTTGCTCACCGTAGCTCAGGTAAAAGTGCCGATCCAGCGGTGGCGCCCATGCCCCCGCCCGCTCCGGCCATTCCACGAGCACGATGGCGCGCTCCCGGATCATGTCTTCGAACCCGAGATCGCGCGCCTCGTCGGCAGCCTTGAGACGATAGCAGTCCACGTGGTAGACGGGAGTGGCACCGGCCTCGTAGTGGTGCACCAGGGCGTACGTCGGGCTCGTCGCCAACACCCGGGCGCCCAGGCCGCGACAGATCGCCTGCACGAGGGTCGTCTTACCCGAACCGAGCTCGCCGGAGAGCCCGATCACCGCCGGCGCGGCGAGGTCGCGACCCAGCTCCTCACCGAACCGGTTGAGGTCGTTCGCGCGGAGGCGCATGGTGCGCCGCATCCCCTTCGGCCTTGAGCTCGAGGAGCTGGTCGCGCAGCACCGCGGCGAGCTCGAAGTCCAGCTCTTCGGCCGCGGCTTGCATCTGCGTCTCGAGCAGCCGGATGAGCGCCTCCCGCTCGCGCGCGTCCGCCGGGCGCCGCAGCGCGGGGCCCACCGCCTTGGCCGTCTTGGCGTCCGCGACGCGCGTGGTGAAGCGCACCTGGTCCACGGACTTGACGATCGAGCGCGGCGTGATGTTGTGTGCTTCGTTGTAGGCCTGCTGCCGCCCACGCCGTCGCTGCATCTCATCGAGCGCGCGCTGCATCGAGCCGGTGACCCGGTCGGCGTAGAGGATTGCCTTGCCGCTCAGGTGTCGGGCCGCTCGGCCGACCGTCTGGATGAGGGAGCGGTCGGAGCGCAGGAACCCCTCCTGGTCCGCGTCGAGGATGGCGACGAGGGACACCTCGGGGAGGTCGAGCCCCTCGCGCAGCAGATTGATCCCCACGAGGACATCGAACTCGCCGAGCCGCAGGCCGCGGATGATCTCCACGCGCTCGATGGCGTCGATCTCGGAGTGCAGGTAGCGCACGCGCACTCCATGCTGCTGCAGGTAGTCCGTGAGGTCCTCGGCCATGCGTTTCGTGAGCGTCGTGACGAGCACGCGCTCATTCTTTTTCTCCCGCAGCCGGATCTCGTGCAACAGGTCGTCTACCTGGCCCTTCACCGGCCGCATCTCGACGGCAGGGTCCACGAGGCCGGTCGGCCGGATGATCTGCTCCACCACGACGCCGCCCGAGAGCCTCAGCTCTTCGTCCCCCGGCGTCGCCGACACAAACACGATCCGGGGCACGAGGCCCATGAACTCGTCGATCCGGAGCGGCCGGTTGTCGAGCGCCGACGGCAGGCGGAATCCGTAGTCGACGAGGGTCTGCTTGCGCGAGCGATCGCCTTCGTACATCCCACCGAGCTGCGGCATGGTCTGGTGTGACTCGTCGATGATGCAGAGGTAGTCGTCAGGGAAGTAGTCGAGCAGGCACGCGGGGCGCTCCCCCACCTGCCGGCCGGTGAGGTGGCGCGAATAGTTCTCGATGCCGGTGCAACGCCCGACCTCGAGCAGCATGTCGATATCGAAGTGGGTGCGCGACTCGAGCCGCTGCGCCTCGAGCAGCTTGTTCTGGGCGCGGAGCTCCGCCAGGCGCGCGGTCAGCTCCTGCCGGATGGCCGCGACGGCGCGCTCGATTGTGGGTCGCTCGGTGACGAAGTGCGTCGCCGGGTACACCGCGGCGCGCCGCAGCTCGGCGATCGTATCGCCGCTCGTCGGATCGATCTTCGCGATGCGCTCCACCGCGTCGCCCCAAAACTCGATCCGCACCGCCTGCTCGTCGTACGCCGGGAACACCTCGACGGTGTCGCCCCGCACTCGGAACGTGCCTCGCTCGAAGGCCACGTCGTTGCGTTGGTACTGCACCGCCACGAGTGCCTCGAGCAGCTCGTCCCGGCCCCGCGGCTCGCCGACCGCCGCCGTCACGAGCCGGCGGCGGTACAGCTCCGGGTCGCCCAGGCCGTAGATCGCCGAGACGCTGGCCACGATGATCACGTCGTCGCGCTCCATCAAGCTCGACGTCGCGCGCAGCCGCAGCCGGTCGATGTCATCGTTGATCGAGGAGTCCTTGGCGATGTAGGTGTCCGTCTGGGGGACGTACGCCTCGGGCTGGTAGTAGTCGTAATAGGAGATAAAGAACTCGACGGCGTTCTTCGGGAAGAACCCCTTCAGCTCGCCGTAGAGCTGCGCCGCGAGCGTCTTGTTGTGTGACAGCACCAACGTGGCGCGGCCTAAGCTCGCGAGCACGTGCGCCATCGTGAACGTCTTCCCGGAGCCCGTGACGCCCAGCAACGTCTGGTAGCGGTCGCCCCGGGTCAGGCCCTGGGCCAGTTCGCCGATGGCGCGCGGCTGATCCCCCGCCGGCGGGTAGGGGGCAACGAGGTCGAAAGGCATGCGATGAAAGCTAACTAACGATCGGCTGTGTCTGAGGACCCGACTCGCGACGCGACACTTCGGTCACGCCTTTCAACCGCCGGATCGCCCGGATCACCTTGTTGAGGTGGGTCTGGTTCTCGACTTCCACGAGCACCGATCCGAACACCGCCCCGTCCTTGGTCGCGAGCTCGGCGCTCTTGATGTTGGTGCCCGACTCGCTGATCGCGGTGCAGATATCGGCGTACAGACCGCGACGGTCTTCACCGCCCACGGCGAGCCGCACCACGAACGTCTCGCCCTCCGACTCCTGCCAATCGATCTCCACGCGCCGCTCCGCCTCGGCCGAGAGCACCAGGAGGTTCGGGCAGTCGCTGCGGTGGATCGAGATGCCGCGCCCTTGGGTGACATAGCCCACCACCGCGTCCCCCGGAACCGGCTGGCAGCACTGGGCATAGCGGACCATCAAACCGTCTACGCCCTGGATCTTGATGCCCCGGCCGAGCCGCAGCCGCTCGATGACGCGGCCGAACGCCGTGGGCTTGGGCGGTTGGAGCTCGTCGGCGGGGAGGTCTGGGTACAGCGCACGCATGATCGTGCCGAGGGCGATGTCCCCCGTGCCAAGCGCGGCCTGCAGCTGCTCGGGCGTGCCGACCGAGAGGGTGGCAGCGGCGCGCTCGAGGCGGGCCTCGTCGGGCGGCTCGAGCCGCCGCCGGCGCACCTCGCGCGCCAAGATGTCGCGCCCCAGCTCGAGGCTCCGCTCATGCTCCTCCTGGCGGATCCACTGCCGGATCTTATGGCGAGCCCGGGCCGTCTGCACGTGTGCGAGCCAGTCGCGCGAGGGTTTCGCCTGCGCGCTCGTCATGACCTCGACCGTGTCGCCGTTCTTGAGGGGGCGGTGCAGCGGCGCGATCCGGCCGTTGATGCGAGCGCCCTGGCAGTGCTGGCCGACCTCGGTGTGCACGGCGAAGGCGAAGTCGATCGGCGTCGCCCCCTTCGGCAGCCGCTTCACGTCCCCGCGCGGCGTGAAGACGAAGATCTCGTCCTGGTAGAGATCGACCTTCAGAAACTCGAGAAACTCCTCGGGCGTGTGCGCGTCCTGCTGCAGCTCGATGAGCTGGCGGAACCACGCCAGGTGCCGGTCGAGCTCGTCCGGGCTCTTCCCCTCCTTGAAGAGCCAGTGCGCTGCGATGCCGTACTCGGCGGTATGATGCATTTCGCGGGTGCGGATCTGGATCTCGTACAGCTGGCCCCCGGGCCCGAAGACAGTCGTGTGGAGCGATTGGTAGCCGTTGGACTTGGGGCTGGCGATGTAGTCCTTGATGCGCTCCTGCAGCGGCGTCCACTCGTGGTGGATGATGCCGAGCACGTGGTAGCACTCGGGGATGGTGTTCACCAGCACGCGCACCGCGAGCAGGTCGTAGATCTCCTCGAACGGTTTGTCGCGCTTCCTCATCTTCTTGTAGATGGACCACAGGTTCTTCGGCCGCCCGGTGATCTCGAAGCCCACGAGCCCGGCCCGAGTCAGCTCCTCGGCCAGCGGGTCGCGGAGCCGCTCGATGGTGCGCTCGCGTTCGGCCTTCTTCGCGCGCACGGAGCGCGACAGCGCCCGGTACTCCTCGTGCTCGAGAAACTTGAAGGCGAGATCCTCGAGCTCGGCCTTCACCCCGGCCATCCCGAAGCGGTGCGCGAGCGGTGCGTAGATCTCGCGCGTCTCGAGCGCGATGCGGCGCTGCTTCTCCACATCGAGATGCTCGAGCGTGCGCATGTTGTGCAACCGATCGGCCAGCTTGATAATGATGACGCGCGCGTCCTTCGCGACCGAGAGCAGCAGCTTACGGTAGTTCTCCGCCTGCTCCTCGGCCGTCGAGCGGAACGTCAGCGTCGACAGCTTGGTGAGGCCGTCCACCAGCTCCGCCACTTCGGCGCCGAAGTCGCGGCGGATGTCGTCCAGCGACGTGTTCGAATCCTCCACCACGTCGTGCAGCAGCGCCGCTGCGATGGTGGTCGAGTCCATCAGCTGCTCGGCGAGAATCGTGGCCACCGCCACGCTGTGCGAGACGAAGTCGTCCCCGGAGAGGCGCTTCTGGCCGTGGTGCGCCTGCGCGCTGACCCGGTAGGCGCGTGCGAGCAAGTCCAGGTCGAGGCGGTCCCGCTGGGCCGCCACGGCCCGCGCGAGCTCGGGGGCGAGGATAGGGGCGGTGCTGGTCACCTGTGGACGATGGCGAGACTCCGCTGCCGAGTCAACGCGGGGGCACGAAAGGCCCCACCGCGCCGGCACTCTGGCCGGGCGGGGGTACTACAACAATCCCGCCTCGGCGAAGCTCACGTAACGATCGCCCCCCACGATCACGTGGTCGTACACCGGCAGGTCGAGCAACCGGCCCGCGTCCACGAGCTGCCGCGTCACCGCCCGATCGTCCGCCGAGGGCGTCGGGTCGCCGCTCGGGTGGTTGTGGACGACGATGATCCCTGCGGCCGCTTCCGCGATCGCCGCCCGGAACACCTCCCGCGGGTGGACGAGCGAGCTGTTGAGGATGCCCCGCGTGATCAGCAAGTCGCCGAGCACCTGGCTCTGGCTCCCCAGGGCCAGCACGTGGAACTCCTCGACAGCGAGATCCCGCAACCGCGCGCCATAGATGCGTTGCACGTCCGCCGGCCCGCGGATCCGCGCCGCCGGCGGCTCTGCCTCCGAGCCGACGCGCCGGCCGAGCTCGAGCGCCGCCGCCACCCGCGCGGCCTTGCTCCGGCCCACGCCGGGGATGCGCGCCAGCTCCGCCAGTGGGCGGCCACCGAGCCGACGGAGCGAGCCGTCCACGACGCCCAGCAGCTCTCCCGCAACCACCAGCGCATCCCGGCCCGCGCAGCCCGTCCCGAGCAGAATGGCCAAGAGCTCCTGACCGGTCAGCGCGGTCGGGCCGACTCTCCAGAGGCGCTCTCGGGGGCGGTCCTGCTCGGGGTGCTCGGCGAGGCGCAGGGGCATGGGGGGAACATAGGTGGGGACGGGATATATCCCGGTACCCAAAGAATGCGGAATGTGGAATGCGGAGTGCGAAATGTCAGGACGTAGGTCGTGCCGCGAGCGAACTCCCCGTGCAATTCCGCACTCCGAACTCCGCATTCCGCATTTAGGCAGCCGCCCCATGGCACTTCTTGAACTTCTTGCCGCTGCCGCACGGGCACGGATCGTTACGGCCGACGCTGGCATAGGGGTTGCGGGCGAAGGCGGGCTCTGGCGCGCCGCGCGCCGCCGCCCGCTCCAGCGTGGGCGGCTGCTCGGCCGATGTGATCAGCCCGTCCGCCGCGGGTTTGGTCGCCACGACCGGGGCGGCGCGGCGCGCGGGGTGCCCGCCCGCCGGTCCGGTCAAGGTGCGCGCCGGCGGCCGGGCGGCGGGCGCGCCGCCCGGAACCGAGATCTCGATGGGCATGTTGCGCCACCAGTCCTTGAACCACCCTTCCGCGAAGGTGTTCTCGACGTCACTCATCAACCCCTTGAACATGTCGAACGCTTCGGTCTTGTACTCGACGAGCGGGTCCTTCTGCCCCCAGGAGCGGTAGTAGATGCCCTCGCGCAGCTGATCGAGGTCGTACAGATGGTCTTTCCATTTTTCGTCGATCACGCCGAGCATGAAGCGCGACAAGGCGCGCTCCCCCAATCGGACGGAACCCGCTTGGGCACCGAGCTGCGCCTCGACGTCCTTTTCCATGCCCTTCAGGTTGTCGAGCTTCGCCTGGAACGCCTCGCGTACCGCCTGCTGCGCGGCCCGTACCAGGTCGTCGCGGTTGTGGATCACCGTCGGATCGGTGACGCCGGGCACCGAGATCAGGAACTTCTGCAGGAACTCGGTCTCGAAGAGCGCGCGGTCCCACTGGGCGGGGTCGTCGAACTCCGCGACGAGCCCGTCCGCAAGCCGCTCGACCGCCGCCTCGACCATATGCAAGGCTTCCGCCTTAAGTTCCTCGCCCCCCTCGAGCGCGAATTGCCGCAGGGAGTAGATCACTTCGCGCTGCTGATTCATCACGTCATCGTATTCGAGGAGCTTCTTACGGGCCTGGAAGTGCTGCAGCTCGACCCGCTTCTGGGCCTGGCCGATGGCGCCGGTGACCCACGGGTGCGTGATGACTTCTCCCTCCTCGGCGCCGGTGCGGTCCATCCAGCGGGCGATGCGGTCCGAGCCGAACAGCCGCATCAGGTCGTCTTCGAGGGCGAGGAAGAACACGCTCTGCCCGGGGTCGCCCTGGCGGCCGGACCGGCCGCGCAGCTGCCGGTCGATGCGGCGCGCTTCGTGCCGCTCGGTGCCGATGATCACGAGGCCGCAGGGTGGGTCGTCGTAGCAGCCCAGCGTCTTGATCTCGGGCTGCGTCAAATCGGGCCGTTCGACCTGCTGCCCGAACGCCGGCTCGTGCGACGTGATGCCGCACACCTGACACTTCTTCACACCGGGGCCGAGCTTGATGTCGGTGCCGCGGCCGGCCATGTTGGTCGCGATCGTGATCGAGCCCGGCTGACCCGCCTGCGCCACGATCTCGGCTTCGCGTTGGTGCTGCTTGGCGTTGAGCACCTCGTGCTTGAGGCCGCGCCGCTTGATCATGCGCGACAGCGTCTCCGACACGTCGACGCTCACCGTGCCGACCAGCACGGGGAGCCCGCGCTGATGCTGCCGCTCGATCTCGTCCAGAATCGCGTTGTACTTCTCGCGCCGCGTCTTGTAGATGAGGTCGTGCTTGTCGATGCGCCGCACCGGGCGGTTGGTCGGGATCACCATCACGTCGAGCTTGTAGATCTCCCAGAACTCCCGCTCCTCGGTCTCCGCGGTGCCGGTCATCCCGGCGAGCTTGTGGTACATCCGGAAGTAGTTCTGGATCGTGATGGTGGCGAGGGTCTGGTTCTCCTCGCGCACCGCCACGCCCTCCTTCGCTTCCACCGCCTGATGCAGTCCGTCGGACCAACGCCGCCCGTGCATCAGACGGCCGGTGAATTCGTCGACGATGAGGACCTGCCCGTCCTGCACGACGTACTCCACGTCCTTCTCGTACAGCGCGTGGGCCTGCAGCAGCTTGTGGATGATGTGTAACGTCTCGCTCTTCTGAGCGTATTCGGACTCCACGACACGCCGTCGCTCGACCTTCTCCTTGGCCGAGAGTGTTTCATCGTGATCGATCTCGTGCACCGCATGCGAGATGTCGGGCACGACGAACAGCGTCGGGTCCTGCGGCGACATCGTCTCGACGCCCTTGTCGGTGAGGTGGACCGAGCGGCCCCGCTCGTCCATCACGAAGTACAGATCGTCCTCGACATCCCGCATCTTCTGATCGCGGGCAGGGAGCTTGCGGTCCGCCAAGCGGTCGAGCTCCACGCGCTGCACCGTGGACTTGACGCCCGTCTCCTGCAGCAGCTTCATCAGCTTCTTGTTCTTCGGCATGCCGAGCTGCGCCTTGTACAGCAGCACGGCGCCGTCGTAGGCCGTCTTCTCGTCGCCCAGCAGCGGCTCGGCTTTGGCGATGAGGTCGTTCACCACCGCCGTCTGCTTGCGCACCAGCTGGACCACCTGCGCGTTGTACAGCGCGTACTTCTCGTTCGACTCCGTGCCGACGGGACCCGAGATGATCAGCGGAGTGCGGGCCTCGTCGATCAGAATCGAGTCGACCTCGTCGATGATCGCGTAGGCATGACCGCGCTGAACGCGGTGGTCCGGCGCGATCACCATGTTGTCGCGCAGGTAATCGAAGCCGAACTCGTTGTTCGTGCCGTAGGTGATATCGCACAGGTAGGCCTGCCGCCGCTCGGGCGAGCCGGGCTCGGTGTCGTCGATGCACCCGACCGTGAGGCCGAGCCACGTGAAGAGATGGCCCATCCACTGCGAATCGCGACGCGCGAGATAGTTGTTGACGGTGACGAGGTGCGCCCCCCGCCCGGCGAGCGCGTTCAGGTAGAGCGGCAGCGTGGCGACGAGGGTCTTGCCCTCACCCGTCGCCATCTCGGCGATCCTACCCTGGTGCAGCACGATCCCGCCGATCAGCTGCACGTCGTAGGGGACCATGTCCCAGATGAGCTCGTGCGCTGTCACTACCACCTTGGTGCCGAGCAGCCGCCGGCACGCTTCGCGCACGGTGGCAAAGGCCTCCGGAAGCAGCTCGTCCAAGGCGCGCTGCACCGCCGTGCCGAGCGCCTGCTCCGCCTTGCCAAGCTGATCGGAGAGCCGCAGCCGCTCCTCGGCGTCGGGGCAGTCGTGCTTGGCGCGCCGCAGCCGCTCGACCTCGGCCGCGAGTGCGCCCGTCCGCTCGGCGATGCGGGCGCGGAACTTGGGCGTCTCGGCCTGGAGCTCGGCGTCGGAGAGGTCCTTGAGCCGCGTTTCGTGGCCGTGGATTGCGTCCACCAGCGGCTGGATGCGCTTGAGCTCGCGCTGGAAGCGGGTGCCGACGACCTTCGTGACGAGACGTTTGAGCATCAGTCCTCTAACGATATAGCCCGCGCGCGGCGATGTAGTCGCGTACCGCGTCGGGGACGAGATACCGGATGGACAGGCCGCGCCGCACGCGCTCCCGGATCAGGGTAGCCGATACCTCCACGCCGGGCACGTCGAGCACGCGACCGATCAGGCGGTGCCGCGGCACGGCCGCGCCCGGCCGAGCGAACACCGCGAGCTCGGCCAGCTCGGGCAATGTTGCGACCTCGTGCCAGCTCGACAGTTCCTGAGCGGCGTCCGCCCCCAGCAGTAACGTGAACCGGTTCCCAGGCTCGCGTCGCGCCAGGGCCTGGAGCGTCCGGACCGTGTAGGACGGGGAGGGGAGCGTGAGCTCAATACGGTCGACGGAGAGCCGCGGATTGCCCGCCACCGCGAGGTCGAGCATCTCCGCGCGCTGTTCGGCGGTGGCGCCGTACGCCGCGCGCTTGAACGGCTGCTCGCGCGCCGGGACGAACCGCACGGCCGCGTCGAGCTGGTCGGCTGCCGCCTCCGCCA
This sequence comes from Gemmatimonadales bacterium, assembly GCA_035637455.1. GTDB lineage: Bacteria > Gemmatimonadota > Gemmatimonadetes > Gemmatimonadales > GWC2-71-9 > 20CM-4-69-16. Next base: position 45,165 of record DASPXE010000227.1, read on the forward strand.
CGATCAGATGCCCGACGTGCACCGGATCGAACGAGCCGCCGAACAGGGCCTCCACCGCTCGGGCTCAGGAAGGCGACGGCGTGGACGGCGCGCTGGTACTCGAATCGGCCGGGCAGCTCTCGTCCAGACCGCGCGCCTGCGGGTAGAAGCGGCGCAGGTGGGTGCAGGTCTCCTTCAGCTCGTCGGTATACCCGATGCCACGATAGCTGTCGACGAGCCGGAGCAACGCGTCGGGCACGCGCGGCGTCCCGGGATAGGTCGCGATCACGTCCTTGAAATAGATGATCGCGGAATCGAACGCCCGCCGCTTCAGGTAGAACAGCCCGTTCTTGTAGTCCTTCTCTGCGAACCACTCCCGCAACTGCTGCACGTGCTGCTGCGCGCGGGCCGCGGCCGTAGTGCCGGGGTAGCGGCCGGCGAGCTCCTGATAGATCGCCAGCGCCGACTGGCCGTAGGTCGGATCGAGCTCGGGGCGCCGCCACAGGCGCAGGTTCGCGTCGCCAGCGCGCAGCAGGGCAAGCGGGGCGTATTCGCTCGTAGGGTACTGGTCCGCCACCTGGCGGAACTCGTGGGCGGCCTGGACCCGGTCCCCCGTCTGGAAGTAGCACTCCGCCAGGTCATAACGGACCTCCCCCAGCTCGGGCTGCCCCGGGCCCAGCTCGAACGTCAGGCGCCGCAGCGAGATCAGCGCGTGGGCGAAATCGCCGCTGCGGAACTGGCGCCGGGCACGCGCGAGTTCCAGGTCCGGCTGGGACGCGGGCGTCACCTTCGGCGCGTGATGGCACGCCACGAGGCCGACCAGCGCGATCAGGCGGAGCCGAGTCGGGGTCCTCACGGTGATTTCGGTGGCGTGGTCGACGGCGCGTCGGCCTTCCCCACGGCGTTGATTTTCTCGTGCGCTCGCTGGGCGATCGTGTCGCCAGGCGTGCCGCCGGCGAGCGCCTGCTGATAGTTCTCGAGCGCATCCGGGATGTCGCCTTGCGCCAGCTTCACGTCGCCCAGGCCCAAGAACGCGCCGCGCACCACATCCGGCGGCGACCCCGGCGCGGAAGCGCGCCGGAACCAATCCTCGGCGTCGGCGGGCTTGCCGGCGGCGAGCAGCCGCTGGCCCTCGATCAGCGCGCATAGCCCCAGCCCCTCGCGCGCCCCTTCGGCGATGGCCGGCTCGCGCTGCCGGCGGATCACGCTTTCGAACGCGGGCACCGCGGTGCTGCACGCCTGCGCTCGCACGGCGGCCATGCCGTAGACGAACAGCAGAGAATCCGCGGTGCGGGCGCTGCCCGCAGCGGCCACCGCGCTGGGCAAGAGCGCGAGGGCCGCCGCGGTGTCGCCGCGCTCCGCTGCGTCCAGCGCGGCGAGCCGGGTGTACTTTCCGAGCGGCCGGCTCGGCGACACCGTCCGCAATCCCTGCAGGGCGCTCGCCGCCGCGTTGCGCTCGTTCGCGGCCAGCGCGGCGCGGACCACGCGCTCGAGCCCATCCGCCGCTTCGGCGGCGCGGGAGCGGTCCGTCTGGCCAAGGGCGACGTACTGGGCGCCGGCGAGCGCATACTCGCCGGTATGCAGCGCCGCGGCCCCGGCCTTGGCACACAGGTCGGCGCTCCCCGGGTGGGCTTTCAGTCCCAGTTGGTATTCGGCCAGCGCGTTGCGGAACTCCCCCGCCGCGTAGGCCCGGTCGCCCAGCTCCTCGTGATCGGCGGCGCTGCGCGAGCAGGCGAAGGCCAGCACGAGCCACGCGAACCCCAGTCGCCTCACGGCTTCTTCCTCTTGCCTCCCCTGCCCTTCGCGGCGGGAGGCGTGGGATGGTCGGGCGGAACGGTGGAGGGCGCGAGCTCGCCGGCGCCGGCCGCCGCCGTGCCCGTGTCGTTGCGAGCCAACATGGCGAGATAGGCCTCCACGCGCGGATCCTCCGGCCGCCGGTCCCGGCACGCCTCCCACACCTGCTTCGCCCCGAGACCGTCGCCGGCGAGGTAGCACGCGAGGCCGAGCATCGCGGCCGCGTCCAGGTAGGTCGGTCGGGCGCGGACGATGATCTCGAAATGCTCCCGTGCGTCGAGGGCCCGGCCCGCTTGCAGCAACATCCGCCCCAGCTTATACCGCAGGTCGTGGAACGCGGGTCCGAGGGCGAGGGCCGCGTGGTACTGGTCGATCGCCTGGGCCAGCGCTCCCGCCTCGCAGTAGGCGTCGCCGAGCGCGGCGTGTTGGTTGGCGAGCTTGGCTGCCACGTGGGCCGGCAGCCCCTGGCGCGACTCGCCGCCCACCTGCGCCGCTCGCCGGAACGCCGCGTCGGCCTCGGCTTCGCGCCCCAGCTCGTTCAATACGATCGCCCGATGGACGAGCGCCTCGACGTAGCGCGCGTTCAGCGCCAGCGCGCGGTCGAGGTGGGCCAGCGCCTGCTCCTGCTGGCCGGCGAGTGAGTACGACAACCCCAGCAGATGATGCGCGTCGGCGAACGCCCGCCCGCTCGCGACGACCTCCTCGAGCAGGTGAATCGCGCCGTAATAGTCCTGGAGGTCGAACCGCTCGCGAGCCTGCGCCACGAGGTGCTCAGGACTGACGTCCATGTATCTCCTGGTACCAGCGCACGAAGTGCTGGATGCCCTCCTCGATCCCGACCTTGGGCCGGTAGCCCAGCTGGCGCTCGGCGCGGCGCAGGTCGGCCGCCGTCAACCGCACGTCGCCCGGCTGATCGGGATGTCGCTCGATCCGCACCTCCCGCGCCAGGGTTCGCCCGACCAACTCGATCAAGCGGTCCAGCCGCACCCGCGCACCACCGCCGATGTTGATCGCTTCGGCAATCCCCCCCCCGCCGCTCCCTTGCGCCCGGGCGGTCCACTCTACCGCCGCCAGAACCCCGTCCACACAGTCCGTAATATAGGTATAGTCGCGCTCGGCCGACCCGTCGCCGTGCATGCGCACCGGGCTGCCGCGAGCGATCAGGTCGGTAAAGCGGTGGATGGCCAGATCGGGCCGCTGCCGCGGCCCGTAGACGGTGAAGAAGCGCAGGCAGGCGATCTGCATTCCGTACAGGTGCGCGAAGGCGTGCGCCATCAACTCCCCGGCGCGCTTGCTCGCCGCGTACGGCGAGATGGGCCAGACGGCTGCCGTGTCCTCGGCGAACGGCGCGGGAGTGGCGTCCCCATATACCGAGGACGACGATCCGAACACCACCCGCCCGATCCGGGCGCGCCGCGCCGCCTCGAGCACCCGGACCGTCCCCGTGACGTTGGCTTCGCTGTAGGAGGCCGGATTCTCGAGTGAGGGCCGCACGCCCGGCTTGGCCGCCAGGTGCAGCACGACCGTCACCCCGTCGAGGGGCAGCGGGTCGCGCGCCACGTCCGCTTCGAGGAACCGGAACCGCGGCTGACGGCGCAGGCCGTCGAGGTTGCGCTCCTTCATGGCCCGCGCATAGAACGGGTCGAAGTTGTCGACCCCGACGACCTCGTCCCCGCGCCCGACCAGCGCCTCACACACGTGCGAGCCGATGAAGCCCGCGGCCCCCGTGACCAGGACCCGGGGACTCACTTGCAGACGAGCGTGCGGAAGTACTCGATGGTGTGCTGTAGCCCTTGCTCGAGCGAGACCGCAGGCTCCCAGCCGAGCGTCGCGCGCGCGCGCGCGATGTCCGGCTGCCGGACCTTGGGATCGTCCACGGGGAGCGGCCGCTCCACGATCTGGCTCCGGCTGTCAGTGAGCTGCAACACGACCTCAGCGAGCTGACGGACCGTGAACTCGTTCGGATTGCCGATGTTGGTGGGCTCGGGATCGCCTCGCTCGAACAGCCGCACGATCCCGTCGATCAGATCGTCCACATAGCAGAACGAGCGGGTTTGCGAGCCGTCGCCGTACACCGTCAGCGGCTCGCCCTTGAGCGCCTGCACGATGAAGTTGGACACGACGCGCCCGTCATTGGGCCGCATGCGCGGGCCGTAGGTATTGAAGATCCGCACCAGGCGCGTATCGAGACCGTGGTAGCGGTGGTAGGCCATGGTCATGGCCTCGGCGAAGCGCTTGGCTTCGTCGTAGACGCCGCGCGGGCCCACCGGGTTCACGTTGCCCCAGTAGCTCTCGGGTTGGGGGTGCACGAGCGGGTCGCCGTACACCTCGGACGTCGAAGCGAGCAGGAACCGGGCGCGCTTTGCCTTGGCCAGCCCCAGCGCCTTGTGGGTGCCGAGCGAGCCCACCTTCAGGGTCTGGATCGGCAGCTCCAGGTAATCCACCGGGCTGGCAGGGCTGGCGAAGTGGAGCACACCGTCGAGCGGCCCCTGGACCTCGATGAAGTTGGTGACGTCGTGCAGCACGAACTGAAAGTCGCGGTGATCCCGCAGGTGCGCCACGTTGACGGAGGACCCTGTGACGAAGTTGTCCATGCCCACGACGCGATGGCCCTGGGCGAGCAACCGATCGCACAGGTGCGAGCCGAGGAATCCCGCGGCCCCTGTTACGAGGACGCGCATGCCCGCGGGCGGCCGATGCTGTCGTAGGTGAGGCCCAGGCGGGCGAGGCGCGACGGGTCGTAGAGATTCCGCCCATCCACGATGAGCCGCCGCGAGAGCAGCTGTTTGATCTTCGCGAAGTCCGGGTTGCGATACTCCAGCCACTCCGTGACGATCGCCAGCGCCGCAGCGCCCTGCAGCGCGTCGTACGCCTGGCCGGCGTAGGTGACGCGATCGCCCAACTGTCGCCGCGCGGTCTCGAGCGCCGCCGGGTCGTGCACGCGCACCTTGGCGCCGGCACACAGCAGCTCTTCCACCAGCACGAGCGCCGGGCTCTCCCGCACGTCGTCGGTTTCCGCCTTGAAAGCAAGCCCCCAGACGGCGATGGTTTGCCCGTCCAGGTTGCCGTCGAAGTGGCGCTGCAGCTTTTCGAACAGCACCCGCTTCTGGCGCTCGTTCGAGACCTCGACCGCCTTGACGACGTCGAGCGACACCCCGTTCGTCTCCGCGGTCCGCAGCAGCGCCTTGACGTCCTTGGGGAAGCAGGAGCCGCCGTAGCCCGGCCCCGGGAAGAGGAAGGCGGATCCGATGCGGCGGTCGGTGCCGATGCCCTTGCGGACGTGCGTCACGTCGGCGCCGACGGCTTCGCACAGCCGGGCGATCTGGTTCATGAACGAGATCCGGGTTGCCAGCATCGCGTTCGCCGCATACTTCGTCATCTCGGCCGACGGGACATCCATGAAAATGATCGGGTTGCCCGTCCGCACGAACGGTGCGTACAGCTCGCCAATCACCTGGGCTGCCTCCTGGGAATCGACCCCCACCACGACGCGGTCGGGCTTCATGAAGTCCTCGACGGCCGCCCCTTCCTTCAAGAACTCCGGGTTCGAGCACACGTGGAATGCGACGGTCGTGTGCTTCGCGACTTCCGCCCGGACCCGCTCCGCCGTGCCCACCGGGACCGTACTCTTCGTGACCACGATCTTCGGCCGATTCATGTGTTGGCCGACCGTCCGAGCCACGTCCAGCACGTGCTGCAAGTCCGCCGAGCCGTCCTCATCGGGCGGCGTTCCCACGGCGATGAAGACGACGTCCGAGCGCTCGATCGCCCCGGGCACGTCCGTCGTGAACTGGAGCCGACCGCCGCGCTGATTCCGCGTCACCAGCGGCTCGAGCCCCGGCTCGTAAATCGGCAGCTGGTTCTGCCGCAGCCGCGCGATCTTGTCCTCGTCGACGTCGGCACAAATCACGTCGTTCCCGGTCTCGGCGAGACACGCGCCCACCACGAGGCCGACATACCCGGTTCCGATCACCGCGACGTTCATGGGACCCTCCCTCGCGCTGCCGCGAGCGCGTTCCGCGTGTCCACGACGAGGCGAGCGTGTCGCGCCACGAGGCCGTAATCGACGTCCGAGTGATCGGTCACGATGATGACGCACTCGGTGGTCTTGAGTGTGTCCGCAGTGAGCGGCACCGACCGCAATTCGAGATCGTCGTCTTTCAGCTGCGGCACGTGCGGATCGTGGTAGTCGACGATCGCGCCGTGCCGGCGCAGCAGCCGGAGCACGTCCAGGGCCGGGCTCTCACGAATGTCGTCGATGTCCTTCTTGTAGGCCACGCCCACCACGAGCACGCGGCTGCCGCGCACCGCCTTGCTCTGCTCGTTGAGGCGGTCGACCGCCCGGGCCACCCAGTATTCCGGCATCGCGGCGTTGATCTCTCCCGCCAGCTCGATGAACCGCGTGCGGTAGTTCAGCGTACGCATCTTCCAGGCGAGGTAGTGCGGGTCGAGCGGGATGCAGTGCCCACCGACGCCGGGGCCGGGCGTGAACTTCATGAACCCGAAGGGCTTCGTGGCCGCGGCGTCGATCACCTCCCAGACGTTCACACCGAGCTTGTCGCACACGATCGCCATTTCGTTCACGAGACCGATGTTCACGCTGCGGAACGTGTTCTCGAGGATCTTCACCAGCTCCGCCGCCTCCGTGGAGGACACGGGCACCAGCCGCTGGATCGCCGGCCCGTAGACCGCCAGCGCGACCCGACAGCACGTCTCCGTGATCCCCCCGACCACCTTCGGAGTGTTGCGGGTATTCCATTGCGGGTTGCCGGGGTCCACCCGCTCCGGGGAGAACGCGAGGAAGAAGTCCTCGCCCACTTTCAGACCCGTGCTCTCGAGTGCCGGGAGCATCAGCTCTCGCGTGGTGCCGGGGTAGGTCGTGGATTCCAGGACGATGAGCTGCCCCCGCCGGAGCGTCTGCTTGACCGAGTTCGTCGCGGCGAGCACGTAGCTCACGTCGGGGTCCTTGGTCTTGGAGAGCGGCGTGGGCACGCAGATCGAGACGACGTCGGGCTCGCGCAGCCGGCTCAAGTCCGTGGTCGCTGCGAACTTCCCCGCCTTGGCGAACCCTGCGACCTCCGTGCCGGGGACGTCCTGGACGTGGGAATGGCCGGCCCCGAGCCCGTCTACTACGGGCTTGCTGATGTCGAAGCCAAGCACGCGGAACCCGACGCGCGCGAACTCCATCGCGAGCGGTAGCCCCACGTAACCCAGCCCCACGATGCCGATGAGCGCCGAGCGGTCCTGAGCCTTGGCGATCAGGACGTCCGCGGTCGACTTTGCGGTTGCCGTCGTCATAGAGTTACCGGCGTCCCCCCCGCGGCGAGCGACCGCGTCGCAGCGTCGAGCACGCGCACGACGCGGACCCCGTCCGCGGCGCTCGCCCGCGGGACCTCGCCATCGCGCGCGACGCGGACGAAGTGGCCCAGCTCCGCCGCGAGTGGCTCGATGTTCGGGATCTTGGGAATGAAGATGTCGCCCTCCCGAATCGCCAGGCTCTCCCCATAGGAGCCGTACTCCGGCGGGCGGTCGACGCCTTTGTCGTAGATCCGGAGCTTCTCGCGCGGCTCCATGTCGTCGAACACTACCATCTTTTTCGCTCCCACTACCGTGAGCTTCCGTTCCTTGTGTGGGTCGAGCCAAGAGAGCTGCACGTGCGCGAGGATGCCGCTGGCGAATTCCATCGTGAGAAAGACTACGTCCTCCACCCCGGGCTGGAGGTAGCTCCGCCCCTGCGCCGCGACCCGTATCGGTTGGTCGTCTAGCAAGTAGAGTGCCATCGATACGTCGTGCGGCCCGAAGCTCCAGAGGGCGTTCTCGTCAGCGCGGATCTGTCCGAGATTGACGCGCAACCCATAGAGGTAGAAGATCTTACCAAGCTCGCCCTCCTGCAGCAGCGCCCGCAGCCGCTCGACTGCTGGATGAAACACAAGCAGGTGACCGGCCGCGACGCTCACCTTCCGGTCGGCCGCCAAGCGGGCGACCGCTTCGGCGTCCCGGACCGTCAACGCAAACGGCTTCTCGACCAGGCACGGCTTGCCGGCTTCGACACATTGCAGCGCGATGCGCGCGTGGCTGGCCGCCGGCGCGGCCACGACCACTCCGTCCACCCGGCTCAGCAGATCGACCACGTTGGCGGTGACGTGCGTGACCGGGTACTGCCGCGCGACCCGATCTCGGACCTTCGGATCGGTGTCGCACACCGCGGCGAGCTCGGCGTCCGCCAGTCCGGCCACCGTCCGTACGTGATTCTTGCCCCATACCCCGGCACCGATGACGCCCAGCTTCAGGCGGCTCACCGATAGAACCCGCGGATCGCATCGATCACGTAATCGACCTGATCGCGGGTGAGTTCCGGATATACCGGCAGCGACAGCACCTCTGTGGCCGCCCGCTCCGACTGCGGCAGTTGGCCACGCTGGTAGCCGAGGTGGCTGAAGCAGTTTTGCAGATGCAGCGGCACCGGGTAGTAGATCGCCGTGCCGATAGCCTTGCTCTTGAGGTACGCCTGCAGCTCGTCGCGGCGCTCCACCCGCACCGTGTACTGATGAAAGATGGGCTCGTTGCACGGGTCCACGACCGGGGGCTGCAGCGCGGGCAGGTCGGCCAGGCGCTCGCTGTAATAGGCCGCGATCTCGCGTCGCCGGGCGGACCAGGACGCGAGATGGGGCAGCTTCGCGAGCAGCACCGCCGCCTGCACGGTATCGAGCCGGGAGTTGGTACCCACCTCGTCGTGATGGTACTGCTTGGCGCCGCCGTGCAGTCGCAGTTTGCGCAGGCGCTCCGCGACCGCGGCGTCCGCCGTGACCATCATCCCGCCGTCGCCCCAGGCGCCGAGATTCTTGCTCGGAAAGAAGGAAAAGCCGGTCACCCAACCCAACTCGCCGGCCATGCGCCACTGGCCGTCGATCTTGCGGCGTGCCCCGATCGCCTGAGCGGCGTCCTCGATGACCTTCACGTCGCGCGCCAGCGCCAGCGGCAGCAGCCGCTCCAGCGCGGCCATTTGCCCGTAGAGGTGCACCGGCACGATGGCCCGGGTGCGCGGGGTCAGCGCCGCGGCGACGGCCGCGGGATCGAGGTTGAAGGTGCCCGGCTCGACGTCCACGAAGACGGGCGTGCCGCCCGCGTTGTGGATCGCGCCGGCGGTCGCGAAGAATGTGAATGGGGTGGTGATCACCTCGTCCCCGGGCACGAGGCGCAGCGCCTTGAGCGGCAGCAGCAGCGCGTCGGTGCCGCTGGCGCACGCGATGGCGTGCGGCGCCCGGCAGAGCCGGGCCACGGCCGCCTCGAACTGCGCCACGGCAGGGCCCATGACGAACTGCTGCGACTCGATGACCGCCTGCAGGGCGGGCAGCACTTCGTCCCGGATGGCGCGGTACTGCGCCACGAGGTCCAGCAGCGGCACGTTCACGTGGTCGGTATCCTTCGAAGGCGCAACAACTTATCCGGGACGACGGGGCGGAGCAATCGGGCGCAGCGCGCCGTTCGACTCCGCGTACGTGGCGCCGCAGGCAGCGCACTCGCTCCGCCCGCCCGCCACCGCGAGGCGCTCGCCACATTGGCACATCCACCCGACACGTCGGGCGGGAACGCCCAGCATCAGGCCGAAGGCCGGAACGTCGGCCGTGACGACGGCGCCCGCGCCGATGAAGGCGTACTCGCCCAGGGTCACGCCGCACACGATCGTCGCGTTGGCGCCGATCGAGCCGCCGCGCTTCACGACGGTCGGCCGGTACTCGTGCTTGCGGGAGAGTTGGGCGCGCGGGTTCAACACGTTGGTGAACACGCAGGACGGCCCGCAGAACACGTCGTCTTCGAGCACCACCCCCTCGTAGATCGAGACGTTGTTCTGGATCTTCACGTTGTTCCCGACGCGCGTCCCCGGCATCACCACGACGTTCTGGCCCAGGCTGCAACGCTCGCCGATCACGGCGCCGGGCATGACGTGACAGAAGTGCCAGATCTTCGTGCCCGCGCCGACCCGCGCGCCCTCGTCGACGTAGCTCGACTCGTGGACGAAGTAATCAGGCACTAGCCGATGACCTTGACCTCGAGCTCCAGCTCGACGCCCAGCTTCTTGGCGACGGTCTTGCGCACGTGCTCGATCAGCTTGAGCACGTCGCTCGCCGTGGCGCTGCCGGTGTTGACGAAGTAGTTCGCATGCAGCGGCGACACCTGCGCGCCGCCGATGGTAAACCCCTTGAGGCCCGCTTCGTCGATCAAGGCCCCGGCGGTGCGCGGGCCCCCCGGGTTCTTGAACACCGAGCCGCAGCACGGTTGGTCGAACGGCGTCCCGGCCTTGCGCCAGCGGAGCAGCTTCCCCTGCAGCTCCTTCAGCTTGGCGGGCGGCTCCTCGATCAGCGCCAGCTTGGCCTCAAGCACGATCACAGGGCCGAGGTTCGACGCGCGGTACTTGTACGAGATCTGTTTGCGCTGGAGCTGTTTGATCTTGCCTTTCGCGTCCATCACGGTGACTTCCGTCACGACTTCGGCAAACTCCGCGCCGTGGCAGCCGGCATTCATGTAGACGCCCCCCCCCACGGTGCCGGGGACTCCGATGAAGCGCTCCACGCCGGCGAACCCCGCCTCGGCGGTGCGACGCGCCAGCAGCGGCGTCGGGAGGCCCGCACCGACGATCGCCGTCGCGCCTTTCATCTCGAACCGGTCGAGCCCCTTGCCGAGGCGGATCACGACGCCCGGGAAGCCTGTGTCCTTGATCAGCAAGTTCGAGCCTAGGCCGAGGGCGAGCCACGGCAGTCCGCGACCCTGCGCCAGCTCGAGCGCCTTGACGACGTCATCGACGTCGGCGGGCATCACGAAGTAACGCGCCGGCCCGCCGATCCGATACGTGGTGTAGCGCGCCAGCGGCTCGTTCTCGAGCACGCGGCCGCGGAACTTGACTTTGGGCGCGGGTGGCGCTGGCGCGGACTTCGCCGCCGCCTTGGCCTTGGCTACGCCTTCACGACCGGCGTGCGACTTCCCGTCGCGGGCTTTGCGGCCTCGTGCGGCTGCTTTTCGGTGCTCGTTCTTTCGTGCCATTCTTGGAGACTCCTCACGCTGCCCGTACGGCTGCGCAGAGCGATGATCGCGTCGCAGGCGGCGCTCGCCGCCGACATCGTCGTCGTATAGGGCACGCGGTGCATCAGCGCCGCGCGCCGGATCGCGTAATCGTCCGCCTGCGTGAACTTGCCGAGGGGCGTGTTGATGAGCAGCTGGACTTCCCCGGACACGATCAAGTCGATCGCGTTGGGGCGTCCCTCGTGTACCTTGGCTACCCGCTCGGCCGGCACCCCGCGCGCCCGCAGGTACTGCTCCGTCCCTGCCGTGGCCACGATCCGGAATCCCAGCTCGTGGAAACGGCGGGCGATCGGGACCACGGTCGGCTTGTCCGAGTCGTTCACCGTCACGAAGATCGCTCCCGCGAGCGGTAGACTGCCGTCCGCGGCGATCTGCGCCTTGGCGAACGCCATCCCGAAGCTGTCCGCGAACCCCATTACCTCCCCGGTCGACCGCATCTCCGGGCCCAGGATGGTATCGACCCCGGGGAGTTTCGTGAAGGGGAAGACCGCCTCCTTCACCGCCACCCCGGGGAGCGGAAGGTCATCGGGAAGCCCCAGTTCGTCCAGGGTCCGCCCGACGGTGACCGCGGCAGCGAGCCGGGCCAGCGACACCCCGGTCGCTTTGCTCACGAACGGAACCGTGCGGGAGGCCCGCGGGTTCACCTCGAGCACGTACACCACCCCATCCTTGATGGCGTACTGGACGTTGATCAGCCCGACGACCCCGAGCGCCTCCGCGAACGCCTTGGTGTAGCGGCGCATCTCCGCGACCTGGCGGTCGCCGATCAGATACGGGGGCATGACGCACGCCGAGTCTCCCGAGTGTACGCCGGCGTCCTCGATGTGCTGCATCACCCCCGCGATGACCGTCCGGCGGCCGTCGGCGATCGCGTCCACGTCGCCCTCGAAGGCGTCCTCGAGGAAGCGGTCGATCAGGACCGGATGCTCGGGCGCGACGCGGGCGGCTTTCTCGAAGTAATCGCGCAGGGACCCGTCGTCGTACACAATCTCCATGGCCCGACCGCCGAGCACGTAGGAGGGCCGGACCAGCACGGGATACCCGATACGCTGGGCCACCTTTACCGCGTCGGCGACCGAGCGCGCCGTGCCGTTGGCCGGCTGCGTCACGCCCAGGCGCCGAGCCAGCGCCTCGAACCGCTCGCGGTCCTCGGCGACGTCGATCGAATCGGGCGGCGTGCCGAGGATCGGGACGCCCGCCGCCTCGAGCGGCTTGGTCAACCGGAGCGGCGTCTGCCCGCCGAACTGGACCACCACTCCCTTGGGCCGCTCCCAGCGGACGATCTCGATCACATCCTCGAAGGTGAGCGGCTCGAAGTACAGCTTGTCCGAGATGTCGAAGTCGGTCGACACCGTCTCGGGGTTGGAGTTGATCATTATGGTCCGATAGCCCAGCTCGCGGAAGGCGAGCCCCGCGCGGACGCAACAGTAGTCGAACTCCACCCCCTGCCCGATGCGGTTCGGACCGCTCCCGAGGATCACGATCCCCCGCTCCCCGAAGGGCTCGGACTCGTTCTCGGCGTCGTACGAGCTGTAAAGGTACGGCGTCGAGGAGGGGAACTCGCCAGCGCACGTGTCCACCGTCTTGTAGGCGGGGTGGATGCCCAGCTCCCAGCGCCGCGCGCGCAGCGCGTCCTCGGAGCTGCCGCGCAGGTCGCCGAGCTGTCGGTCGCTGAACCCCAGCCGCTTCATGCGCCGCAGCTCCGCCGCGCCGACGGACTCGAGCCGCGCGAACCAGCGCTCGGCCCCGATCAGCTCCTCCATCTGATAGAGGAACCACGCGTCGATGCCCGTCGCTTCGGCCACCGCGTCGACGGGCAGCCCAGCGAGCAGCGCCCGCTTGATCTGAAAGACGCGCTCCGGGGTCGGAGTGCGGAGCGCCACGCGGACGTCCGCGAGGCCGTCGCTCGTCAACCGGTCGTCGGCGAGGGTGGGCCCGATGGCCCATCCAGGCCGCCCGGCCTCGAGCGCGCGCAGCCCCTTCTGGAACGCTTCCTTGAAGGTCCGCCCGATCGCCATCGCCTCACCGACTGACTTCATCTGCGTCGTGAGGCGGTAGTCCGCGGTGGGGAACTTTTCGAACGCGAACCGCGGTACCTTGACCACGACGTAGTCGAGCACCGGCTCGAACGACGCCGGCGTCGTCCGGGTGATGTCGTTGGGAAGCTCGTCCAGGGTGTAGCCCACGGCGAGCTTGGTTCCGATGCGCGCGATGGGAAATCCGGTCGCTTTGGACGCCAGCGCGGAGCTGCGCGATACCCGCGGGTTCATCTCGATCACCAGCATTTCGCCGTCGGCGGGATTCACGGCGAACTGGATATTGCAGCCGCCCGCCTCGACCCCGATCTCGCGAATGATAGCGATCGCCGAGTCCCGCATCCGCTGGTACTCACGGTCGGTCAGGGTCATCGCGGGCGCGACGGTGATGGAGTCGCCAGTGTGAACCCCCATCGGGTCGACGTTCTCGATCGAGCAGACGATCACGACGTTGTCTCGGGCGTCGCGCATCACTTCGAGCTCGAACTCCTTCCACCCGAGCACGCTGCGTTCGATGAGCGTGGTGTGCACCGGCGAGAGCTCGAGCGCGCGCGCGACCAGCTCCTCGAATTCGGCGCGGTTGTATGCGACACCGCCACCGGTCCCGCCGAGCGTGAACGACGGGCGCAGGATCGCCGGATACCCGGTCTCGGCCACGATCACCAGCGCTTCCGCCACCGTCGCGGCCGTGCGCCCCACGGGCGTAGCCAGGCCGATGCGGTGCATCGCCGTCGCGAACTCTGCGCGGTCCTCGGCCATCTGGATCGCGCGGGCGTTCGCCCCGATCAGCTCTACCCCGTGGCGCTCGAGCGTGCCGTCCCGCACGAGCGCCATCGCCACGTTCAACGCCGTTTGGCCCCCCATCGTGGGCAGCAGGGCGTCGGGGCGCTCGCGCTCGATCACTTTGCGCACCCAGTCCGGTGTGACAGGCTCGATGTAGGTCCGGTCCGCGAGCTCGGGGTCGGTCATGATCGTGGCCGGGTTCGAGTTCACGAGCACGACCGTGTAGCCTTCTTCCTTGAGGGCCTTCACGGCCTGCGTGCCCGAATAGTCGAACTCAGCGGCCTGCCCGATCACGATCGGGCCCGACCCGAGCAGCAGGATGCGGCGCAGGTCAGTTCGCTTGGGCATCGAGCACGTCTCGCAGCGTGTCGTCGAGCGAGTAGCGCGGCGTCCAGCCGGTCGCCGCTCGGAGCTTGGCGCCGTCCCCGACCAGATGGGCGATGTCCGCCGGGCGCATCAGCTCGGCGTCGACCTCGGGAATCGGCCGCACGCCCACGAGGTCGGCGAGCTTGAAGAACAGCTGCTCGAGCGTGACGCCCTCACCCGAGGCCACGTTGTAGATTTGCCCCGGCTGTCCCCGCACCAGCAGCCGCGTGTAGGCGTCCACCACGTCGCGCACGTGCAGGAACTCCCGCACGGGCTCGAGGTTGCCGACCTTGACCACCGGTGCCCCGACGCGCTTGGCGAACTTGAGTCGCTGGGCCAGCGCCGGCACGACGAACCGCACATCCTGGCCCGGTCCGGTGTGCGCGAAGGGCCGCGCCACCACGACACGCAGCCCCGCTCGGCGCCACGTCTCCAGGGCGGCCAGCTCCGCGCCGGCCTTGCTGGCGGCGTACGGCGAGCACGGCGCGACGGGATCGGTCTCCCGCCGCGGCCGGGGGGGCGGCTCCCCGCAGCCGTACACTTCGCTGGTCGAGACCACGAGCACGAGCGGATCGGCCCGGCCCTCGCCCTTGGCCGCGGCGAGGACGTGAACCAGGCGTGCGGTGCCGCCCGCGTTCACGTCCCACGCCTGGCCGGGATCCCGCGCGGCGTCGGGCCCCGACGCCACCGCCGCGAGATGCACGACCGCGTCGTAGAGCGGCTCCCCACATGTCCGCACCGACGCGTCATCGGTCAGCTCCAAGGGCACCCATCGCACCGCGGCGCGCTCCTCCGGAGCGAGGTCCCCGCCCCCGCCGGCGGGGACCGGTTGCGACGGACGCACTGCGCCGTACACCTCGCGACCGTCGTCGAGCAAGCGTCGGATCAGCCAGCGTCCCACGAACCCGTCCGCGCCGGTCACCAGCACCTTCACGCGACGCGCTCCACATCGGCGTCCACCATCATCTCGACGAGCGCGCGAAAGTCGACGCGGGGGGTCCAGCCGAGCTCGCGCTGGGCCCGCGCCGGGTCCGCCTGCAGCGTGTCGACCTCCGCCGGGCGCACGAAGCGCGGATCCACCTTGACGTACTGCTTCCAGTCGAGCCCGACGTGCCGGAACGCCACTTCGCACAACTCGCGCACCGTGTGCGTCTCGCCCGTCCCCACCACGTAATCCGCGGGCCGGGGCTGCTGCAGCATGCGCCACATCGCGTCCACGTAGTCTCCGGCGAAGCCCCAGTCGCGCCGCGCATCCAAGTTGCCGAGCCGCAGCTCCCGGTCCTTCCCCTTCACGATGCGCGCGACCCCGTGGCTGATCTTGCGGCTCACGAATTCCAGCCCGCGCCGCGGCGACTCATGGTTGAAGAGAATCCCGCTCGTCGCGTACAGCCCGTACGACTCGCGGTAGTTCACCGTGATCCAGTGCCCGTACACCTTGGCGACCCCGTAGGGGGATCGCGGGTAGAAGGGCGTCGTCTCCCGCTGCGGGGTCTCCTGCACCTTGCCGAACATCTCGGAGGAGCTCGCCTGGTACACGCGTGCCTCCGGGCGCACCAGACGGACCGCCTCGAGGAGGCGGGTCACGCCGAGCGCCGTGAACTCACCCGTGAGCACCGGCTGGCTCCACGACGTCGGCACGAAGCTCTGGGCGGCGAGGTTGTAGACCTCGTGGGGCGCGGCGTCCTTCACCACGCTGGTGAGGGAATGCTGGTCGAGCAGATCGGCGGGGACGATGTGGACGCGGTCGAGCAGATGGCCGATGCGCTCGTAGGAGTCGTGGGAGGTGCGCCGCACGACGCCCACCACTTCGTAGCCCTTGGCGAGCAGCAACTCGGCGAGATACGAGCCGTCCTGGCCGGTGATGCCGGTGATCAGCGCGGTCCGGCGGGGTTGCCCGACCCCGCCGGCGGGTTTAGGTTTGGGCGCCCTGCCCTGACGGGCGGGGCTACGATGCTTGGCACTCATCTTTTCCGTGAGACCGGTCCATGGCGCGAGTGTGCGAGATCTGTGGCAAGGGCCCCATGACGGGACACAACGTCAGCCACGCGAACAACAAGACGAACCGCCGCTGGTACCCCAACCTGCAGCGCGTGCGTGCGGTCGTGAACGGGACCACGCGACGGCTGCGGGTGTGCACCCGCTGCCTCAAGTCGAACCGCGTCACGAAAGCAGCCTAACGAAAAGGGGGACCCAGGGTCCCCCTCGCGCCGGCGCCATCTCCCCGCCGTTCCGTCACTCACCCAGCAGTTCGATCCGAGCCACTTCGGCGCCGTCGCCCGAGCGATGGCCCAGCTTGATGATCCTGGTGTAACCGCCGGGACGCGCAGCGAAGCGCGGCCCCAGGTCCTTGAAGAGCCGGTGGGTCACCGCCCGGTCCTTGATGCGTCGCTCCACCTGGCGGCGGGCGTGCAGATCCCCGCGCCGCGCGAGCGTGATGAGGCGCTCGGCGTAGGGCCGCAGCTCTTTGGCCTTCGCTTCCGTCGTGACGATGCGGTCGTGGCGGAACAGGCTGGTGGCGAGATTCGCGAGCAGCGCCTTCTTGTGACTCGCCGTGCGCGACAGCTGCCGGCCCTTGGCGCGGTGCCGCATTACTCGCCCTCTCCCTCGGTGACCTGGGCTTGCGGCGGCACGCCCTGCTCCAGGACGCGCAGCTCACCTTCAGCCTCCTCGACCTTCATCGCGAAGTTCAGCCCTTCGCGACGCAGCAGCTCGGCGATCTCCCCCAGCGCCTTCTCGCCGACGTTCTTCACCTTCAGCAAGTCCTCCTCGCGGTACTGGACCAGGTCGCCGAGCGTGCGGATGTTCGAGTTCTTGAGCGAGTTCACCGACCGCACGGACAAGCCGACGTCGTCGATGCTGCGGCTCAGCACCTCGCGCAGCCGGCCCGCGGCAGCGCCGCCGTTCCCCGCGGGCGGCGCCGCCACCATCGGCACCTTGCCGAAGTCGACGAAGAAGCGGAAGTGCTCCTGCGCGAGCGCGGCGGCGTACGCCACCGCGTCCTCCGGCGTGATCGTCCCGTTCGTCTCGACCGTGAGCGTGAGCCGGTCATAGTCGGTACGTTGCCCGACGCGCGTCTCCGCAACGGTGAAGTTCGCCCGCCGCACCGGATTGTAGATCGAGTCGATGCGGACGACGTCCACGGGCATAGTGCGGTCGAGCGGATGCTGCTCGGCCTCCACATAGCCGCGGCCCTTGTTGACGTACAGCTCGCCCCCGATCTCCCGGTCCTCCTGCAGCGTGAACAGCAGCTGGTCCGGGTTCACGATCGTGACGGCGCTGTGCGCCTCGATGTCACGGGCGTAGACGGGACCCGACTTGCCATGCTTGATGTGGAGTACCGCCTCGTCGACGTCGGGCGCGACGACGAGGGTCAGTTGCTTCAGCCGCTGGATGATCTGGTGCACGTCTTCGACGACGCCCGGAATAGTCTGGTGCTCGTGCACCACACCGTCCAGGCGGAACGCCCACACCGCCGCGCCGCGCAGCGAGGAGAGCAGCATCCGTCGCAGCGAGTTGCCGAGGGTGTAGCCGTAGCCCCGCTCGAGCGGCTGCAGGCGGAACTCGGCGGCGTTCTGGTTGTCCTCCCGCTTGGTCATCTCGACCAGATGGGGCCGGACGAGGCCGGTCAAATCCAGAGTCGTCATCACTTGGAATAGAGCTCGACGATTAGCTGTTCTTGCGCGGCGATCGGGATGGCGTCGCGGGTGGGCCGCTCCGTCATCTTGCCGAGCGCCTTGTCGGGATCGACGTGAATCCACGTCACGGGCTGCGAGCGGCCGAACTGCTCGAGCGCGTGTTTCACTTGTACCATCTCGCGGCTCGCGTCGGCCACCTTCACCTCATCTCCGGGGCGTACCCGGTACGAGGGGATGTCGACGGTCCGGGCGTTCACCTGGATGTGCCGGTGCCGCACGAGCTGGCGCGCCTGTCGGCGCGAGACCGCGAAGCCCATCCGGTACACGAGGTTGTCCAGGCGGCTCTCCAGCGCCACCAGCAGGGCCTCGCCCGTCACGCCCGGCTCCTTGAGCACGCGATCGAAGATGTTGCGGAACTGGCGCTCCGATAGCCCGTAGATCCGTTTGACCTTCTGCTTCTCGCGCAGCTGGCGGGCGTACTCTGATGCCTTGCGCCGGCGCCCCGAGGACTGGCCGTGCTGGCCAGGGGCGTAGGCGCGCCGCTCCACGGCGCATTTCTCCGTGAGGCAACGCGTCCCCTTGAGGAAGAGCTTCGTCCCCTCGCGGCGGCACAGCTTACAGGCGGGGCCGGTGTAGCGTGCCATCGGTCAGACGCGCCGTTTCTTGGGCGGCCGGCAGCCGTTGTGCGGAATCGGCGTGACGTCGCGAATCGACCGGATCTGCAGGCCGGCGGTCGCGAGCGCCTGGATCGCCGACTCGCGGCCCGAGCCCGGCCCCTGGACCCGGACGTGCACACGGCGCACGCCCAGGTTGAGCGCCTCGCGCGCCGCCTGCTCCGCAGCCACGGTGGCCGCGAACGGCGTGGACTTCTTGGAGCCCTGGAACCCGGCCTTGCCTGACGAGCCCCACGTGATGGCGTTTCCCTGCATGTCGGTGATCGTGATCAGCGTGTTGTTGAACGTCGCCGTGATGTGGGCGATGCCCTCGGCCTCCACGACCTTCTTGGCGCGCTTCGCGCTTCCCGCCGCCGGCTTCGCTTGTGCCATTTATTTTTTGAGCACGGGCTTTTTCTTGCCCGCGATTGCGCGCCGCGGCCCCTTCTTGGTGCGCGCGTTGGTGTGCGTGCGCTGGCCGCGCACCGGCAGTCCCTTGCGGTGCCGCGTCCCGCGATACGTCCCGATGTCCATCAATCGCTTGATGTTCATCGCCACTTCGGTCCGCAGCGCGCCCTCGACCTTGTAGTCCCGCTCGATCACCTGGCGCAGGCGCGCCACCTCGGCGTCGCGCAGGTCGCGCACCCGCGCGTCAGGACTGACCCCCGTCTCGGCGAGAATCTTCTTCGCGTTCGAGGGGCCGATGCCGAAGATGTACGGAAGGGCATACTGGATTTTCTTGTCGCGCGGCAGATCCACGCCCGCTATACGTGCCATTCCCTACCCCTGCCGCTGCTTGTGCTTGGGGCTGCGCTTGCAGATGACGCGGATGACGCCTCGCCGCTTGATCACCTTGCAGTGCTCGCAGATCGGTCGGACGCTAGTGCGAACCTTCAACGGGGTCGGCTCCGGGAGAAAAATCCAATTGAATCTCGAACTATAGACGACCTCGTAAGTTCCCGCAAGGGGCCTAATTACGGTGCGCTCCGCAACTCCGACAGCCGCCACGACGCCCCCACCTGCCGGAACCCCAAGAAGAGCGTTTCCTGCCGCTCATCGGACGTCCCCGCCACGACGTAGCATCGCTCCAGCTCGGCGTACCCTTTCCCCGACCCCGACTCGTGCACGCCGCGCAGAGTCAACGATCGCTCCACCGCCGTGCGCCAGTGTCGGCGCAGCAGCTCTGCGGCCTGGGCACGATCGAGTGGCGACGACGGATCGGCGCCCGGGATCTGCAGCACGATGCTAGCACTTTGTCCGACAAGGGCTTGAGGATCGTGGGCGAGCCACGCGCCACGCGCGTGCTCGGCCGCAGCCGCGAGCGACGCCTGCGCGGCGAGCCGACCACCGCACGTGAGGGCCGGGCTCAGGACCAACGCGACCCCGGCGAGCCAGCGCTTCATACGCTCTCCATGAACCGCTGGTACACCCCGGCCGGGTCCTTGGCCATGGTGATCGGCCGGCCGACCACGAGGTGGGTCGCACCACAGCGCACGGCGTCGTCCGGTGCGACGGTCCGAGCCTGGTCGCCGGGCGCGTCCCCGGGCGTGCGCACGCCGGGCACCACGATCCAGGGATCGGGCCCGAGCGCCGCGCGCAGCAGGGCCAACTCGCGCCCCGAGGCCACGACCCCGCGCAGACCCGCTTGCAGCGCCAGCCGGGCGAGGCGCTCCGCTTCCAAGCCCAAGTCGGGGACGCCGCGGCCCACGACCTGCTCGAAGCCCGCCGCGTCGTGCGACGTGAGGACCGTGACGCCCACGAGCGCCAGCTCGTCCGCGGCCTGCGCAGCGGCGGCGAGCATGGCAGCTCCGCCGAGACAGTGCACTGTCGCCATCGCCACGCCCAGATCGCGCGCCGCGGTCACGGCACCTGCCACCACGCTCGGGATGTCGTGCCACTTGAGGTCCAAGAAGACGTGCATGCCGCGCGCCTGGAACTCCCGCACCAGCGCCGGTCCTTCACGGACGTAGAGCAGCGACCCGAGCTTCGCCCACTTCAGGGCGGGAAGCCGTCCCGCGAGTGCGAGTGCGTCGCGACCGCTCGGCAGGTCGAAGGCGACCACGAGCTCAGCCACGGGCAAGCTCCCGCGCCACGCGCTCGGGCACACGCGGGTCGGCCAGAGCCGCGGTGCCGATGGCAAGCAGCGATGCCCCTGCGGACAGATACTGGCGGGCGTCGTGCGCGCTCCCGATGCCGCCCACCCCGATCACGGGCAACCCGAGCTGGCTGGCGACCTTGTGCGTCGCGAGCACGCCGATCGGCAGTAACGCGGGCCCGCTCACACCGCCCGAGCCGTTGGCCAGCCGGCCATCGAGCCGGCCGGGAATGGTGTTCACGAGCGTCACGGCGTCGGCGCCCTCGTCCTGCGCGATGCGCGCCATCGCCACGATGTCGGGCAGCACCGGCGAGAGCTTGACCGAAATCGGCTTGGTCGCGGCGGCGCGGCAGCGGCGCACCAGCTCCCGCAGCCCTTCAGGCGTCGCTCCGAACTCGAGGCCGCCCGAGGTGGTGTTGGGGCAGGACGCATTGATTTCGAACGCGGTGATCACCGCTTGGCCGGTGAGCCCTGCAATCACTTCGACGTAGTCCGTCACCGTCGCGCCGGCCACG
Source organism: Gemmatimonadales bacterium (assembly GCA_035637455.1). GTDB lineage: Bacteria > Gemmatimonadota > Gemmatimonadetes > Gemmatimonadales > GWC2-71-9 > 20CM-4-69-16. The sequence goes on from DASPXE010000227.1 coordinate 66,099, forward strand.
TTTACCAGCACGCGGGCGCGCTTGAGCCGGGCCGCGAGCCACGGCAGCTCGTGCTCGCGCACGGTCGCGAGCCCCGGGTTCGCGAGGCCCACCGCGTTCAGCATGCCGCCGGCGAACTCCGCCACGCGCGGCGCGGCGTGGCCCTGCCGCGGCTTCGGAGTCACGGCCTTGGTGATGATACCTCCCAAGGCGTCGAGGTCGATGACACCCTGTACCTCCCGGCCGAAGCCGGCGGTACCGGAGGCGAGCAGGACGGGGTTTGGGAAGTCGACGCCGAAGACCCGAACCGCCGTCACAGCGAGTCCCGGGGGGTGGGTTGGTCGGCGGGGCGCACGCGGCGCACCGGTCCGTCGTCGCGCTTCCCGGACGGGCGCGGCGCCCCGCGCGGCCGGTCCGCCGCGGGGGAGGCGGGCGGCGCCGCTGCCAGCGTCCCGACAGGCGGTGGATCGAGCATCGGGCCGCGCGGGCCGGGCACGGGCGGCGCGACGCGCCCGAAGAGCAGCAGCTCCGGTAGCGCCGCTCGCTCCACGCCGAGCGTCTGCGCCAGCGAATCCTCAGCCGCCGCGAACGCGGGGCTGACGTCGCCGTGCAGCGCGAGCGTATACGGCGACACGGGGTAGCGCGCATCGAGCACGGCGATCAGCGAATCGCGCGCGTCCGGAAGCAACGCCAGGGCCGCCACCACGGCCTTGGGCGCGAACACCGAGCCGGGATGCGCTGCGGCGAAGGCGACGAACAGCCGCGCCGCCAGACGCGGTGCTCCCACGGAGTCGCGGGTCAGCTCGGCCATGCGGAATTGGCTGCCCTCCGCGACGTCCTCGGAGTCGAGCACGCGCCGTAGTAACGCCTCGAGCACGCGCGTCTCGCCGGCCGCAGCGCCCTGGCGGAGGCGGCCCAGCCGGGCCTGCACCGCGACCAGGTCTGCCATGCTGTCCGCCTGAGCGGCCAACGCCCGGAGCACGCGCACCTGCGCCTGCTGCCCCTCGAGCGAATCCGGCACGAGGCCGACGACCTGGGCATAGCGTGCCTCGGCCGCTGGGGCGCGCCCGACGGCCAACAGCCGGTCGCCATCGGCGAGCAGCAGGCGGCCGCGCGCACCCGCGGGCACCCGCGCTCGCACGAGCAGCGCGTCCAGGGTCCGACTGGCCGTGTCCGGTCCCGTCGCGCGGGCCACGTCCTCGAGCAGCGGCCCCCAATCAGCTTCGCGGAACCTGCCGCGTGCCAGCGTATCCAGCAGCGCCACCGCGTCTGGCATGCGTCCCGCCGCCAGCAGGACGCGAGCCCGTGCCGACGGCGCTGCGGCCGCCGTCGACCGGCCGTACCACTCCGCAGCGGCGGCAGCGTCGCCGGCGAGCTCGGCGGCGCGCCCCGCGAGCAACGCGGCTTGGGAGCGCCGCCGGGCGTCGCGCGATCTCATCACCTCCACAAGCGGGCCGGCGGCCCCGCCGGGCGCGTTCGCCGCCAGGGCGCATTCGGCCAGCGCGAGCGCGGCGCGCTCGCGCAGCGCCTCCGACCGCGACGCGCGCAGGGCCGTCTCGAGCGGGGCGGTCGCACGGTCGCAGGCGCCGCTCTTAGCGAGCCCCTCCCCCTGCAGCACGAGCGCCGGCGTGGCCCAGCGGCTCCGGGGGTGGCGCGCGGCGACGGATTCGGCCTTTACCGCTGCCCGCGCCCAATAGGAGCGCGCGTCGAGCGAGCCACCCCGCTCCTCAGCCTGTTGCGCGTGCTTCGCGAGCTGCTCCGCGCTCCACATCGCGTTGTAATAGACGCATCCTGCGGCACCGCTCAGCGCCAAGAGCAGGATCGGCGCGCGGCTCACGTCCCGCCTTCCGGTGCCGCGACGAGCTTGTGCTCAAACTCGAGCAGATACGCCACGACGCCATCGGCGATCGCCGAGGCGATCTTGTGCTGGCCGAGACTGGACGCGAGAAACGCTCCATCGGTGCGGTTGGTCGCGAAACCGGTCTCGACGAGGATGGCCGGGCGCCGCGCCGTGGTCAGCACCATGAAGCCCGCCTGCTGCACCCCGCGGCCTCCGCCCGGATGTACGGCGACGACTTTATCCTGCACGAGCTCCGCCAGCCGCGCCGACTCGCGCAGGTACTCGTTGAGTTGGAGGTCTTTCAAGATGAAGTCGACGGGGCCGCGCGAGCCGCCCGCGGGGGCCGTCTCGAACCGGAGTGCCTCGTTCTCCATTTTGGCGACGCGCTCCTGGTCCTCGGTCTTCGCATCGGACAAGAAGTACGTCTCTACGCCGCTGGTCCGCTCGACGTTTCTCCCGTCCGGCATGGCGTTCACGTGGACGCTGACGAAGAGGTCGCAGTCCGCATGACACAGCGCGCCGCGGTCCGCGAGATCGACCAGCGTGTCGGTCGTGCGGGTGAGCGTGGCCGGGATGCCCCGCCGCGCCAGCTCGGCGCGCAACAGCCGCGCGACCGCGAGCGTGATGTCCTTCTCAACCAGTCCCCCGGAGAAGTACCGGCCCGGATTCCCCGGGTCCGCGCCGCCGTGTCCGGGATCGATCACGACCGCGTGGTGGTGGCGCAGGCCGGTGAGCGGATGGGGCCCGAGGGCGGGCCGACCGGCCGGCGGAGAGGCAGGGGCGGCCGGCGGGGAGGGAACGGGGGAAGCAGCCGGGGAGGCGGAGGGGACGGAGGGAGGCGCCGCGGCGACGGCTCCCGCGACCGGAAGCTCCTCCAGTCGCGTAGCCGCCGGATTCCAGTGATAGCGCGCCCCCAGCGCCCGCGGCACGCAGTCGGCGAGCCAGTGCAGCGGCAGGAACAGTGTGTCGCGGGTCACATAGGGCTCTCCCACGAGTCCGTAAACCACGCCGCCCGCGCGCACGAACGGCGCGCCCAGCTGAAACACGAACGCCGCGCCGGCGAGCACCACTGTCGCGCGCGACCCCTCGAGCGCCACCGTGAGGCCGAGCGGTCCCCCGAGCAGCGGCGCCGCCACGGCCGCGCTGCCGCGCTCCAGCGTGATGGGAACGATCGTCTGGCCGCGCGGCGTGGCGATCACGACCGTCGGCGGCGGCGTGATCCCGAGGAGGAGGCAAGCGAGCCGGATCATCCGCGTCGGGCCCGCATATGGCGGGCGAGCTCCCGCTCTTCGGCCCTGCGCTTCAACTCCTCGCGCTTGTCGTGCAGCTGCTTCGCTTTGGCGAGCGCGATCGCAACCTTGGCGACGCCGTCCTTGAAGTACAGCTCGAGCGGGACGATGGTGAGGCCCTTACGGCTCGTGCCGCCGATCAGCTTGCGGATCTCGTGCGCGTGGAGCAGCAGCTTGCGGGAGCGGGCGGGAGGCGGGTTGTTGTAGCTCCCCGGCAAGTAGGCCGCGATCGTCAGGCCCTCGAGCCATACCTCACCGCGCTTCACGTGCGCGTAGGCCTCGCCGAGGCTCGCCTTGCCAGCCCGCAATGACTTGACCTCCGTTCCCGTAAGCACGAGGCCGGCCTCCCACGTCTCAAGGAGATGGTAGTCATGTCGCGCCCGTGGGTTGCGGGCGATGGCGAGCTTATCCACCGGGCATGGGCAAGATAGAAACCGGGCTGAGAGCGGTCAAGCCAAGAGTTGACTTGAGGTTATACCGCCGTCTATATTCGCCGTTCCGCGCATGCGCCGAAGTGGTGGAACTGGTAGACGCGCTGGCTTCAGGAGCCAGTGGGCGCAAGCCCGTGGGGGTTCGAGTCCCCCCTTCGGCATGCGACGTCAGTAGCGTGGCAGCGACGAATCCACGTTCACCGCCCACGCATCGATCCCGCCGCGCAGGCTGCGCACTTTCGCAAAGCCCGCCGCCTTCAAGATCTCGAGCGCCTTGAGCGAGCGCGCGCCGTGGTGGCAGTGCGTCACGACTGCACGGTGACCGTCCAGCTCTCCCAGGCGGTCCGGCAGTTCGCCCAACGGAATGAGGACAGCACCAGCGATGTGGGCGATCTCGTACTCGTGCGGCTCGCGCACGTCGATCACGAGGAGATCCGGGTTCCCTTCCCACTCCGCCTTGAGATCCTGCGCGGTGATCTCCGCTCCGTCATAGGACGGCTCGGCGCCGATCCCACAGAACGCTTCGTAGTCGATCAGCTCGGTGACGCTGGGATGGCTGCCGCACACCGGGCAGTCGGGATCCTTCTCGAGCTTGAGCTCCCGGAACTGGAGCTTCAACGCGTCGAACAGCACCAGGCGTCCGATGAGCGGCTCGCCCGCGCCGAGAATCAGCTTGATCGTCTCCATCGCCTGAAGCGACCCGATGATCCCGGGGAGCACGCCCAACACACCGCCCTCGGCGCACGAGGGCACCAGTCCCGGGGGCGGTGGCTCGGCGTACAGGCAACGGTAGCACGGGCCGGCTTTGGCGTAGAACACCGACGCCTGTCCCTCGAATCGAAAGATCGAGCCGTACACGTTCGGCTTGCCGAGCAGCACGCAGGCGTCGTTTACGAGATAGCGGGTCGGGAAGTTGTCGGTGCCATCCGCCACGATGTCGAAATCGCGGATGATGTCGAGTGCGTTCTCCGATGTGAGGCGCGTCTCGAAGGCCTCGACCCGGACATTCGGATTCAGGTCGCGGATGCGCTCGGTCGCCGATTCGAGCTTCGGCTTTCCCACCGCGGCCGTACCGTGGATGATCTGCCGCTGCAGGTTCGTCTTGTCCACGACGTCGAAGTCGACGAGACCGATCGTCCCCACGCCGGCGGCTGCCAGATACAGCGCGGCCGGAGAGCCGAGCCCGCCGGCGCCCACGAGCAGCACGCGCGCGGCTTTGAGTCGCTTCTGCCCCTCTACCCCGACATCGGGAAGGATCAGGTGGCGCGAATACCGCAGAATCTCCTCGTGCGACAGGTTGGGTAGCGGCGCAGCGTGCTCCGTCCCTGCATGCACCGCCGTCGCCATCGTGCCCCCTGACCCTCCGGCGATACTCGGGATGATCGAAACAGTGTCGCCCGACCGCACCGGCGTCTCCTGGGCGGAGAGCTGGCGAATGTCCCGATCGTTCAGGTAGACGTTGACAAAGCTGCGCAACCGCCCGTCGTCGGCAAACAGGTGTTTGCGCAGTGCGCTGTGCTCGCCGGACAGCCGGTCCAGGAGCTCACCGATGCTGGCGGCCTCCACCTGCACGGCGTCGCGGCCGCCCACGTAGGGGCGCAGCGGTGTGGGGATCAAGACGGTCACTGCCATACGACTTTCCGCTCCTCTATGGTGATGGACTCTTCGTCGAACGCCGCGCGATCGTCCGACAGCGTCCAGCTCTTCATTTCCGCCGCGTGCCCGCGTGTCACTCCCAGAATCACGTACGAGAGCCACGGCCACGCGTGCTCCCGGTCGAACGTGGAGGGCACCGCCGCGTGGTCGGGGTGTGAGTGATACACCCCGATCACCTCGAGCCCGTCGCGGTCGAGCCGCTCCTGCGCGCGGCGGAACGACACGGGATCGATGAGATAGCGATTCCGCGCAGCGTCCGTCCGCTGATTCACGAGCGGCACGAGTGCTACCGCTATCTTGCGGGCGCCGTCGGCCGTGCCGCCGATCAGCCCGCACGCTTCGGCTGGATAATCGGCTTCGCCGTGCCGTCGGATCGCCGTCGCGTGCCGCAGCTCGAGGACGAGGGTCATGCGGCGTCTCCCGCCAGACGCCGGCGCTCGCTCAGATAACGGTACCCCGAATCGGGAGCGATGACCACGACGACGGCGGTCGGGCGGTCAGGCGGTCGGCCGGTCAGGACGCGCTCCGCGGCCACGAGCGCGGCCCCAGTGGACCAACCCACGAAGAGGCCGGCCTCGCGCGCCAGACGGCGCACCGCTCGGTCCGCCTCCTCTGTCTCGACGAACTCCGTCAAGTCGGGCAGCATGGGATCGTAGATCCCCGGCACGATGGCGGTCTCGAGGTGCTTCAAGCCTTCGAGCCCATGGAATGGGCCATCCGGTTGCACCGCGACGAGCTCGACCCGAGGACTCAATTCCTTCAAACGCCTGCCGGTTCCCACGAGCGTGCCGGTCGTGCCCACGCCGGCGACGAAATGCGTGACCCGGCCGGCCGTTTGTCGCCAGATCTCTGCGGCGGTCGTGAGATAGTGGGCCCGAGGGTTCGCGGGGTGGTTGTATTGGTCAGCGTACCAGAATTCACTGGATCGCTCCGCCGCGAGCCGACGCGCTTCGCGGATCGCGCCGTCGGAGCCTTCGAGCGGATCGGTGAAGACCACCTCCGCGCCGTAGGCGCCGAGCAGCGCCTGGCGCTCCGCGCTCGCGTTGCGGGGCACGCAGACCGTGACGCCGATCCCCGCGGCGGCGCCCAGCATGGCGTACGCGATCGCCGTATTGCCGCTCGACGCGTCGAGCAGCCGTTTACCCGGCAGCTCGCCCCGGGCGATCCCGTCTCGCAAGATGAATAGCGCAGCGCGGTCCTTTACCGAGCCGCCGGGGTTGAGCCACTCGGCCTTGAGAACGACGGACGGTCGAGGGCGGTCGAGGGCGGTCGAGGGCGGTATAGGGATCAGTGGCGTGTTGCCCACCAGCCCCCACAGTGCGGGTTCGCGGCCGGCCTCGACCGCCTGCGACCGCCTTTGACCGCCCTCGACCGCCGCCGTTTTCACTCTGCTCCCTTCGCAATGGGGGCGCCGACGAGGTTGCCCCACTCGGTCCACGACCCGTCGTAATTCCGCACCTTCTTGACGCCGAGCAGGTACTTGAGCGCGAACCAGGTATGGCTCGACCGCTCGCCGATGCGGCAGTAGGCGATGATCTCGTTCCCGCCGTCGATGGCCTTCGCCCCCTTGTACAGCTGCAGCAGCTCCTCGAACGGCTTGAAGGTGCCGTCGGGCGCCACGGCCTGGCTCCACGGGACGTTCTTCGCGCCGGGGATGTGACCGGCGCGCTGCGCCGTCTCGGTCATGCCGGGCGGCGCGATGATTTCTCCGACGAACTCCGGCTTCGATCGGACGTCCACCAACACGGTCTTCTTGGCTTTCAGCGCCTTCTCGACGTCGGGGCGCTTGGCCCGGAGCGCGGCGTTCAGCTTCGTGGGGACCGGGTAGACCGTCGCGCGGACGCTCGTGCGCTCGGTCACGAGGGGCCGACCCTCCGCCACCCACTTCGCCCGCCCGCCGTTCATGAGCTTCACGTTCGTGTGACCGTACAGCTGCAACAGCCAGAAGGCGAAGGCCGCGAACCAGTTGTTGTTGTCGCCGTACAGGACGACCGTGGTCTTGGGCGTGACGCCCGCCTCGGAAAGCAGCGCGGCGAACGCCTTCTTGTCGGGGATATCACGCCGGACCCGGTCGTTCAGCTGCGACTGCCAGTTCCAGCCGACCGCGGCCGACAGGTGTCCCGAGTCGTAGGCCGTCGTGTCCACGTCGACTTCGATCAAGCGCAACCCTGCATCGTTGCGGTGCTGAGCCACCCACTCGGTGGAAACCAGCGCATCGGGATGAGCGTACCCCACAGCGACCTCCAATCGGTTAAACCCGACAGGTCGAGTCGGGTTTGATGTGAAAAAAAACAGAAGGGACGGCGGGATTAGTTCCCGGCCATGGCCCCGGCGATTTGGTACAACTCGCGCTCATCGTGCATCAGGTCCGCGAGCGAAACGCTGGCGAGCAGATCGTTGATCCGCTGCTCCAGCATCCGCCACACGGGCCGGATGCTACACGAGGCGTCCGGACTACATCGCTGGGGATCGACCGGGTGAAGATCGCAGTTGACTTCGAAGGTGACGTGCTCCGACGCTTCGATCACGTCTTTCACCGTGATGGCCTGGGGGTGTCGCGCCAGATGGTAGCCGCCCTTGGCGCCTCGCACGGAATCCACCAAGCCGGCGCGGCGTAGGCGCAGCAGGATCTGCTCCACGTAATCGTGGGGCAGCCGCTCCTGCTCGGCGAGCTCACGCGCGGCCACCGGTCCCTGCCCGGCGCGCTTCGCAAGGTTCAGGGAGACGAGTAACCCATACTCTGCCCAGGTGGTGACGCGCATGGGGGTAATATAGGGCGGGAGGCCTGCCCCGCCCAACCCCACCCCTTAGTTACCGCCCTGTGCGGCCGACTTTCGGGCTCCCGCTCACCCCCACCTGCACCCCGAACACGTTTTCCCCTGAGTTGCGCCTCAGCCAGAGGAGCCGGGAGTTGACGTTCCACATCAGCGGGCCGCTGTAGAAGTCCCAGCCGAGGCCGCCGTGCAGCCCCTGGGCGACGCCGCGGTCGGGACCTTGGGTGTAGATACCGGCGAGGAGCACGCCGACCTCGCCGTACACCCGGCCCCAGGGAAGGCGTACGGAGGTCTCATAGCCCGGAGCGAACAGGATCGCGTTGGGCTCATTGCAGCCCGCCGGCGAGCAGCTGGCGGTGAGTCGGAGCGGCGCGAAGTCGATCTGTAGGCCCACGGTGCCAGCCTTCTTGGTATCGCGGCGGAATCGCACCCCTACGAAAGGCGCGCGGCCCCGCAGCGACCCGGACATCGGAATGAAGACGCTCACCGTGGGCCCCACGGTCCCTTCCAAGAACTCACCCTTGTGCGGGCTGCCGAGCGCGACCGCCGCGTTGACCCGGGCTTCGAGCGACTGGATCTGGCTGCCCGGCACCTGCAGGAAGCGCCCTTCGAGCGCGGCCACGGCGCTGCTTCCGAGGTTGACTCGCACGCCGAGCCCGAACGCCAAAGCGATCTGACTCGACGTGGAGACGGTATCCTGGCACAGCAGCGGCGGGCACTGCGTCGCCGGCGCGGATTCCGTAACGCGCGCGAGGCCGAGCTCGGTCGTGGCGAAGGGCGCCACACCGCGGGCACCGATGGGATAGTAGTACGAGTCCAGGCCGAACAGCGTCAGGCGTCGCACGCTGCCGTCCGTGGAGAGGTCGTTGTAGCGAGACACGGTCAAGCCAGTCTCTCCCTCCTCTCCGGTGATCAACGCCGCGGAGCCGCCGAACGACGAGAAGGGGTGGCCGTTGCCCGAGAGGTCCTCGAGCGTGATCGACGAATAGGTCGGACCAACCCGGAACTGCCGCTGGGCCGGCGCCGCCGTCGCGACCGTGAGCCCGAGCGCGGCGGCGAGGAGAGTCTTGTGCATGCACCAACAGGTAGCACCAGCGAGGGGCCGGATGCCGTGACTCGAATCACGGCCCCTCGCGCGCGGAGATCACTTCACCAGCAGCCCGATGAGCAATCCCGCGACGTTCATCCGGACGAGCCACGACCAGAACGTCGCCTTCAGCAGCGGTCGAACTTTGTCATACCACACTCCGCTCCCGAGGGTCGACAACGCGATGGTCGACAGCCAGAGGAGCGTCGCGAACTCCATCCCCGCCAGCGGGCCGCCGCCCTGCACCCACAGCCCGCCCTTGAGGCGTTGATAACCGCACGCCAGCAGCAGACCGAAGACGAGCGCCAGCGCGGCCGACTTCAACATGGCCGGCAGCATCATCTTCTTTCGTTCCTCGGGCGTGGGCGGCATGGTGCCGAAGGCATGCATTTCCGGACCGGTGAAGATCTTCCCCCACATCACGTAGTCCGCAAAGAACGCGCCGACGCCTGCGATCAGCCCCGCGACGATCCAGTTCATACAGTGCCCTCTCCCGAAAGAGTGTGCGCTACTTCTTGCGCCGCCCGGGTACGCCGATCTCGGTCATGGCAGCGAGATCCAGCACCTCCTCCAAGTCCTTACCCTTGAGAATGCCCTTCTCGATCACCAGCTGGCGCACCGTGACGTTCTTCGCCACCGCTTCTTTGGCGAGCTTGGCCGCCTCCGCGTAGCCGATCTTTGGGGCCAGTGCCGTGACCAGGGCCGGGCTGCGCTCGAGCCAGTGCTCGCACTGCGCCGGGTCGGCCTCGATGCCCTCCACGCACCGTTCCGCGAAGACGCGGGTGGCGTTGGTGAGGATCGTCAGCGTGAACAGCAGATTGTGGGCGATGACCGGCATCATAACATTCAGCTCGAGCTGTCCCGCCTCCGCGGCGGCCGCGATCGTCAGGTCGTTACCGAGCGCCTGGTAGCACACCATGTTGACCATCTCGGCGATGGACGGGTTCACCTTTCCGGGCATGATGCTCGAGCCGGGCTGCACCGCCGGCAGGGTGATCTCGGCCAGCCCGGTCCGCGGTCCGGAGGCCAGGAGCCGCAGGTCGCTGGCCACTTTGCCCAGATCCATCGCGTATGTCCGCAGGGCGCCCGAGAACGCCGCGGCGTCGCCCATCGACTGCATCAGCTGCACCCGGTCTGCGCCCTCCCGTAGCGCGATCCCCGTCATCGCCGTGAGGTGCTGCACCATCAGCCGCGGATACTCCGGCTCGGCATTCAGGCCGGTGCCGACCGCGGTGCCGCCGATCCCGAGGTCGCGCAAGGCGTCGGCCGCCTGGGCGACGCGGTCTCGGTCTCGCTCGATGGTGCGGCCGTAGGCCGTGAACTCCTGGCCGAGGCGGATCGGCGTCGCGTCCTGGAGATGGGTACGTCCGGCCTTGAGGATGCGATCGAACGCTTTCCCCTTCGCCAGGAAGGCGCGCGCCAACCCGTCCATCGCTTCGAGCAGGGCGGGCAGCAGCGCCAGCGCCGCGAGGCGGATGGCGGAGGGGATCACGTCGTTGGTCGACTGCGCCATGTTGACGTGATCGTTGGGATGCACCGGCTGGTACTCGCCGCGCTTTCCCCCGAGCAGTTCGTTCGCGCGGTTGGCGAGCACCTCGTTACAGTTCATATTGTGCGACGTCCCCGCCCCGGCCTGGTAGGGGTCCACGACGAACTGATCCCGGTGGGCGCCGCCCAGCACCTCGTCCGCCGCGCGCACGATGGCGTCCGCGAGCTTGGGGTCGAGACGCTTGGTCTGGTTGTGGGTGAGCGCGGCCGCCCGCTTGATCCAGATGACCGCGTCGACGAACGGGGCGAGAGGCGCCAGGTGAGAGATAGGGAAGTTCCGACGCGCCCGCTCGGTCTGGATCCCGTACAGCGCTGCGGCGGGAACCGGCAGCTCGCCCAGGGGATCGCGTTCGACGCGGGTCGCGCTCATTGCCTCCGTCCGTTCCGTCACGGCACCGTCCGTCGCCAACCAGGAATCACCCATGGCAACCCAGGACCCGATCCAGCACGTGCCCGCCCGCGCGACCTTCTCGCCGGCCAAGATGACGAAGCTCGACTGCTTCCGTTCCGACCGGCTGCTCGTCGGCCTCAACTGCTTCGAGCCCGGCCAGGTGCAGCACGTCCACGCGCACGACGGGGCCGACAAATTCTATTTCGTTGTCTCGGGAAAGGCGAGGTTTGTCATCGGTGACAGGACACTCGACGCCCGGACGGGGGACCTGATTCTGGCTGCCGCTGGCATGCCGCACGGGGTGGAGCAGGCGCTGGAGCGAACCATTGTTCTCGTGGCCATCGCTCCGGCTCCGAGGTAGCCGCGACGTCTCATCCCTTCGTCGGCTCTACGCGCAGGGCGTCATTGAACCTATTGAAGTACTCCGTCATCCCGATGACCAGCGTGATCTCCACGATCTGCCCCTCGTCCCACGCCGCCCGCAGCCTCCCGTACAGCTCGTCGGTCACCTCATGCCCCGATCGGTGCACCACGTCCGCATACTCGAGCGCCGCGCGCCACCCCGGCTCCAGCCGCTCGATCGCCGCGCGCCCGCCGCGGTCCTGGAGGGCGTCGACCAGTTCCTGGCTCGCCCCGTTCTGCCTTGCCAAGGCAGTGTGGGAATTGAGTCAGTAGCGGCAGCGGTTCAGGTGTGAGATGCGCACCCACAACAACTCCTTGAGGAGCGGCGGCACCGTGCCCTCGTTCATCACGGTGCGGAAGTGGGCGATCATCGTCCGGAGGTGGCTCGGCCGGAGCGCGACCGTACGGAACATGTTGGGTACGTTGCCGCGCTCCTGGAGGTACGTCTCGAAAACCGGCTGCACCTCCGGAGCCGCTTGGTCCGGCGTCACTGGTTGGATCCGTGGCTCGGCCATTGGACGCGTCACTCGCTCGTGCGTTTGCGCGCTCGCCCCATGTGGCTGCGCGTCGGTGCGTCTGCGCCCCGAGTCTTTCCCCATCCGATCTTGAACAGCTCGACGGCCGCGCGGTAGCCGAGCTCGCGCACCAGCTGGTACACGCCGAGCGCGGTCAGCAGCACGGCCGTATAGAACCGCCACAGCAACAGCATCGTCACTTGGTGCGGTCCGAAGTCTCCGGCGAACCCCTGGAGAAACGCGACCTCGAGGCCACCGCCGCCGGACGGCAGCGGGACGACGAGGGGGGCATGAATCAGCGCGAGCGCGCCGAAGAACATCTGGCTGAACGGTGGTCGGTCCGGCATCCCCCAGGCGAGTGCGGGCAGGATGAGGGCGCGCGCCGCGACGCTCACGATCGTGAGCAGCGCCCCCGCGCCGAGCACCCACCGCGGCGCGCGCCGCACGTGCGCCCACGCCACGCGCCACTGTCGCCGCACCCGGTGCCGGATCATCCCCGAGCGCACCAGGCGCTGCAGCAGGTAGACGGCGAGCAGCACGATGAGCGCCACGACTTCGATCGTGACCAGCTCACCCGCGCGGTGCCGGTGCAGCCACACGCCGGCGGCGTCGCGCCAGTCCGGTACGTAATAGACGAACAGCGCGGCGGCGGCGAGCAGAAAGACGGGCCATTCGCAGGCGACTTCGACCCCGATCGCCACCAGCCCCGTCACCGGCCGCAGGCCCGACTCCGTGAGCCCGAGGAACCGAGCCGGCTCACCGCCCAGCCGGTTGGGCGTCAGCTGCGACGCGGCCTCGCCATAGAGGTTGAGGCGGAACGCGTCGTTGAAACCGAGCCGGCCGCCCGCGGTCCAGGCAGCGAGCTGAATGCGCCAGGCGCGAACGACGCAATCGAGGGCCAGCAGCCCAAGGGCGAGAAGGTGGCTCATCCGGATGCCGAATTCGGAAAGTGGAGTGCAGAAGGAAGCAGCCGGCCCCGGGCGCAGCAGGTTGCCCGTGCATTCCGCATTCCGCATTCGGCGTTCCGCATGGGTCTAGTCGGAGCAGTCACCCAGCGGATAGGTGTAGCCGCAGTTTGGACAGGGGTTCTTGCACCCCCAGGGCTTGGGCCGGACTTCCGCTCCGCACCGCAGGCAGGCCGGCCGCTCAGGCGAGACGGTGGACGCCGGTGAGGAAGGGGTTGGCGCGCCGCTCTTGTCCGACGGTCGTTTCGGGTCCATGGCCGCTGTACACGATGGTGGAATCCGGAAGCGTAAGCAACTCACGCTCGATGCTCCGGATCAGCGTCTCGAAATCGCCGCCGGGGAGATCGGTCCTGCCGATCGAACCCGCGAACAGCACGTCGCCTGTGAAAACCACTCCCTCGCCCACGAGGCACACGCTGCCGGGCGAGTGCCCCGGCGCGTGCCGCACGGTGAAGGCGAGAGTCCCGACTCGGACCGTCTCCCCGGGGACCAACTCCCGGTCGGGCGGCGGCAGCGGGTCGACGGGGATGCCGAACGCCAGGCCTTGCTGGACCAGGTGATCGTACAGCTGGCGGTCGGCGGGATGCAGATAGACCGGCGCGCCGGTCTCCCTCCGCACGCGTGCAATGCCCATCACATGGTCGAGGTGCGCGTGTGTGACCCAGATCGCCGTCGGGCGCGCGCCGGCGGCGGCGACCTCGTGCAGCACCCGCCCCGCCTCCTCGCCTGGGTCGATGATCGCGCATTCCGCCGCGACCTCGTCGATGATGAGATAGCTGTTCTCGACGAACTGGCCGTTCGGGATCGGGACGACCTTCACGACACGACCCCGGCCTTCTCCCTTTCCTTCACCGTGGCGAGGTATTTCTCCACCGCGATCGCCGCTGTCGTGGCATCGCCCACCGCGGTCGTGATCTGACGCGTCAACTGGCTGCGCACGTCCCCGGCAGCGAACAGACCGGGGATCGACGTCATCATGCGGTCGTCCGTGATGAGGTAGCCGGCGGCGTCGTGCTTCACGTGACCGTCGACCACACCGGTGTTGGGTTTGAACCCGATGAAGACGAAGACCCCGCCCACCTTGAGGGTCGAGCGGGCGCGCGCCACGGTGTCTTCGAGCACGAGGTGGTCGGTGCCCCTCTCGGTGCCCTTGATCTCGACGACCCGGTTGTTCCAGATCACATGGATCTTGGGGTTCGCCAACACGCGCTCCTGAAGAATCTTCGAGGCGCGGAACCGATCGCGGCGGTGCACGATGTAGACCTTGCTCGCGTAGCGGGTGAGGTAGTCCGCCTCCTCGACGGCGGCGTCGCCGCCGCCCACGACCGCGAGCACCTCGCCCTTGAAGAACGCGCCGTCGCACACCGCGCAGTAGGAGACTCCCTTCCCCGCATATTCCAGTTCGCCCGGGACCCCGAGCTTCACGGGCGTCCCACCGGCGGTGAGGATCACGGCCGGCGCCCGGTACACCCTGCCTCTCGCGGTCTCGACGTCGAACCAGCCGTCGTCCGCCTTGCGGATCTTCTCCACGGTGTCGGTGACGATCTGCGCCCCGAACTTCTTGGCGTGCTCGGCCATCTTCTGAGCGAGATCCCAACCCTTGATGCTCTCGAACCCGATGTAGTCCTCGATCAGGTCGGTGTTCAAGAGCTCGCCGCCGGGGGCACCGCGCTCGATGGTGACCGCGTTGAGCATGCCGCGCCCCGCGTACATCGCGGCGCACAGCCCCGCGGGGCCCGCGCCGACGATGATCACGTCGTATCCGTTAATGACGCTGTGGCGCATCCGTGCGGAATTCCAATCGCGGGGGATCCCCCTCTCCCGCCAGGGCGCGCGCGAGTTGCGCACGAAACCGCTCGATCTCGAACTCGACGTCCGGTCGCGGCGGGCCCGCCAGCTTCTCCAGCGCGGCCGTCCCGACGGCTGCGACGCCGTGCCGGTTGCCACGCTCCCGATGCAGCAGCGCGGCCGCCGCCTGGATCAACCCCTGCCAGACGCGCGCGGCGTCCTCGTCGCCGTTCTTAATAATAGAACGCCACACGGTTTCCAAGGCTTCGTGAGCGAGCCAGTATTCCCCGGAGTTGAACAGCGCCTGAGCACGCGTCAGGATCGCTCCACGCTCTTCAGGAGACATCAGAGGTCAGACATCAGAGCTCTGTACTGACGTCTCACGTCTGATGTCTGACGTCGGCTTTCCGGCGCCCATTTTCAGCAGATTCAGCGCCCCATGACAGCTCGAGATCGTACCGACCAGCACCGCGGCCGGCTCGCCGCTCGCGCCCGCTGTCTGAACGATGCCGTCCCCGTCCAGCACCGCGTCCACCGAGAAGGTGCCGACGCCGAAGACGTGGTGCCGGCAGACGAACAGCACGGGCCCGAACACCGGCTCCGCCGATCGACGCAGTCGCTCGGCGAGCTCCCGCACGGCGTCGCCCATCTCCCAGGTTCGCGGCCCGCCGATGGCAGGGCAGATCGCCGGCTCGATGCAGTGTGTCGGACAGATCCAGTCGGCGAAGGACACGTAGCGCGTCCCATCGGCGGCGACGCGGTCGTAGGGCGTCCCGAGCGAGCCCGGAACGGGCGCCACTTCGATTCCCCGATCCGGCCAGCGCCGGCGGGCGCGCGCCAGCACCCACTCGAACATGAGGTGCGGCATGAGGGGCGACGGGACGACGTAGTCTCGCGGCTGCTCCGCTCGCGCGAGCTCTGCCCGGTCGAACAGCTCCGCAAAGTAGGCGGTCCACTCGCGCGTCACGAACGCTCGATCGGGCGCCTCGCCCAGCTCGGCGCGGGCCCGGCACGCGGGATCCCGATCCACGACGATCACGCGGCGGTAGCTGGCCTTTCCCTTATACTTCGCCCGCGCCAGCTGGCCGGCGTAAAACGTGCCGTAGCATCCGCCGCCGATCACGATGACGTCGCGCATGACGACCATGCCACTCAGATGTCGCCGCCGACGGGAAGGATCTCGCCCGTGATCGCCCTCGCCGCGTCGCTGGCGAGGTAGAGCACGGCGGCCACCAGATCGTCGAGCTCCACCCAGCGCACCTTGGCATCCTTCATCTGAGCGAGGTTGTCGGCCGTCTTCATCGTGCCCGGAGCCACGGCGTTCACCCGCACACCTCCATCGCGGAACTCTCGAGCGAGCGCGCGGGTGAGTCCGGCGACGGCCGCCTTCGCCGCGATGTAGGACGCCATCTGGCTCTGGGGCTTCAGCACGGCGACCGATGCGAAGTTCACGATCGCACCGCCGCCCCGCTCCAGCAGCGCGGGGATCGCCGCCTGCGACACGAAGAACGCGGTCTTGACGTTGACGGCCAGCTCCCGCTCGAGCTGCTCCGGCTTCAAGTCGAGTGCGGAGCCGTAGTTCAGCAGTCCGCCGGCGACGTTCACGACCACGTCGAGGCCTCCGAAGCCTTCCCCGGCTGCGGCAACCGCCCGGCGGGCCGTGTCGGGCGTAGTGAGGTCGCCCGCTACGGCACGCACGGCGACCCCTGTGGCCGCGAGTTCCCGGGCCCGGTCCTGCAGGGCCAGAGCGTTCAAGTCCACGATGACGAGCTGCGCGCCCGCCCCGCCAAGACCGCGGGCGACCGCCTGCCCGATCTGTCCCACGCGGCCGACACCGGTCACCAGAGCCACCTTGCCCCGGAACTCGGGCGGCACTTCCTCAGCCCTTTCCCCCCAGCGCGGCGACGATCTCGTCGACGGGCGGGGCACCTCGTTGCGCGAAGGCGATAGTTCCGTCACGCTTCACCAGGTACACCGAGCGCTGGATGCCGTGCCCGTCGTCCTTGAGGGCGTGGTACGCGCGGGCGATCACCCGGTCGGGATCGGACAGCAGCGGGAAGTTGAAGGCGAGCTGCTTGACGTACTTAACGTGGCTGTCCACGCCGGCCGGGTTGACGCCGAAGGCCTGGATCCCGGCTCGCTGGAGCTTGGCCATCTCATCGCGCACGGCGGAGAGTTGACGGTTTCAGCCGGGAGTGTTGTTCCCGGGGTAGAAGACCAGCGCTACGTGAGCGCGCTTGAGGACATCGGCCAGGGCGTAGCTCTTCCCGTCCGAGGCCTGGGCCTTGAACCTCGGCGCCTTGCTCCCGATGGCCAGGAGATCGCTCATCGATTCACGCCTCCACGTGACGCCGCTGCGCGACGGTTCTGCTCGACGACTCCCGCGTGACGCACTTCGAGGTTTTCCAGCCACTCCAGCGGCACGTCGACGCCGCCGAGTGACGCGTGCGCGTCGCCGAGCTCGGTATCGCCGTGCCAGTCGGATCCCCCGCTGATGGCGAGTCCCAGTCGCCCGGCGATCCGCGTGAGCCGGTGCTCGACCGCCGGCGAGTGGCTCGGGTGCCGCACCTCGAGGCCATCCAGCCCGTGCTCCTGGAACTGCCGGATCTGCCCCTCGCTGCCATGCTCGCCGAGATGAGCGGCGAGTGCGATCGCGCCGACGGCGTGCACGAGGTCGGTCACCCGGCGGAGTGCCGGCAGCGGTTTCTCGACATACGCCGGCCTGCCGCGACCCAGATAGCGCGCGAAGGCGTCGTTGATGTCCGCGCTCGCGCCGCGCTCCACCAGCACCCGTGCCACGTGCGGTCGGCCGACCGCGCCGTCCCCCGCCTCGCTCACGACGTCGTCGAACGCGATGGCCACGCCGAGCCGCTGCAGCCGGCCGACCATCTGCTCGGCGCGGCGGCGGCGGGCGGCGCGGGTCTCGACGAGAAACGCCTCGAGCCGCGGCTCGCCCGGGGGGAGGAAGTAGCCGAGCACGTGCAGCTCGCCCCACGGCGCCTTCACGCTGAACTCGCAGCCCGACACGACGCGGACGCCCAAGGCCTCACCCGCCCGCGCGGCTTCCGCCACGCCGTCCGTCGTGTCGTGGTCGGTGAGCGCGATCGCCGCCAGGCCCGCCGCCTTCGCCCGGCGCGTCACCTCCGCGGGCGCGAACTCCCCGTCGGATGCCGTCGAGTGACAGTGGAGATCAACGCGCCCCGTATGCGCTCTCCGGGGCCGTCCAGGCCGGCTGCGACTGGCGGAACAGCGCGATCAGCTCCCGCTCCGACAGCTCGGCGAGCGAGGCATCGACGCTACGGCTCCCCACCGGGGCATAGCGCGTGAAGCGGCGCCGGCGCGCCGGGCCGGTCCCCTGCTG
>DASPXE010000228.1:0-3635 GCA_035637455.1 Gemmatimonadales bacterium
CCTGGACGGGGGCGGACCCCTACGTCCTGGTCCGGTTCGGTCGCGATTACGGGATCGACCAGCCGATCGTGCTGGACAAGAACTGTCGCTGCTCGCGCCAGATCTTCGAGACCGCGCGGCGCGTGCTCGCGCACAATCCCCAGCTGTTCGAGAAGCAGCTCAGCGCGGAGCAGGAGTCGCCGTATGCGGTGAATGCATTCGCATTCCGAGACGAAGCAGAAGAGGCCTCGTGGCTGCTCGACGATCTCGGGGATGATTGCGCGGCCTCCGGCTTGCGATGGGGCGACTACGCCATTCTCTACCGCAAGCACAAGATCGGCGAGTACCTCGAGGGACGGCTGCTGCGCGCGGGAATTCCTTGCCGGCTGGCCCGCGGCCGGTCCTTGGTCGAGGATGATATCATCAAGTACGTGATCGCCGCCCTGCGGATCGTGCGCGATCCCGACGACCCTATCGCGTTGGAGGCGTTCGCGCGGTGCGTGCTCTCGGAGCACTTCCTCCAGGAAGTGCAGGCCTCACCCCCTTTCCCCCTCTCCGCGGACGCAGAGCGGGGGGACGCCGGTTTTCTGGCGGCGGTACGCACGCTCGCCCGACGCCGCCCCGCGCAGCACCCCGACACGAAGAAGCTGTGGCGGCTCGTCTATCAAGTGGAGAACCTGCGCGCCCTCACCCGGTCGCACGGCGCCTTAGCGCCGCTCGTCGATGAGATCCTGTCGCAGAGCGTCGGACCGTACCGGAACGCGTTGGAGGAGCGGCACGACGAGCTCAGCGATCCGGCCGACAGCCCCGAGGCCGTGCGACTCGCCGAGCGACTCGCGCCCGCCATCGCGGGCGAGCGCAGCATCGCGATCGCGCCGCAAGGCGGCCTCGAGATCGCGTTGCGCGGTATGCTGATGGCGGCCGGCGAGCGCCACCTTCCCTCGGGAGCGGAGGGCGACCTCGTGCTGCAGAGGGGGGACGGGGGTACCAGCGGGCTCGGCCTCACGCTGTTCAAGGCGCTGCAACTGTTGCACGCCGAGGGGCTCGATACCGCGCTCGACCGCTACGTCACGTTCGACTTCGAGACGACGGACAATGATGCGGCGACGTGCGGCGTCGTCGAGATCGGCGCCGCGCGGGTGCTGCAGGGCGAGATCGTGGACCGGTTTCACTCCCTGATTCAGCCCTACCGGCCGATCACGCCGCAGGCGAGCGCGATCCACGGGTACACGGATCGGGACGTCCGGGACGCGCGCTCGTTTGCCGAGGTGTGGCCCGAGTTTCGAGCCTTCGTTGGGGACGACATCCTCATCGCGCACAACGGACAGCGATTCGACGTTCCCGTGCTGCGGCGGTTGGCGGGCGGATTGGACGGTGTCGAGAGTCTGGTGTTCTACGACACCTATCCGCTCGTCCGGTCGCTGTCACAGGACAGCCCCAAGCAGGAGGACATCGCGCACCGCTTCGGCATTGACGCCGGCCGGGTGCATCATGCCCTGGACGACGCGGTCACGCTGGCCCGGGTCTATCGGGAGGTCGAGCGCCAGCGGGGCATTCGGGCGCGCAAGGCCGTGCTGGTCAACCTCCTCGATTACGTCGGGCTCGCGCTCGCACTCGAGCCCCGCACGGAGCAAGGAGCGGGAAGCAGGGAGCGGGACGTCTTGTTCAAGCTCGCGAAGTTCTACACGCTGGGCCGGTACAGCGATGCACTGGCGTTCTACGAGATGGAGCGGGAGCGCACCGCTCGAGCCGCGGCGCCTCCAGTCGACGAGGTGATCCAGCGGCTCGGCGGGCGCGCGCTCATGACGCGGCTCCGGGCCGCGCCTGATCCGGCTCAGCGTTACCCCGCGGCGGTGGCCCGCCTGCGGGCGCTGATGGATGAGCCCTCACCCCCTGACCCACTCTCCCCCGTGGGGAGAGGGGGAACACTCAGGGAAAGTATCGATCGACTCCTCGAGCGCGTCGCGCTTTCGACGTCTGAGGGCATCGAGGTGGCGCCCGATCGCGTCAACCTCCTCACGCTGCACTCGACCAAGGGGTTGGAGTTTTCGCGCGTGTACATCGTGGGAGTGGAGGATTACCAGATTCCAGGGCTTCGCGAGTCGACGGAGCATCGGCAAGCGGAGATCCAGGAGGCTCGGCGGCTCTTGTATGTGGGGATGACGCGGGCGCGGGAGCGGTTGGTGCTGACGCGGGTCGAGCGGCGGTTCGGGATGGAGGCGGGGGGGAACAGCTTCCTCGAGGAAATGGGGTTGGCGGTGCAAGGGGTGGGAGCGCAGTGAAGGCCAGCGGAGGGGAATGATGTCCCTGCAGGTCGTCTTGGCCGATGATCACCCGATGCTCAGGCACGGCGTCCGCGCCCTGCTCGAGCGGCACGGAGTCGAGGTGGTGGCCGAAGCGGCCGACGGCCGGGCGGCGGCCGCCGCGGCGCGCGAGCTCCACCCGGACGTCGCGGTGCTCGACATCATGATGCCGCTCTTGAACGGCATCGACGCCGCGCGCGAGATCGCCGAGACGTGCCCGGACACCCAGGTCGTGCTGCTCACCGCGCTCGACCAAGAGCGCCTCGTGACAGAGGCCGTGAGCGCTGGGGTGCGCGGGGTCGTGCTCAAGACCCAGGCGGAGGAGGACCTGGTGCAGGCGATCGAGCAGGTATCGCGCGGGGGGTTCTACGTGGGCGGTGGCGTCTCGCGAGCCGTGGTGGAAGCCTGCCGCGCCGCGGCGGCGCAGGACCGCGGCCGACTGACCCCCCGGGAGCGTCAAGTCGTACAGCTCGTGGCAGAGGGCAAGTCCACGAAGCAGGTTGCCGCGCTGCTCGGGATCACGCTCAAGACGGCCGAGTTTCACCGTGCGCGCGTGATGAAGAAGCTCGATGTCCACGATGTCGCGGGGCTGGTCCGCTACGCCATCCGCGAGGGCTTGATCACGCCGTAGCCCGGGTCTTCTCCGGTCCGAGCTAGTAGTTTCCCCGGTGTTTCCCGTGCCGCGCCGTCGCCACATTCGAGCGTGGCTCGTCGCGCACCGTTCCTCCGTGCTCCCGTCCTGCTCGTCGCCAACGCGTTCGGCACGTGGCTCAGCCAAGCGCTCGCCAACCTCATCAAGGCGCGGGGCTATCGCGTCCACTTCGTGTTGACCGGGCGGGAGCTGCTCGACCAGGCACCGGTGGTGCGGCCCGACGTCATCGTGCTGGACGCGGATCTTCCGGACCTCGACAGCGTCGCGGTGTGCCGCACGCTGCGCCAGAATCGCGCCGCCTGGAACATGCCCATCATCATGATCACGGCGACGCCCGCGACCAACCAACAGCGCGTCGCGGCGCTCGAGGCGGGGGCGTGGGACTACCTCAGCGTATTACTCAACCCAGAGGAGCTGACCCTGAAGGTCGACGCCATGGCCCGTCTCAAGCTCGAGATGGACCAGGCGTTGGAAGAGAGCGCCGTGGACCCGGCGAGCGGGCTGTACACGATGCGCGGGCTCGAGCGGCGGGCGCGCGAGCTCGCGTCGGACGCGGTGCGCCGGCACGCGCCCCTCGCGTGTGTGGCGCTCGGCATCGGGGTGGACCCGAAGGGCGCGGGCGACGGTGCTGCGCCGCTGCCCGCGGCGACCGCATACGCCGGGCAGGTCCTGCAGGCGAGCCGGCGGACGTGCGATTGCGT
>DASPXE010000229.1:0-2009 GCA_035637455.1 Gemmatimonadales bacterium
TGCGCCTCGCCCTCGTCAAACGGCAGTCCGGCGGGCCGGCCTCCGATCTCACGCTCGCGCTCGAGCGCGCCAAGGCGATCGGGGACCACGTCGAGCGCCGGCTTGCGGCGGCGGCGGAAGTGCAGCGGCTGCTCGAGTAGCATCCTCCCAACCTCACTCCGGAACTACTCCTGCGTCTTCCCCAGCGCCTCCGCCGCCGCGCGCCGGACCTCGGGATCGCGGTCGTTCAGGGCCCGGGTCAGCCCGGGGATTGCGGCCGCGACCTTCATCTCGCCCAGCCCTTCCACCGCGGCGAGGCGGATGTCCTTGTCCTCGTCTCCCAGCCGGTCCGCCAGCGCCTGCACCGTAGCCAGATCGCCGATCTTGGCGAGTGACTGGGTGGCGTGGCGGCGCAGGTCCAGGTCCGGCGACGTCGTGGCTCGCACCAGTGCGGCCGGCGCCTTGGTTACGTCATCGAGCTCCCCGATCGCGTTAGCAGCCGCGCGCTGCACCTCTACGTCCGGGTCCCCGAGCGCCCGGGCCAGCGCATCGAGCGAACGCGACGCGTGCAGGTCGCCGAGGGCGCGGGCGCATTCCCGTTGCACCTCCGGGTCGGGATCGTTCAGGAGCAGCCGCTTGAGCGGCGCGACCGCGGACTGCTCGTGCAGGTCGGCGAGCGCCCTCACCGCCGCCCGCCGCACCGCAGCAGTGCGGTCGTCGAGCGCGCCGACCAGCGCGGCACCGACGCGCGGGCTCTTCATCCGTCCCAGCGCCTCGGCGGCGGTGGCGCGCAGGACCGGATCGGTCTCCCGCAGCAGCGGCAGCACGTCCTTCGCGAAACTGGCGTCCTCGAACTGACCCAGCGCCCAGGCACTCGCCAGCCGCACCCGCGGGGGCGAGGCGTGCACCGCACCCTGCAGGGCCGGAGCGGACGCGGGATCCCGGATCTCGCCCAGGGCCCACGCGGCCATGGCCGCCGGTCCCGTCGCGGTGTCCACAAGCTGGTGTTCGAGCGCAGCCCTTGTCTCGCGCCGCTCCCCGACGCCGCTTGCGAAGGCGGCACTCTCCCGAATCCGCGGCGCGGAGTTGTTGAGCAAACCCCGCAGCACGGCGGCGGACACAGCGCTCCTGCCCAGGAGCTTCGCCGCGACCCGGCGCACGCACGGGTTGTCCGTGCCGAGCGTCGCGACCAGGAGCGACACCGCCCGGGGATCGGTGATGGTGCCCGCCAGTGAGTCCTTCGCTCCCTGGACGTTGGGTGCGTCGTCGAAGCGTCCCAGGCGGCCTGGTTCGCCGCCCATCCAGAAATTGCCGAGCTGGTCCCCGATCAGATCGCAGATCACGGGGTCGGTGTGCGCGAGGGCGGTGAGGAGTGTCGCGACGCGGGCGGAATCAGCGCCGGACCGACCGGGACCCCCCGCCGCCAGCGAGAGAATGACGAGGTGCAGGGCGCGCATCATGGATCCTGCCCCAGCGCCTCGGCCGCGGCGCGCCGCACCCTGGGGTCAGGAGACTGGAGCGCGGCCTGAAGCGCCTGCCGGGCCGCCGGGTCGGCAATGTGGCCCAAGGCTTGGGTGGCGGCCTCGCGCACGTCGCCCCGGGGATCGTCGATCAGGTGCCGCAGCTGGGGAATCGCGGCGACCACGGAGCGTTCTCCGGCGAGCTCCGCGGCTCGCTGGCGGACGTCCGCGGCTGGATCCTTCATCAGGTTCATGAGGGTGGCTTCGGCGATTGGCGCCTTCAGGTCGTTGAGCGCCCCCAGCGCCGCTTGCCGGACGTCGGCGTGGGCGTCACTCAGCGCCTCGGTGATGGTGGCGACCCCGCTCTGGGCGCCCAGGTTGCCCAGCGCTTCCACGACGGAGCGGCGCACGTCGGGCGACGGGTCGTGCATCAGCCGGGCGATGGCGCCGGCCGCCGAGCGGGCGTGGAGGTGAACCAGCAGATCGATCGCCTGATGGCGCACGTCGGCGTCGGGGTCGTCCAGCAGCACCACGACCGGCGCCGTGGGCACTGCCTGGTCGAAGTGCGAC